>NZ_JACANS010000034.1:0-11518 GCF_030329305.1 Acinetobacter sp. 251-1 | reverse complement strand
GTAGCTCATGGGATCGGGATATAAATGCCGCACTGAATATTCTTGCGCTCGGACATGAGCGTCTCGCAGGAGGAATCTCCGTCCTTTAGGTCGGGGAGGATGTCAAGGCATCGCATGGGAATTTTATCGACAATTGCCTAAACCATAGTAGACTATGAACAGCTCTTATTTTGCAAAAACAACTATGTCAGACACCCATATTCCTTTACCTGAACGCCTTCGTCCTCGTGATTTGTCTGAAATTATTGGGCAAGATCATTTACTTGGAGAACAAGCCCCTTTACGTCAAATGATTGATCAAGGACATTTGCCATCCATTATTTTTTGGGGACCACCTGGTGTAGGGAAAACTACGATTGCATTGTTGTTGGCGCAAGCGGTTGATCGACCTTTTGTGAGTTTATCTGCGCTCAATACAGGGGTAAAAGAGTTGCGTGAGGTGATTGCTGAAAGTGGTGATTTGCTTACGCCTGTGGTTTTTATTGATGAAATTCATCGTTTTAACAAGTCACAACAAGATGCATTACTCAATGCTGTAGAAAAAGGCAAAATCACTTTAATAGGGGCAACCACAGAAAATCCATCTTTTGAAGTCAATAGTGCGTTGCTGTCACGTTGTCAGGTTTATAGCTTAAATGCATTAAGTAATGAGGCGATTCAAAGCTTGATTGAAAATGCGATTCAGCAGGATCAATTTTTAAAAGATCGTCATATTCAAATTGAAGAATTTGATGCACTGATACAGTTTGCTGCAGGTGATGCCCGTAAAGCCCTCAATTTAATTGATTTAGTGGCAAGTACATTTGAGCCAGACCAAGAGAATATCGTCACGAATGCTGTGGTCGTGAAAGTGGCACAGCAAAATATTGCCCGTTATGACAAATCAGGTGAGCAACATTATGATTTGGTTTCGGCTTTTATTAAGTCGATTCGAGGCAGTGATCCTGATGCCACTTTGTATTGGATGGCGCGGATGCTCAAAGGTGGTGAAGATCCCGTTTTTATTGCGCGTCGTATGCTGATTGCTGCATCGGAAGATATTGGTAATTCTAACCCCAATGCATTGTTACTTGCAGGAGAGTGTTTCCGTTCAGTACAAGCGGTGGGGATGCCTGAATGCCGTATTATTTTAGGACAATGTGCGGTTTATTTGGCAACTAGTGCCAAGAGTAACAGTACTTATTTAGCAATCAATAAAGCACTAGAACTCGCTGAAAAAACCTCAAATCTGCCTGTGCCTTTACATTTAAGAAATGCACCGACGAAGTTGATGAAAGAACAAGGCTATGGTGTAGATTATCTCTATCCACATAACTATCCTGAACATTTTGTGTTGCAGGACTACATGCCACCTGAACTTAAAGGCACAAAATTATATGAATCTGCACGTAATAAACGCGAAGTAGAAGGGGAGCGTTTACAGCAACGCCGTTGGCATCAAGAACAGCAACAACAGTAATTTTAATGGTGATTGGTATTTAAGATACTGTGTTTTGTTATAGATGGGTTTAAAATAATCACTTCATTTATAATAAGGAATGAAAGACCAAAATATCAGCCTAAAACAATGCGTATTTTGGTCGGTATCATTTTGATCTATGCGTGTGTATATTTTTCCTGCCCTATTCGTTTTGAGTATTTTTTCACAGCAAAGTATGGCACAAGCTGTGCTTGTTCAACAGCAAGAAGCGGCACAAAAAAGTCCTGAACAATTAGAAAAAATACGTTATGAAATTGATTTTTCTAAGATAAAACAATTACCCAAAGGTTGGAAAATTCCCGGAAATAATGCAGGTAGCATTTATATAAAAGATGGCTTTTTATGGGTTGATGGGCGTAAACAAAGCTTTGAGCCGACTTCTATTTTATTGCCTTCTGAGTTAGCAAACTTAAGTCATTATCGTTTAGATGTTGAGTTTTCTTTGCAAGATGTGAATAATCCGAGTCGTTGGGGCGCACTGATTTATGATATCGCACTTGGACAAGGTGTGATTCCACAAGCTTATACTCAGTTTACGCTACGGCAAAATGCACGTGCACAAAACGGCACTGAGCTGGGCGGAAAATTGGCAAATGGTCAGTGGCATGTGCGAGCAAAAACAGCTTTTTCTGAAGATATTCAAGCCAATACAATCTATAAAGCAACGTTATGGGTTTCAGGGCAGCAAGTGAAACATTATTTAAATGATGTTTTACTACAACATGCTGAAATCAAAAGAAAAGATTTGGGAGAGATCGGATTTTCTGCGGCAGGCTTACAAATGAAAATAAAATCTGTGAAATTAACAACACCACAGATTGCCACAACCACACCGATTCAAAATGTAGCCACTGTACCAAATCATCAAGGATTTGCTGCGACAACCATTATTCCAAAAGTGACCACCCATGCTGAGCAGCAAAAAATACAGACAGGTCAGCTTTATCTTAAGTTAAATCAACAACTCAATCTGTTGAATGCCTCAGGTCAAGTACAGGCGTCATTTGCTCAATATTGGTTAGACCCGCAACGTAAAAGCTTAGCAATTTTAGAAGTTTCAGATGTTGCGACTTTGAATGCACTGAAACAATGGTCAGCTTCACGTGATATTTCTGATCTAATGATCGTATCGTCATCCTCTGATCTTTTAAAAACAGCACATGATTTACTCCCTACGGTGCGAACGGTTTTAGATTTTAGTCAGAACAAAAAGTTAGGTCATGCTTTTAGTGATTTAAATCAAATTGTGCAACAAAGTAATCAAGCGCATGCAAAAGTTGTAATTTTGCCTGAACACTTGGCAGTTAAAAAGTCTGTGCAATATATCCAACAACGTTTAATGAATGTTTGGGTCATGAGCTCTGCCAAGAATGAGGTAGAAGCAGCTTCTGTCATGATTTCAGGTGCCAATGGTGTCATCAGTTCCAATTATTTATTATTGAATCAAGTGCTCAAGAAACTTCCTGCACAAACTTTGTTACATCAACCGTTGATTATTGGACATCGGGGTGTACCGAGTCTAGAGGATGAAAATACGCTAGAAAGTGCTGTACGTGCAGTAAATCTAGGGGCAGATCTTGTTGAAAATGATATTTATCTCAGTAAAGATCATCAGATTATTGTTATGCATGATGCAACGGTTGACCGGACGACCTATGCAACAGGCAAAATCGAAGACATGACTCTTGCTCAGATTCAGCAACTCCGTACCAAAACAAAAAATCGTCATGTTCCAACACTCGCTGAATATTTTAAGGCATTTAAAAATAATAAGAACGTGGTTTTAATGATTGAAATTAAAAGTAATAATCCTTTGATTATTCCTGCATTAAAACAAGAAATTGCACGTTACAAAGTTGCAGATCAAGTGGTGATTACTTCTTTTAATCGAGAACAGTTACAGCGTGCGCATCGGGAAATTGCAGATGTCTCAATAGGTGTGTTGGCGGGTGCATTTGCAAGTCAGCAAAGCACAGCAGATCATGTGAAAACTGTTTTAAATAGTGTACAAAATTATACAGCCTCGTATCATCCTGCTTATCAAAAAGAATTATTGGCAGTGGTGCAAGATACTCAACAACGTGGAGTGACTTATTGGCCTTGGAATCTTAATGATGCAGCATTTAAACAGTTTTATATTGCAGGTTTGAATGGGGTTACCACCAATTTTATACAGCAATATTCACATTATATTGTTGATATTCGAGCGCCTCAAACAGTGAAAGTGGCACGTGGACAAACATTGAGTTTAGATGTCCAATTGCAGCAGCAAGATAAAAAAATAGTGAATGCAAAAGTGCAAAACTTTGTGGTTTTGGCGGGCTCACCGACACATCATTTGGAAAATACCAGCCTAAAATTCACTCAAAAAGGTGTGGACTATGTATTGGCAAGCTATAAAGTACAATTAGATGCACAAAATTTCTATCACTTGGTTTCAAGACCGATCAAAGTGGTGGTTGAATAAAAAACAGTAGGTATAAATGAAAATAGGTACAGTATTAAAAATTCTAAAGATTAATGAGCATCCTATTGAATATATAGATTATTTAACCATACCGCATGGTGATTTGATAGCGCAAAAATTTCAACTACCTATTTATATTGGTGAAATCGAAGGGTTAGCAGAGAATATTGATTCAATTGTAGTGAGTTCAGATTTACAAGGAGTCTGTCAGTTTGATCAAACCTCGAGCATATTACTTGGTGAAGTTTTAGCTGAAAGTTTGCCAATAATTTATGAGATGTATTTGACAGGATTTAGCATTAAAAAATCGTGGGCTTTTTTGTGTGGTGATTTGTACGCTAATTTAGAAAAAAGAGGCAGTAGCGGTAATCCAATCCAAGTGTGGCAGACATTTGCACAATATTTTGAGCAAGTAATTGGCATAGCTGGCAATCATGATGACTTTGGCATAAATTTAAACCAACTCAAGAAGATTGAGAATGTACACTTTTTAGAAAATGATGTTGTAAAAATGAATGGATTAAACATTGCAGGACTTAGTGGCATCATTGGACGAACAGATAAAAACTTTAGACAAGAAGCACATGTTTATTTAAATAGCTTGGAAAAATTCTTAAAACAGCAACCCGATATCGTATTAACGCATTTGTCACCGCATCTTGAAGAATATGCTTTTTTAGGTGAACCACAGTTGACGAAAATCCTTGAAAGATATGCGGATAATCTATTGTTTTGTGGGCATTCACATTGGAATACTTCGCAGACTGTGACATTAAAAAATAATACACAGATTTTAAATGCAGATAGTAAAGTCTTTATTTTGTTGAATAAAAAATACCCTCTAATTTAAAACAGGAGGGTATTGGTATTGAACAATAGCGCTGTTAATGGTTAGTCCTGAGCATCAATACTTTCACCATTCATGTGTAAGCTGTCTTCACCCATTAAATATAAATAGGCAGGTATAATATTTTCAGGCGTAGGCAAAGTTTTTGGGTCTTCTGCTGGGTAAGCTTTAGCACGCATTGCAGTACGTGTACCGCCTGGATTAATACAGTTAAAACGAATATTTGGATAAGTTCGTTCTTTTGCAAAAATTTGGCTTACCGCTTCAATTGCAATTTTAGATACCGAATAAGCACCCCATTCAGCACGTGCCTCACGTCCTACACCTGAACTGGCAAAAACCACAGAAGCGTGTTCAGACTTTTGTAAAAGTGGCATTAATTCTTGTGTAAGGACAAAAGGTGCACGTAAATTTACCGCCATGACATCGTCCCACACTTCTTCAGGATAATGTGCTAATTCAACACGTTCACCTAAAATCCCTGCGTTATGTAAAATGCCATCTAAACGACCAAACTGTTGTTCTAAGGTTTGTACCAAAAGCTCATAGTCTCGTGGTGAGGCTGTCGATAATTGAAGCGGTAAAATAGCAGGTTGCGGTGCACCTAAAGATTCAATTTCATCATAAATGACTTCAAGTTTATTGAGTGTACGACCATGTAAAACCACGGTAGCACCGTGTAGTGCATAGCTGAGTGCTGCTGCACGTCCAATACCATCTCCTGCACCTGTAATTAGGATGATTTTATCCTTCAGTAAGTCAGGACGAGGTTGATATTCAGAATATTTCATGGGAGACCTCCTTTAATTGTTATGATGTCATTATACTTTGCTGTTTAAGTGCTCTTTTCGATCTGAACCAAGCGATTAACCACCTGATGAAGCGTTGTCACATCATTGACGATACAGTCAGCATGCCATGCATTTAAGTCATCTTTATATTGTAAAGGTAAATAGCCATAGGCTGCTAAAATGGTATACATCTTGGCATTGCGACCAGCATCAATATCGCGTGGATGATCACCTACATAAATAATCTGTTTTTCATCAATCTTCAAGTGCTTTGCTGCTAAATACATCGGCTCTGGATCAGGTTTAGTATTTTGAACATCCTCAGGGCAGACCAAAACGGCGCAGCGTTCTGTTAAATTGAGTGCTTTAAGTAATGCTTCACTGAGCCAGCGTGGTTTATTGGTCACAATGCCCCATGGAATATGATGCTTTTCTAAATCTTCTAGAAGGGGATACATGCCTGCAAAAAGATCGGTATCAACAGCAATGTCTGCACCATAAATGTCTAAAAAGCGTTGGCGATGGGCTAAAAATACAGGATCATCCACTTCTAGTTCGGGATAAACCAATTTCACCATCGCACGTGCCCCCTCAGACACTTGTGTGCGGATCAATGCGGCATCGACAACCGCACAGCCTTTTTCACGGCACATATTTTGAATAATGCGAATGAAATCAGCAGCGGTATCAATCAAAGTACCATCGAGGTCAAAGAGTACTGCTTTCATTGTGCAGACTCATTGATTGTATATACCATATAGTTGACATCAACATTTGGTGCTAACCAATAATGCTTGGTCAATGGGTTGTAATGTAAACCTGTCATGTCTTTGAGTTTTAATCCTGCACTACGGATGTCATGTGCAAGCTCAGAAGGTTTAATGAATTTGTGGTAATCATGTGTGCCACGTTTGAGTAAACGTAAGACGTATTCAGCACCCACAATGGCAAATAAATAAGATTTTGGATTACGGTTAATGGTCGAAAAAAACACATGACCATTTGGTTTTACCAGTTTTTGACACGCTTGAATGATCGATGCAGGATCAGGTACATGCTCAAGCATTTCCATACAGGTCACGATGTCATATTGACCTGCTTGTTCTTCAGCAAGTTGCTCTACAGGCACTTGACGATATTCAATATTGTGTACATTTTCTTGTTCTGCATGCAGACGCGCGACATTGAGCGGCGCTGCACCCATATCGATACCAAGTACATCGGCACCACGGCGTGCCATGCTTTCAGCCAAGATCCCCCCGCCACAACCGACATCAAGAATTTTTTTACCTGTTAGACCACCCGCATGTTCATCAATCCAGTTTAAACGGAGTGGATTAATTTGGTGTAATGGGCGGAACTCTGAGTGCTGATCCCACCATAAGGCTGCAAGTGCTTCGAATTTTGCAATTTCTTGTGGATCAACATTGAGTTGCGACATGGGAGCCACCTCTGGGTCATTTGTTTTAATCAAAAATTAAGTTTAACTATGCTAGTGTACCCATAATTCTGAAAAAAGCGATGAATCGTGTAAAAAACTTCACAGAAGGAAAACGATTTTCCCATATTTGTTTTATAGTTAGTACATAAGCTAGACAAGATGATATTAGAGGACAAAAACTGAATGAAAAAATTACTTTTGGGTAGCACAACTGCAATGCTCATGGCATTTTCTGCAAATACTATGGCAGCAAATTTTGTTGCAGGAAAAGACTACACTGTGGTGCAAAACCTAGGTAAAGTTGAGGTTCCTGGCAAAATTGAAGTACGTGAATTCTTTTGGTATGGTTGCCCACACTGCTTTAAATTAGAGCCACATATGCAAGCTTGGCTCAAAAAAATTCCAAAAGATGTGAACTTTATCCGTACCCCTGCATCAATGAATCCACTTTGGGAACAAGGTGCACGTGCATATTTTGTTTCTGAGGCTTTGGGTGTACGCAAACGTACGCATTTACCTTTATTCCATGCCAATGGTACAGGTCAGCAAATTTTACAAAAAGATCAATTTGCAAAATTCTTTGTAAAATATGGCATTCCTGAGGCGAAATTTAACAGTACATATAACTCATTTGCGATCACTGCAAAAATTGCGCAAGCCAATAAATTGGCGCAACAATATCAGCTCAGTGGTGTACCTGCGGTGGTTGTAAATGGTAAATACGTGGTGCAAGGTGAAGATGGTAAAGTCACTCAAGTAGTTGATTACTTAATCAATAAAGAACGTAAATAAGCATCTGATGGTGTGATGAATTAAAAACCCGCAAATTGCGGGTTTTTTTGTTTCTTCAATATTGTGGCATTAATCTAAAGGATCCATTTTGGGTGTTTCCCAATTTAAAATGCCTCTAAAAATAAAACGGATTTGGGTCACAGATTGTTTTTTATATATTATTTTTTGCAATTCTAATTCTTGCCCAGAATACTGGCGGCTTAAACTGAGCCATGACATTGCCCAAGTAAAAGCAGAGTTAATCAATAAACTGGTCAACACATATAAATCATTTTCATTTTGAAAATGTTCAAAAATTTGTAATTTTTTTAGATCATTACTGAGATCATCATTTAAATAACGAATTTCTCGATCAATGGCACGGCGCACCGTTTCTGAACCGCCCCAACGTTCTGCAATCATAAAAATCCATTGCTGTGGATTTTGTTCAACGGCTTTAAAAAATGAATCCATGGTGGTCTGGGTTTTGGCTTCAGGCAAGGCGAGACCATGTCCGAGTTGATGCAAGACATTTTTTAAATATAAGGAAACTTGATCGACCAACTCTTTACCGAGTTCTTCCATATCTTGGAAATGTCGGTAAAAGGCAGTAGGCACTAAACCCACTTCACGCGCAACTTCTCGCAAACTGATACTTGAAAATGAACGACCTGATGTGCTGAGTGTGAGTGCAGCATCAAGTAAAGCCTGACGACTTTGCTGTTTACGTTCATCCCGTATTGACATTGTGTGACCTTAAATTTTGTGATGGCAAGAGTTTAACAAATAAACCTACAAATTAAACGACGAATGTCAGTGCACAGGTGTTGACTGAATTTAAAAATAAGTATAGTTTACGAATGTTCACTAAAAGAACGCATGTTCACTCAATAAATAGCCAGCATAAAGAGGAACGCAACATGAGTAAATCTGTAACCATACAAACGATGTCATATCAACCTGAATGGATCCGTGAGGATTTTGTTGATTTTGTCGCAGCCAAGATCAATCCCTTATGGGCATGGAAAAAAGTCAAAGCATCTGTGGTCAAAATACGCAGTTTAAGCACAGATTTTTTCCAAATTGAATTACGTCCTAACCGTAATTTTAAGAATCAACATTTAAAAGCAGGGCAAAGTGTTTTAGTCACTGTGTTGATTGAAGGGGTACGGCAGCAACGGCATTATTCCATTGTGAAAACATTGGCGAATGGTGACCTTGTTTTGGCGGTGAAGCGTCAGGGTAAAGTGTCTAAAGCTTTGAGCGAGTTAACATTTGGGAGCATCATAGAGCTTTCACAACCACAAGGAGAATTTATTCTTGATCAAAACAGCATGCCGCTTTTGTTGGTTGCATCGGGAAGTGGGATCAGTGCGATTTATGCATTGCTCAATGCCGCTTTAAAACAGTCACAGCGCAAAATTACTGTGTTGTATTTTAGTCGAGATGAAGCTTTTCATGCTGACTTACAGCAACTTGCCGTGCAGCATTCACAGTTGAATTACTTATATTTCAATACATTAAAAACTCAGCAGCGTTTAACTTTAGCCTTGCTAAATGAACATGTGACAGACTTTCAGCAACGTCAAACGTATGCCTGTGGTGCAAATGCAATGATGCAAAGTATTCAGCAAATATATCGTGAGTTGAATATTCAGCATCAGCTTAAACAAGAATATTTTCAGGTAGTTGCAGATGAGAGCCTGAATCAGCAACCTGTAACTTTTTTACGCTCACAGCAGGAATTTGTTGCCAAAACTAACTTGCTTGAAAGTGCTGAGCAAGCAGGTTTAAAACCGACACATGGTTGCCGTATGGGCATGTGTAATACCTGTACATGTACCAAAGTCAGTGGTTCAACCAAAAATATGCTGACAGGTGAAATTGATCATACTGCCAATACACAAATCAAACTATGTATTAGCCAAGCAGTGAGTCCTGTGGTGATCAATCTTTAAGTCAGAGTTAATTTTAAAAGCTATTTTCCAAATTTTTATTTAAACACGATCTTTGTCTCATCCATTAAGACAGGGGACGTTGTGGCCAAAATTCAGCACAGGCTTCTAAAAAATGAAGCGCTGAGGAGTAAAACAATGAATATATCAGTGAATTTTTTAAACAGTAAATCAAAGCATTTAAATGCTGAACACACAGCAGCATTTGGTCGCCGTGTCGATGAAATCCGTCGCGAGGTGATGGACAGCTTAGGAGAGTCGGATACCCAATATATTTATAAAATCCGTAATTTTGTCCGTTATAGCGAGATTGCATCACGTGGCATGTTGATGTTTGGCGGCTGGATTCCCCCTGTATGGGTGGTGGGTACAGGTTTGTTGGGTATTTCCAAAATCGTGGAAAATATGGAACTCGGTCATAACGTGATGCATGGACAATTCGACTGGTTAAATGATCCAAGTTTGAATGGTGCCAATTATGATTGGGATACCATTGCTTCAGGTGATGATTGGAAATATACCCATAATTATGTGCATCACACTTATACCAATATTGTCGGCAAAGATCATGATGTGGGTTATGGTTTGCTACGTGTGAGTGAATCGCAAAAGTGGGAACCTCGTTTTTTATTGAATATTCCTTTAGCAATTCAGCTCATGGTGTTTTTTGAATGGTATGTGGGTGTGCAAAATCTACATTTAGAAGATGCATTGGTTTATAAAACCAAGACTTGGAAACAAGTTTGGGCAGATGCGACCAAATTCCGTAAAAAAGCCCGCCGTCAAATTTTAAAAGATTATGTATTTTTCCCTGTCATTGCAGGTCCAAATGCTTTGCCTGTTTTTGCAGGGAATGCGGTTGCCAATGTGATTCGTAGTTTGTGGTCTTCGGCAGTGATTTTTAATGGTCATTTCACTGAAGATGCTGAAACTTTTGAGCCTGACAATACTGAAAATGAAACGCGTGCTGAGTGGTATCTGCGTCAGATTCGTGGTTCGAGTAACTTCACAGGAACAGATTGGTTGCATATTCTGAGTGGTAATTTGAGCCATCAGATTGAGCATCATTTATTTCCTGATATGCCAGCCAACCGTTATGCGGAAGTTGCGCCAAAGATTAAAGCCTTATGTGCTGAATATGGTATTAACTACAATGAAGCGAATTGCTTTCAGCAGTTTTGGAGTGTTTGGGTTCGTTTAGCGAAGTGTTCTTTGCCAAATAATATGACGGCTAAAATTACGCACTCTTGTGCAAAAGTGAAGGGGATTTTTGCTTAGTTTGTCTTAAAAGTTTTAAGTTACAAATAAGCGCACTGGGTAAAAAATAGTAAAAAGCCCAATTTATGAGAATTGGACTTTTTGCTACACATTAAAACTATGATTTTACATAGAAAAAATTACGTATAACGTGCTTTATGTTAATTTTAGGAAGACATAATTTTTTTATTTCATTCATTTTCATTTTTGCAGTATCGAATCTCATTTCAGCATATATCAGCACTCTCTTAGCTAAAGTCGTTGTAAAATAGAAGTTCCAATATGTCGCTCGTAGACACTCGCTAAAAAGTGAATTTGGATTCCCAAAATCATTAATTAGAGAAATAGTGAAAATAAAATTGCATTCAGGCTTTGTATTAGTTGTTAAACCATTCATAATTAATTAATTTCAGTTGAAGGTTTTTTATGTTTCTTAGATTAGCATTTGAAGTGCAACACCATGTTGTTGCCATAATACCTGACTCGGACTTTTAAAGCCGAGTCTTTTT
>NZ_JACANS010000033.1:0-12408 GCF_030329305.1 Acinetobacter sp. 251-1 | reverse complement strand
GTACCGAAATTAAATATTAAGTCTATAAATACGGTTTTTGAGTTGCTTTTTAAGACTTTATTTTGTTCCGTTAGGCTATACCCTATTGTTACTTTTTTAAATGAAGACTTTTTCCTATTCCTCTCCCTTCTTTAAAAAGTAAGCAAGGAGTTAAATATAGATTAAGCAGAGGAGCTAATCAAAATCGTGAAACATGGGAAAATATTAATCGTGGAACATAAAAATCAACAAAAATCCCACCTTGTGGAAGATGGGCTATCAACTAGAAACTACAGCATTGATTTATAAAGAGAATTAGAGCGAATTTCGTATAACCACCATTATGTTAAATTGAGTGCTTAGCGTTATCTAATCATCTCAATATATTATAAGTCACTCGTGAAAATTTTAGTTGTGTAATACCTTGTAATTTAAGGATATAACTATACAGTTTTAAGGTCTTATTCTAATCAAAATTAAATAGATTCTACGAATAGTTCCTCCAATTATTGACACATCTAACCATCTTTTGATGAATCACTTCATAAGCTAATGGGAAACACTAATCATTGGAAGCACAACAGCTCTTTGAGCTATACCAAACTTCGATATATTCATCGATATCCGACTTCAGCTTGTCAAAAATCATTTCATCAGAAATATAAAAATAAGTACGGCTATTCAATTACATACACTATTCCTTGGGTTTATTTTCAGATTTTTACAAACCTTCAATCAACAACTTCTTCTTTTCAAGATTAAATCAACATAAGTCTATGTTTTAAAATAATTAAATAATATTTTTTAAACTTACAGTCTACAACTAAAGTCGACCTTCTCGATTTTTTGTTGACATGTCTAAAAAATCAAATATATTAATAATGATACGATATGTATCATTATACAAAAAATATTTTAAATAGGATGTTTAAAATGATAGGGCTAATCGGAATAGTCTTGTCCCTAATATTGCTGATGTATTTAGCATATAAGGGCTTCAGCGTTATTGTTCTTGCACCAATACTTGCGTTATTTGCAGTTGCATGGAGTGGGCTCAGCAATGAGATACTTGGGTTTTATTCTCAAGTTTTCATGACAGGTTTAGGTGGCTACATCATCAAATATTTCCCACTCTTTTTATTAGGAGCTGTGTTTGGGAAATTAATGGATGACTCAGGTTCAGCTCGAACTATCGCCAATTTTTTTGTAGAAAAATTGGGACATAAAAGAGCGATGCTTTCTATCGTGCTTTCATGTTCGATTCTAACTTACGGTGGTGTTTCGTTATTTGTTGTTGGTTTTGCTGTATTCCCAATTGCATCTGCACTCTTTAAAGAACTTGGGATTCCGAAGCGTCTAATTCCTGCAGCAATCATGTTAGGTGCTCTTACTTTTACCATGACGGCATTACCTGGCACACCTGCTATTCAAAATGCTATTCCAATGCCATTTTTTAATACAGACCTATACGCGTCACCTGGCTTAGGAATACTGGCATCCATTTTTATTCTGGTTACAGGAATGTGGTGGTTAAACAAGCGTATTGCTAAAGCACATTTAAATAATGAAGGTTATGGCAATCACTTTGAATCACACCACCGTGAAAGTGGATTAACATCATCATCTCCAAGTTTACTGATTGCTTTTGCACCAATCCTAGTAGTTATAATTTCCAACCTACTGTTAACTAAAGTGATTTTACCTTCTCTGGATACGGCATATCTTTCTACTGACCAATTTGGAAATACTTCATTAAGTTCAGTCATTGGGCTATGGGCGATTATCTGTGCATTGGTCTTAGCTTGCTTAAGCATCATCGTTCTAAATTGGAAGGCCTTTGTTGATATCAAAGATTCAATTCAGCAAGGGGTGTCATCTTCATTCTTACCTATTTTTAATACGGCTTCTGAGGTGGGTTATGGCTCAGTCATCGCTTCATTGGCAGGTTTTATTATTCTGCGTGATTTTCTAATCGGTATTGCGCCAAGTAATCCACTAATTTCTGAAGCTATTGTTATCAATGTATTAGCAGGGATTACAGGCTCAGCTTCAGGTGGTCTTAGTATTGCCCTAAATACAATGGGTGAAACCTATAAAAGTTTGGCACTAGAGCATGGGATTTCATTAGAACTCATGCACAGAGTCGCATCAATGGCCTCTGGCGCACTAGACTCACTTCCACACAATGGTGCCGTAATTACTATCATTACCTTATGTGGATTGACTCATAAACAATCTTATTACGACATGTTCATTGTCGCAGTTGTTATACCGCTGATTGCATTAAGTGGTGTCATTACCCTCGGCACAATATTTGGATCATTCTAGAAAATTCAATACCTTAACCCAATATGGTGAATAAAAAATGTCTCATACGATAAACCTTCCTCGAATTATGCAGGTTGGAAAAAATGCTCGAAGCCAGCTTCCTGCAATATTAAATAGCTTAGGAGCAAAAAAGCCTTTGATCATCACTGACAAAATGATGGTTACATTAGGTTATATCAATGAAATCCAGAACATACTCAAAACAGCAAATATTGAAAGCGACTATTTTGACGAGACTATTCCTGAGCCAACTTCTGCTTCAATCGAAGCAGGTGTAAATCATATTAGATCTCATCAATATGACTCCATCATTGCTGTAGGTGGCGGAAGCCCAATCGACAGTGCCAAAGCCATTAGTATTTTGGGCATGTTTGGTGGAGAAATTCGTGATTATAAATTTCCCCGACAAGTGAATGAGACTGGATTGCCTATTATTGCTGTTCCAACAACAGCAGGTACAGGTTCAGAATGTACTCGATTTACGATCATTACTGATGATAAAACCAGTGAAAAAATGCTGTGCGCAGGGTTAGGTTTTTTACCTGTGGCTGCAATCGTAGACTATGAGTTAACGATGTCAATGCCTGCCCGTACAACGGCTGATACTGGAATTGACGCACTCACGCATGCAATTGAAGCTTATGTTAGCAAAAAGGCAAGTCCATATAGTGATGCCCAAGCAATTGCAGCAATGAAGCTCATTGGTCCAAATCTACAGACCGTTTTTCACGAACCAAATAATGAATCTGCACGTGAAAAAATGATGCTCGGATCTACATTTGCAGGTATCGCATTTTCCAATGCCTCTGTTGCTTTAGTACATGGTATGAGTCGACCGATTGGTGCTTTTTTCCATGTTCCGCATGGATTATCTAATGCAATGTTACTACCGATGATTACTGAGTTTTCAATACACGCTGCACCAGAACGTTATGCAGACTGTGCTAAAGCAATGGGTGTTGCCCATATGGATGACTCTGACAATGTTGCAAATCAGAAACTTATCCAAGCATTAATCGAAATAAATAGAGACCTCAAAGTTCCAACATTAGCTGAATTTGGAGCTGATAAACAATTTTTCGATGAAATTGTCGAAACAATGGCTGAACAAGCACTCGCATCTGGTTCACCTTCCAACAACCCTGTCGTTCCTACAGTCACCGAAATAGTTTCACTATATAAGCAACTCTGGTAAGGCATATTTAATTCATTTTTCCACATCAAGAGGATAGATCCACATGGAATTAATCGGGCATTTTATTAATGGGACTCTGAATACCCAACATGCAAGAACTCAACCTGTTTACAATCCATCAACAGGTGAGCAAAGCAAGGAAGTAGCGCTTGCAACCAAAGCAACAGTTGAAGAAGCAATTGCCGCAGCTGAAGCAGCATTTCCTGAATGGCGAAATACTCCAGTGATTAAACGTGCACGTGTCATGTTTAAATTCAAAGAACTGCTGGAAAAAAATGCTGAAAAAATTTGCCAACTTATTGGTGAAGAACACGGAAAAATTGTGCATGATGCTGCCGGTGAATTACAGCGTGGTATTGAAAATGTTGAGTATGCTTGCAGTGCTCCTGAATTTTTAAAAGGTGAATTCAGTAAAAACGTAGGTCCAAGTATCGATTCATGGAGTGAGTTCCAGCCTTTAGGTGTCGTTGCAGGTATTACTCCATTTAATTTCCCAGTCATGGTTCCACTTTGGATGTTCCCGATGGCAATTGTTTGTGGAAATACTTTTGTTCTTAAACCATCTGAGCGTGATCCATCATCAACTTTGTATATTGCACAATTACTGAAAGAAGCTGGTCTACCTGATGGCGTACTAAATGTTGTAAATGGAGATAAAGAGGCTGTTGATACCTTACTTTTAGATTCTCGAGTACAGGCTATAAGCTTCGTTGGCTCGACACCGATAGCTGAATATATTTATAAGACAGCAACTGCTACTGGGAAAAGATGCCAAGCACTTGGCGGTGCAAAAAACCATGCGATTGTTATGCCTGATGCTGATATTGATAATGTAGTAAGCTCTTTATTAGGTGCTGCTTTTGGTTCATCAGGTGAGCGTTGTATGGCTCTTTCAGTCGCTGTTGCCGTAGGTGATGATGTTGCTGATTTGATGATTTCTAAGCTCTCTGAAGCTATGGCATCGTTAAAATATGGGGCATATTCAGAAAAAGAAAATGATTTCGGTCCTGTGATTACAGCCCAGCATAAAGCTAAAGTTGTGGGTTATATCAACAGTGCAGAAGAGCAAGGTGCAACGATTGTTGTTGATGGTCGAGATGCAGCTCCAGTTGGTTACGAAAAGGGATTCTATGTGGGAGCCACGCTAATCGATCAAGTGACTCCTGAAATGACTAGTTATAAAGAAGAAATTTTCGGTCCTGTACTACAGGTTATACGTGTAAAAACCATGCAAGAAGCTATGAATCTGATTGATGATCATGAATACGGCAATGGTACTTGTATTTATACACGTGATGGGGAAGCAGCTCGTTACTTCAGTGACAATATTAAGGTCGGAATGGTAGGAATTAATATCCCATTGCCAGTCCCTGTGGCTTATCATAGTTTTGGTGGCTGGAAGCGCTCATTATTTGGTGATTTAAATGCTTATGGTCCAGATGGTGCACGTTTTTACACCCGTCGTAAAACGATTACACAACGTTGGCCAACCGCTAATGTTCGTGAGGGTGCTCAATTCTCAATGCCGACTTTAAACTAAGATTAGCAAGCAAGATAAGGGGGAAGCTGTTATAGCTTCCCTTTTTTATTTAGTATCAATCAGATGACTCAGGTCGTTGGCAGCTTGACGCAATAGTGGTTCAAAAGCCAAAAGATCATCTAATGATTTACGTATGGTCGGTGCATGTACATATAAACATGCAACAATCTCTTCTTTTCTAAAGATTGGAACTGAACATGCAACCATACCTGAGATAAATTCTTCGTTATCTGTGCCAATTTGATTTGAATAAATTAGACTTAAATTTTCTTCAAGCAAGATTGGATTTGTAATGGTATTTTTAGTCATTTGCTCAATAGACAGATGTTCCAATATTTTTTTTCTACGTTGATTTGGTTGAAAACTTAGTAGTAATTTCCCACTGGATGTACACCATAGTGGCACAGTTGATCCAATCGGTAGATAGACTTGTAAGGGCCAATTCGCTTGAACGCGGTCTGTATATAGCATTTGATTGTTATGCAGTATAGCAATTCCACACGTTTCATTAATTTGGTCTGACAACTTTTGCAAAATCGCTAGTCTTTCTATTTTTAGAGGTTCTTGCTGCCATGCACTCATGAGCAAATCATAGGTTCGCTCGCCTACGATATACCCACCATAGGTATCAACCTTAATGAACTTTTCCTGCTCCAAGGTCTGCAACAGTCGATGGATACTAGGTTTAGGAATATCCAGTTCTACTGAGAGGTCTAAAGGGGTCGGAGGATGTTTGGCTGTTGAAATAGCCTCAATAATATCTAAAACTCGGGTTATTGATGAGCCTTTTCTATTCATTGTAAGTACTCGATAGTCAAAGGTAGTTACCTGTACAAAAAGAATAATATAATTTTTCAAATTATAAGTGATGTATAGGATTCATCCTAATGATTGCTGAATGTTTTTAGCATGTTGGGTTTTACAAATTAAATTAGAGCGGCCTTGTTGAACAAACCTACCGATAAAGTCTTATTCCGCTATATAATTTGCAAATGAATAAGCCTATAAAAGGGCAGCAACAGGTGTGCCAGACTCCGCTTGCTTTAATATGGACATGATCTGGCTGTCAGTAAATTTAGATGTTTTCATGCAGAATCTCCTGCTTGTATCTTAAGAGAAAATTCTACTTTTAGATCCTATTATTTTTAGGGGGGATTACCAATCTAACTAAATTCATGAAATATTGAACGAATAGTGGTCTCCGACAAACCCGGTACGGTTCAGTTTGTGGAGGGTGGTTCAATAAGCAGCATACCATTCTTGTGTGCTAATTCCTGATGCATTTGCTGTGCAGCAGGAATTAGTCCACCATGTTTCGCAATATATTCTGCCTTTCTTTGCATGAACTCTGCTTCTCTTTGTTGAGCTCGCTCTATTGATTCATCAGGCTGTTGTTGCGGTTGTATCCCCTTATAATTATAGAGACCGACACCACAAAGAAGCAGAATAAAAAAAGCGATTTGTTTTTTAAGAACTTTATTCACTTGTGCTCATCTCTATAAAATACCATCGCTTGTCCAAGCAGGAAAATTCCATTCTTTTTAAGAAAAATGACTCTGTTATCTTATTCATCAATATATTGATGAGGTTTCTGCAATTTGTTGTATCTCCTTATTATTATGTTGGAATGTAAATAAGTGAACCGTACCGGGTTTGTCGGAGAGTCAATATTCTGAGAGACTATCCCGATGACAAAATTAAAATATACCCCTGAAATCAGAGAAAGAGCGGTTCAATTATTGATTGAATCTGAAAAAGATTATCCATCGAATTGGGCAGCAGTTTCCGCAATTGCTCCTAAAATTGGCTGTACTCCTGAAACACTACGTGTTTGGTATCAAAAATACTTAGATCAACAAAATCCCGCCAAAGTACAACAGGTATCTGACCAAGAAAAAATGAAGCAAATGGAACGTGAAATTAAAGAATTAAAACGTGCCAATGAAATTCTACGTAAAGCAGCCGCTTTTTTCGCCCAGGCGGAGCTCGACCGCCCACACAAATAATGGTGGATTTTATCCATCACAATAAAGATCGATATGGTGTTGATGCGATTTGTAGAATTTTACCGATTGCAGCTTCGACCTATTATCGGGCTTTAGATCTCGTTGATAACCCAGAACATCGAGCGAAACGTGCTCTGCATGATTTACATCATGCAGAGCAAATCAAACGTATTTGGAAAGAAAGTTCAGGTCGATATGGTGTACGTAAAGTTTGGCAAAAATTGAAACGTGAGGGTTATGTTATTGCACGTTGTACAGTTGCTCGATTGATGCAAAAGCTAGGTATACAAGGTGTTTGGCGTGGTAAGAATAAACAAACCACCCGTATTGGCTACCTCGATCAGAATGAATCAGGACTTTGTTCTTTGGGCTTCTTCGCCACAAACCCATCAGTAGAGCATCTAAAACCAGATCTGTTGTGATTCTCGACTTCATAGACCAGCCAACGACTAGCTGTGAGAAGAGGTCGATTACTACTGCAAGATACAATCATCCTTCATGAGTGCGAATATAAGTGATTTCAGTCACCCACAACTGGTTGGGCTAGTTGGGGTTAAACTGTCTGTCTAAAGTATTTCGAGCCACAATGGATGGAGTACTAACACTAGCTCTAGGTTTGCAATAGCCATGCTGTGACTGGAGACCATTCTCCTTCATGAGTGATGTACTCGATTGATACCGCAACTTTCGCCAACATCTTTCAAATCACAATGAATCTTGCGATAACCGTAGACGCCGCCAGATTTCAACCAGAACTGTTTAATTAATCATGAAAGCTGTTGCAGCTTCCTCGCAGTTATACTGGTGGGTGTCTTTAACCAGGCGTAATAACCACAGTGATGAAAATCTAAGGTTGAACATAAACGACGAACAGACCATATATGTTGGTTGTCCCGAATAAAGGCGTACCTCATTTGGACTGGCTTGCGAAGTACACCGCGGCCTTTTTTAATATGTCCCTTTCTTCAGTAACCCTTTGCAGCTTTTTTTTTAATTTCGCTAATTCTGTAGTTGGATCACTAGATTCTGTTGTCTTGGGTTGCTGTGGATCATAACGTTTGATCCAACCATACAGACTATGTGTAGTGGTTCCTAAACGTGTGGCAACTTCAGCCACACTATGACCTTTTTCAGTGACTTGTTTTACTACTTCAATTTTGAATTCTTCAGGGTATCGTTTACTACTCATAAGTACCTCGTTAATTAGCCATTTTATCTAACTAAAAGGTGTCTACAAAATCTGTGTCTACTCAATTTATACAATAAATTCAATGCGATAATTCATTTTTATTTTAGAAAGTAATGATTTTTTATAGATAGAATAAAATTCTTATTTAATTTTATAAATTCATCTATGATTTATTACTAATTTTTTAAAAATTTTAATTTTATAAGACGACATTTTCATAGTTAAATTTTCCAACCTTAGCTTTTATAATAATTGATGATTTTTTGCTTTTTAAAAGATTTAAATTTTTAAAAAAAAATTGTTTTATTTTTAAAAGAAATTTTGTTTTATTTTTTATTTTAAGAAATTTTTAATTATTGATTTTTAATGACTTTATTAAGGTTGAAACGACATTTTCATAGTTATAAGACGACATTTTCATAGTTATAAGACGACATTTTCATAGTTATAAGACGACATTTTCATAGCCTAAAAACGACATTTTCATAGTTATAAGACGACATTTTCATAGTTTAAGACGACATTTTCATAGTCACTATATTGATATAAGACGCAATTCTTGATAGCCTGCGTCATATACACTAAAGACGAGCAACATAATATGTTGGATAACGATAAAATCGTAAAAAGTAATTCTTTGATTAATGCTCGATATCAAATGGAATTATCAGAACATCGTCTTATGTTGGTAGCAATTGTAAAGACACGAGGGACAAACAAAGGCTTTGATAAGGAAAATCCTGTAGAGATCGCTGCAAAAGAATATGCTGAATTTTTTAATATAGCCCCTGATAATGTTTACAGCATGATGAAAGAGGCTCAGGATAAATTAAAAAGACGTACTTTTGATTACTCTGAAGTCTATAAGGGAAAATATACCGAGCATGTGAGTGAACCTATTTTTATCAGATCATCTTATGTTGATAGTCTAGGATTAATTCGTTTATCATTTTCTCCTTCTATTCGTCCTTTAATTTCTGAACTAGAAGGAAAGTTTACAGAATATGAATTAATGCAGATTAAAGAGCTTACAAGCCAATATGCTATACGTTTATATGAGTTGTTGATCCAATGGCGAACAGTTGGAAAAGTACAGGAAATACCATTGGATGACTTTCGACTCAAGCTTGGTGTTGGTAAGAAAGATTATGAGCGTTTTTATGATCTAGAAAAAAGAGTCATTGATGTTGCAATTAATCAGGTGAAAAAACACACTGATATTAAAAATATAAAGATGGAAAAACACAAAAATGGACGTGTTATACGTGGTATATCATTTACTTTTACAGCATCTTTTAAGAAAGAAAGAGATGTAATATCTGAAATACCATTATCTCAGGAAAATTCTAAAATTATTTTAAATGATAAACAGGCAAATTTATTTGCAAGTATGATTGCAAAAAATGTTTGTGATTGTATTGAAGGGTTTGGTTATTTAAATAACATAGTTGATTCTAATCAAAATGAAAAATTACTTGCTAAAAAAATCGAAAATGATTTTAAAAATGGTGATGTTGACCAGTATGAAAAAGCATTAATTTTATGTGGTTTCATTGATCATAGTTATAAGAAAAAAGCTAAATCAACTGAGCAAGAAATAGGAGAAAAGCCATTAGTATCTCAAGATGTGCCTATAACTAAACCTAAAAATACGAGAACAAAAAAATCAACAGAAAAAACTTCTATAAAGTCGATAGAAACGCCATCTATTAGTGATGTATTTATCACTGAAGAAAAGCGTATTGAAAAAAATACTTATGATATACCTTCGCATGTTATGGAGAGATATATTATTAATGGGGGCACAATGACAGAAGCTGAATTAATTGCCTGTGCAAAAGAAGAAAAAAAGCCTTCTGTTTCATTTGTAATGAGAGAAATTGGTGTTTTGATTGAAAAGAAAAAACAAAATAAATAGAGATCGTTTATATTTTATAGCATGTATTTGTGACGGCGTGATCTGATATGAGCGCAAAATGAACTCTTACCTAGACACCCATTTTTGTGTTAGTTGGATATAAAAATGAATACATAATTTGATCTAACTGCTGAACTGAAAAAGAAAATATTTAATTTAGATATTGAAAAAATAAAATGCAATTTCTGATTTGTATTGATGCAATTTTTATAAAATTGGTTGAATAAGACTAATATTTTTACTTATTAAAGGTGCATAAATGAAAGTTGTAACTTATTCTTATTTAAGGAAAAATCTAGCAAATGTACTCAATGGTGTTATTGATGATCATTCCCCTGTACTTGTGACTCGGCAAAATAATCAGACTGCTGTTTTGATTAGCCTCGAAGATTTCAATGCCTATGAAGAAACAGCATACTTAATGAGTAGCCCAGCCAATGCAACTCATTTAATGAAATCTATTGCGCAAGCTAAGTTAGGGAAAATTAGTCAACATGAGTTGATTGAGGAATGATTTTGAGTTGGACAGATGAAGCTTGGAATGATTATCTAACTTGGCAATCTACTGACGAACAGACTTTAAAACGAATTAATTTACTAATTAAGGATGTTATAAGATCACCATTTGATGGTATTGGAAAACCTGAGCCACTTAAACATAATTTAAGTGGCTTATGGTCAAGACAAATAGATAAAATAAATCGTCTTGTCTATGAGGTTTTAGATCAGCAAATCCTGATTATATCTTGCTGTTATCATTATGATTGAGATTCATATTTATGAGTTGAATTTTTTCGAATAATTTAATACCTGAAATTACTGTCCAAGTAGAAGAAGAATCAGTGTCCAGTATTACATGCCACTAGGTGTTCATTTGAATAAGAATATGCAATTACGAAGTGAACAAGGGGTTGGGCACAGATTCTTCTTTTACTTGAACTAATGTATGTCAATATGCCGCACATAGTATTTGAATATTTTAAAGATTGGGGTGGGTCCATGATTGTTCGTGAGCGTATAGAAATACGTGTTGATGTTGAGACAAAGCAATTAGCAGAACGAGCTGCTGTACATAGGGTTGTTCTTCATTAACTGAATTTATTGTACGTTTGATTCGAGAAAAAGCATAAAAAATTTTAAAAGAGCAAGCAAATATTGAATTAAGTAATGCTCAGTTTTACCGATTTGTTGAGGTCTGCAATGCACAGCATACCATTCCTACCCATTAAAACAGACTGCTCAACTTTTAGATAAAGAAGGCTTTTAAAATTGTAATTAGGAACAACTTTTGAAGTTGCAAATGCTTTGATTCATAATTTAAAAAATTCGATGGTGATAAATAAAGTCTCAATGACTATCCAAATCGATGCCAATCCAATGAAAATAAAGTTCGGATAGCCACTATTTCATCTTAGCAAGTCGTTCTGTAAGCCGTAAATCCTTATCTGCATACTCTATTCCTATTTGTACTCTACCATTCATTCCTGTTCCGAGTAGCGAATCAAATATCCTCAAAACATACGAAAATTTAAGTCTTGATGCTATATCTTAATATTTTATAATTTGTACAGGCTTTGTTGCACAGATATTCAAAAACTAAACTTTCCCCAAGTTATCCAAATTTAAGTGACAACTCGGGTGTGAGGTCGACCCAACTCCGTAAATTTATTTAATACTGCCACACGTGCATGCATCTCTTTGACTTGGCTTTGGAAATTTCTTGCACTGAGTTTATCGCCTGAGAAACACTGTTTCGTAAGATTTGATGCAATGCATTTTAGTTTCGACCAAACTTCGGCAATGATAGCCTGACCAGTTTTTACATAGTGTCCTGCCTAAACGTTTAACTGTTCGAAGTAATTCATTTCGCTCTAGCGAGCTGGTCTTTGTATCTTTCCAAGGTTTCGCATTTTTTCTTGGTGGAATCACCGCATGCGCTTGTCGCTCTGTGATGACCTAACGCCATTGCTTGGTGTCATAAGCCCCATCAGTATAGACGGAGTCAATCTGTTCTTCTTGTGGAATCTGATTTAGTAAATCACCAAGCACCTGTGAAGCACTCACATTGTTGGTTGTGAGCTGAATAGCACGTATTTGAAGGGTTTCAGCATCGATACCAATATGTAATTTATGCCATTGGTGACGATATTTAGGCTGATGTTTTTTACGTTTCCATTCGCCTTAACCTAAAAACTTTAAGCCAGTAGAATCCACAAGTAAATGGAGACCATTACTGCTTTTTTGATAGTTAAT
>NZ_JACANS010000032.1:0-16491 GCF_030329305.1 Acinetobacter sp. 251-1 | reverse complement strand
CCACTTACCCAAGTTACGCCTTAAATTTGGATCAATTAGGGGCGCTTTGCATTTCAAATCTTTGTGCAACAAAGCCTTTTTCAATTAAGAGTTCGAGATTAACTCTTAAATTTATATTCAGTTTTATTAACAATGAACACTGCTGTGTATGTAGGTAGTATAGATATTCTGAAATATGACACTATAATCCATAGCTTACATCATTGTGAGAAATAGCTTACATTTGTATATATTTCAACCAAACAAAAAAATTTTTTTTATATTATTTTATTTAATATCATTGATTTAAATTTAACAAATAGTAAAGTACATTTAATTCTTTAACAATTCACTAAAACAGGAGTAAAAAAACTTTACATTTGAATATTTTCGTTAATTTTCAAAAATATTCGTATAGAATGATATAACTCTGTATCGTAATAGTTCAATACTCTTCATTTTATGAATGGGATTAAATTTCTTAATAAAATTAATGGTTTGCACCACAGATTATCTAATCACTACATGCGGAAACCAACTAATGGAATTTGTAAGAGTTTTATATGCGAGTAAGTCTACAAGTACTCATCCAGAGCTAAAAAATGATTTAATGCAAATCATTAATTCTGCTGTAGATTTTAACTCACGTAATCATATTACTGGTGCCTTGTACTATGGGCATGGCTACTTTGTTCAGTGTCTAGAGGGGCGCAGTACTAAAGTTGATGATCTTTTTTACAATAAAATTTTAAAAGATCCTCGGCATCAAAACTGTGAAATTCTCTTTTATGAAAAAGTTGATGTCGGTTTATTCAAGAATTGGACTATGAAATTTGCACCAATCAATAAAAGATTAGGAGATTTTTTCATAGAAAATCATCTAGATGAATTCAATCCATATCTTTTATCTAGTGAAACTATTCCTTCCTTTATCGAGCTTTTAGCTGGAGAGTATGAGGTAGAACCTTATCACTTTGAAGCAGATGAATAGTGCCCTTACTCGTAATGTAAATTACGTTAGGGGTAGTTTATGAAGATTCGACTGTGCTATGCGAGTACCCGAAATGAATCATCTACTGATCTTATTGAAGACTTAAGCAGCATCCTAAACATGGCTTGCGATTTCAATGAAAAAAATACAATATTTGGTGTGCTTTATTACGCCAATAATCATTTTTTTCAATGCCTTGAGGGTGATAAAGAGATAGTTCTAGAATTATTTGATAGAATTAAATTAGACCTGAGACATTACAATATTATTGAGTTTTAAGTTGTTGATATCGATAAAGTTATCTTTAAAAACTGGTCAATGAAATACGTTCAAAATGGTTCTAAAATTAAATTATTTTTCAATAATTTGGGACTAGAAGTATTTACTCCTTCTGCTCTAAATGAAGACAATTTAATTATTTTATTAAATGAGCTTGCCATTGAGAAACAAACCTGCATTCGTCGTAAGGTGGGTTTGAATCAAAGGGGTGTTACTTCTTACTTATAAAAAAAGACGAACTAAGGTTCGTCTTTTTTATTTATATTTTAAAGCTTAATCGTATGGCTTGTTCCGAGCTCCTCAGTTTCACCTGATATGGATGCTTTTGCTAATTTGAATAGAGTTACAAGCTTCCCTGCCCCTTTCCAATACTGAGCACCATTACAAATTACTCGAATCAATTGAATATCTGGGTCTGCTTTACCTTGTTCGAAGAACGCTTCATAAGCAGATGACCATAGCTGATCTAGAACTTGAGGATCATTAACGGCTTCAGCTATACCATTCACGGATAGATAGTCATTATTCGAGATATTGCTGTAGCCAAGGTTGACCTGAGGATGATTTTGAATATTTTTAACCAATTCAGATTTTTTTGAACCGATAAACCAGACAATCCCGTTAAAATCAGTATTTTGTGTGGTCATAGGAACTGAGTGTAAGTGCCCTTCTTCAGTTGTGAAAGTCACCATCACAAAACGAATATCTTTAACTATTTTATTAATCTCTACATGATCTTTTGTTAAGTATTCCACTTTTATAATTCCTATAAAAAACTGAATTATTACTATGGATCAATAAAAAATATTAAATAGTTTTATTATGTTAAATTATTGTTGTTAAATTCGATTAAAATTTAAAATAATGTAAAAAGAAAAATTAAGACTAAGAATAACGAATTTTCATATTTTTTATATCAACAACTTTAAATCTCCTATTTTTAACGAAGAGTATCTGATTGAGTTGAGTGTGATCTAAATCAAACCAAAGTTCGATATAGAAAAAAACAGATGTTTCAGAGTAAACCCACAACCACTGTTCCGTTTCTATTCTTTTAATAAGATCATAAATAGTGTCTTTAACTTTCATAATATTATGTAAATTAGAGTTCTCATCTTGAAGAGTAATTTCATACGTATTCATATTTACCTTTCAGATATTTACATATTCATAAATTTTATTTTAATTTAAATTACTTGTTAAACGCACATATTTTTGTAAACTTAGGATATTTAATTATTGTTAATAATTTTTATTGACTTTGTTCGGTAAATATTTTGCAAGATACTGATTTTTAAAGAGTTTAATAAAAAATAAGTATAATAAAATCATAGTTTTAGGTATTTTTGCAACAAAGCCAATCTAAAGTGAAAAAAAATATAGTGTAATTAGCTGCTTATTTATTAATATTAGATATAAAGTAGACATGGCACTTAAGATGGTTACTAAAATAAAAACACCAATAATAATAAATTTATAAAACAATATATTACAATTTTATATGATGCGTAATATACGCATCACATAAGAATGCTTATTTTTGATATAATTACAATAACGGGGATCATTATGCTGGTTTATAAAAATTTATGAGTCTTACGGAAACACAAATACGAAAGTCATATCCAAAGGAAAAAGTTTACTTTTTAGCTGACGATGATGGTTTAAGTTTAAAAGTCTATCCGAATGGAAGAAAATCTTGGAGTTATCGTTACTCAGTTCCAGAAACGGGTAAAAGACCACGAGTAACTCTAGGTACATATCCAGAGATGAATCTCAAAGAAGCTAGAGTGGCCAGAGATTCCTATAAGGCAACTAAATTTTCTACACAAAATTTAGTTCAGGAAAAAATTAAAACTTTTAAAGTTGTTTGTGAAGAATGGTTAGAGTTTAAAAAAAATAATTCATTTAAAGACCAACCACGGGGTGGTGTAATCCAATTAGCGAATACATGTTTAATTAATGACATTTATCCACTTATTGGTGATAAATGTTTTGATAAAATTAAAAGAACTGATTTAGTTACGGTTATTAAAAAAATTGAAAATAGGGGAGTTAAGGAACCTGTAAAAAAAGCATATAGCTATTTAAACCAAATCTATGATTTTGCAGTTGCAATGGGATACTGTGAATATAATCAAGCTTATGGTCTCAATAAAATATTATTAAAAGGAAAATTAAAGAAAAATTATCCCTATTTAAAAGATGAAGAAATTTCTAATTTTATTCTTAGAGTAACTCAATTAAATACAAATCCAATTATAAAAAAAGCGATACTATTTAAATTATATACTGGAGTCAGGGGGGCAGAGTTATTATCTGCAGAACCTCATCATTTTGATTTTGACAACAAACTTTGGAAAATACCTGCTTTACATATCAAGCAATATCGTCGAAAAGTGATAGCAGGTTATAATATTCCAGATTTTTTAGTTCCATTATCATCGCAAGCGGTAAGTATTATTAGATCTGCACTAGAGTGGTCACAAGGAGATCGTTATGTTTTTGCTAGCCCAAAAATTAAAGATAAACCATTGCATTTTAACACAATAAATTCAACCATCCGTAAGATGGGATATAAAACAGATGAGTTATCCTCACATGGCTTAAGATCAACATTCAGTACTATTTTAAATAATTCAGGCTTATTTCAAGACAACTGGATTGAAGCTCAACTTTCACATGTAGATAAAAATAAAACTCGCGCTAGTTATAATCACGCAGATTATATTCAACAAAGAGCTGACATGATGCAATGGTGGGGTGACTATTTAGAAAATAAATCCAAATCTAGTTTATAGGTAATTTAAATTAAACTATTTTGATTTAATAATAAATTTTAAACCAAATGCATTTAACAACTTATTTATAGAATCTAATGTTGGATTACTATCTGGTTGCTCCATTTTCTGTAAAGTTTGTGGTGCTATTTTAGTAATTTTACTCATTTCAGTTAATGTTAAATGTAGTTCTTTTCTAATGTATGATGCAATCTGGTAAATTTCCCACTCAGGATTGTTATTTATATTTTCTAAGACTTGTAAGCGTTTATTCATTTGCTCGATTGGCGTCATAGGCTTATAACGTTTATCCATTAGAAAGCTCCTGAATCTGTTGACATATATTCAATATACGATGATGACTATTTTGTAGAATCTCATCATCTATATTTATTTTTTTCATTTCATCAAGCAAATTTTCATAAAGTGGCAATTGTTGAGTAATTGTGTGTTTAATTTCACTTGAATCTATTCCTGTACATTCTTCTATTTGCGTTATGACTGATTCCCATAAAGGCATTCCACCATGATCGTCTTTTTCCCAGCGTGTTGTGCGTGCAATTCCATCAGGATGAAGCCACATTGGGGCAAAATCGAAGAGGGGTGTCAATTGAATTGTGCCATTATTTAAACGTTGAATTGCGGTATTACGGGTATGGTTGTCTTTATTTCCTAATGCAACATTAGCGATATCTCGTCTCAAATATTCAAAAATTTCAGCTTTTGGTGATGAGCAACATTCCATGAGCAATATACAAATTTGATTATGCGTCATTTTAACACCGAAGCCAGCTTTACCACTTAAAGAGGCCAAGCTTTCTTGCGCAATTCTTTCGACTTTACCATTGATAATTTGGCGATCAAAACGTGGAATAAATAGCGTCCTCTGGTGAAGCTCTAAATCCTTAAACACTCTTAGACCTAAGTACCGAGCTATTTTCATGTAGATTGCTTCATGTAACAGTATTTTTTCCAGTTTTTGATCATTTCCACGACTAAATTTAACTAGCCAATGCTTTGCCGCTAATTCATCTGGAAGACTGTGATCTAAATAAAAAAGACCATCATACCCTTGAGTTAATAGTAGTTTAGGCCACTCACCTTGAACACCTGAAGAACCAGCAACAAATAAACCATATGATGCAAGTGACTCAATGAAGTCTTCTTTTCTTTCAATAATTTCCCTTAGGCTAAATCCACGAGGTTTTACAGTTGGAAAATGATCTTGAAGCCAGTCATAAGCTTCTTTAATTCGTAGATTACCAATAGGATTACCTGCCCCAGATTTCAGTAGGGGCCAATCAGCTTGTTCTTCTGCATTAATTGAGAAGCCCAGCTGATTTAAAAGCTCCTTTCGCCCATAGCCTTGAGGTAACAAGTCCATGAGAAATGCTGGCCATTGGTTTTCTAAACTGTTTTTTACATTGACTGGAAATTGGAATGATAGAGCATGGCCATCTCTTAAATCCATATGTTCAATAGCATATTCAAATAGGTATGATGTTCGTGTAGATGCTCTCCAACCCTGCTCTTGATTAGCAGTTAGTTCAACAATAGCACAATCTTGCCATTCGTTATTTTGAAAAATTTGAAGTGTGCAATATTTATTCATATGTGTATTAAAATAAAATTATACATGCGTATTAAGCTAATATTTACCTATTATAGTAAATTTATAATGTACTTTCTACAGTAAATTCTTTAATTGTAAAAACAGATTTAAATCTAGCCGCTATCAAATTTAAATTACTATCTGAATGTCGATATCACATAGCTCTGTATATTTATTAAACACTATTACCGTATCTAATCCTCCCCATATTACAGCTCAAAGTTACTACGTTCTATCAAAGATATTTTTCTATTTAAGAGTATAGATCTCTTTTATAAATCAAAAAACGATCTACTTTTTGCTGACTATTTATACCGAAGAATTTTGAATATTCATGCATTGGACTGACTGCCGCCGCTTTCCTAGAAACAACTTAAGTCATACAATAAAACATTTTTTTATTTTTTAATCATTTACGAGTTGACAAAAAGTACACATTTTTAGGCTGATTTTTTTAGTTTATATATTAAAAAACTCAACCTTTGCAAGATTACAGAGATTTATATCATTAAATTACTTTATTTATAAGTATATAATTTAATTGTTAATATTTAGTTTTTAGTGGGCTAAAATTTAGATCATTTAATATTGGTTTGGTCACTTTATTTTAGATATTCTAGTTTATAAAAGTCACCGATGTTTTGATACTGATTTTCATGAGAAATAACAACAGTATATAATTTAATATTATAATGAATCTTAATCCTCATGAAAATGTTTTATATTCAATTCAATAAATGAATATTATGCTCAATCCTATTTTGGATCATTTGGAGTGTCTCTGCTTGAATTTGTCCAGGTAATAGATCATGAGCGATATCGCTGAATCGGCTTGCAACCTTACAAATCGAGCCAATAATTTCATCGACTTCTTGGGCAGAAAGTTCCGCTTCCTGAGTACCAAGTTTTACAAGAGCTTGTCGAGGAATATCCAGTGCCTCACCCATGATATCCATTTGATGATATCCCCCTGGTCCTTCACAGAAAGTAACATCATAGGCAGGGGAGAGTTTCCATTGTCCATTTTGGGACATCAGAAATGAAAAGTTTTTGCAATGATCATCTCGATTATTGAAGACTACATTGAAAACAGCTCGCTTGAATGCAATTGCTTTTTCGCGAACATCATTGGTGCAAAAGTGTGCAGCGCGAAGAAAGTTACTGTAGTCTAAACTCCCTGGTGATTTAAAATCAGCTCCAGTGAAGGCAGCTAAACTTTGCATAGGGATACGCATACCGTCATGGCGGTCAAATCTTTTTGATGCAAATGCGGTTAATCCATTCGGAAGAGTAAAATATTGAGTGTCAGGGGTGACAATATCACAATGACGTAAACATTCTGCATAAACAGCTTCAATTGCACAAACTTCAGGATGCTCTTGCTGAGCGGGAAATTTGATCAGCCAGGCTTCATGTTGATGTGAGCTAACTGTTGAGAATTCGTTGGTGACAGGATCACGATAGACGAGTGCTTTTGGCCTTGCACCTTGTGGTGATCCACCCATAACTAATAAATGCTGTAAAAATTCTGCACCTTCTCCTTTGAGAACTTCCTGGACTTCTTGAGCGAGTTTAATCAGTGGAATATTTTCAGTTAAGGCTAACTCAAGTGCTGAAGGTTCAAAGGATAATGCCCCCATCGCATTTGTATTAATATACGTGAGTCTTTCTAATGGCCCAATCCGTGCTGGATTGAGTCCATTTTTTTTAAATAAGCGATCCATAAGGAGCATGCCCCAACCATCGGGTAGGGCATCATATATAGGACCTGGCAATCCCATTTGATGGGCAGGAAAGTTTGTTCTCAATGACTCACCTTTTAACGGAAGTAGGTAAGAGGAAAGTTCTAAACCTTTACTGATCGCTTCTGCACTATATTCAAAGGCGATTAATGGCCGACCTGTGATTGCGGTTGAGGAGACCAGTGTACCCCAAAGCCAATATTCACCCCATCCATTGTAGTAAACATTAAGTTTTTTGAGCATGGATTTATTTCCTTTTGATACGTTGTCGAGCCGTATTGCTCTCATAGCGGAGAATGTCATTTACACTGTTTAAATGAGGTTTGAAGAGTTCCTCTAATTCTTTTAATCGGCCCAATACCATGGCAACACGTACTAAGTTTTCAAATGAAACATTTCGACCAGCTTCCAGATTAGATACTGTATTCACGCTAATACCAGCACGTGTAGCGACGTCTGACTGAGTCATTTCCAGATAAAGTCGTTCTTTGCGAAGCCTTTCACATAACAAAGTAACAACTTCTTCAGGTTTTTTGAATTTTAAATCCATAATATTGGGTCTTATTCCTATATATGTATATTAAACCATAAAATAATGGATTTATAAAATAAACTGACTTAGTCAGTAAGGAGGGTACTTTATTGGCCTGATTAGCTCCTATTAGATTAAAGAAGTCTAATTAGACATTTACAATCTAATAGAGTCTAACAACTTGCTTTAAGCTTAATCAGTTTTGCGTGGTGTCGCGAGGAACCGTGATTTGCTATCAGTTCAATCTGGAATATCTGACACAAGTGGACTGGAGTAATGAGATTGATGGGCATCGCTTTGCCTTTCTTGATACCTTATTCATTACTGATTGGCTTGGTTGCACAAACCTACGGTTAAAGGCTTATTCAATATTATAATTCTCAAATGAATAAGCCCACACCTAAAATCTATCGTACAACCCATTGGTCTTCTTATAACAGAGCATTAATAAATCGAGGAAATATTTCTATTTGGTTTGATCCCAAAACTCAACCAAAAGGCAAACATGGTCGAAATCAAATCTATTCTGATGTCGCTATCCAATGCTGTCTCATGATTAAATTCTATTCCGTCTGTCTTTACGTATGGTCACAGGCTTTGTTCAAAGTCTCATTCATCTTTATAGATTAGATTGGACAGCCCCGAATATCATCGATATTCGTATTCCACTATTTGTAGAAGACAAAAGCATATTGATATTGCGATTAACTATCAAAAAAGCAGTAATGGTCTCTATCTACTCGTTGATTTTACTGGCTTAAAGTTTTTAGGTGAAGGCGAATGGAAACGTAAAAAACATCAGCCTAAATATCGTCACCAATGGCATAAATTACATATTGGTATCGATGCTGAAACCCTTCAAATACGTGCTATTCAGCTCACAACCAACAATGTGATTGCTTCAGAGGTGCTTGGTGATTTATTGGATCAAATTCCACAAGAAGAATAGATTGACTCCGTCTATACTAATGGGGCTTATGACACCAAGCAATGGCGTTAGGTCATCGCAGAGCGACAAGCGCATGCGGTGATTCCACCAAGAAAAACTGCCAAGCTTTGGAAAGATACAAAGATCAGCTCGCTAGAGCGAAATGAATTACTTCGAACAGTTAAACGTTTAGGCAGAACACTATGGAAAAACTGGTCAGGCTATCATCAGCAAAGTTTGGTCGAAACCAAAATGCATTGCATCAAATCTTACGAAACAGTGTTTCTCAGGCGATAAACTCAGTGCAAGAAATTTCCAAAGCCAAGTCAATGAGATGCATGCACGTGTGGCAGTATTAAATAAATTTACGGAGTTGGGTCGACCTCATACCCGAGTTGTCACTTAAATTTGGATAACTTGGGGAAACTTTAGCTTTTGAATGTTTGTGCAACAAAGTCATTACACGCTAAAGCGTTGGCCAGCCTTAAGCGTTATCTGGATGATGGCACTCTACCGATTGACAATAAATGGGTGGAAAACCAGATGCGTCCCTGGGCATTGGGGCGTAAAAACTGGCTGTTTGCTGGCTCACTGCGCAGCGGCCAGCGAGCGGCGAATATCATGACGCTAATTCAGTCAGCAAAACTAAATGGGCTGGATCCGTATGCCTATTTAAGTAATGTGCTGAAAAGATTGCCGACACACAAAGTGACCCAAATAGAAGAATTACTACCACACTGCTGGAAACCTGAATCGAATTAGAAAATAGCTATGGGGTTTAGCGGATGCTTACGATTTAATCATCAGACAACATTGGATAGCGACATCAGAATAGGTTTGATTTCGACCATGTTTTCCTTTTGGTTGAGCGTGCCATTGATTTTTGGGATCAAACCAAATAGAGATATTTCTTCGAAAATGTTTCAATCTTGCAAGTTCATTTTCTACTAAATTTCTGATTTTATATAAATACTAATCCATATGCTAATGTTAGATCTATAGTTACATTTCTTTAGGATATTCGCTTTGGTTTCGGTATTGTAAATTTTACTCTAAGTAACTCTAAATCATAACCCTGATCTGCACACAATATTTATGTTTCTTTTAAATCCATAACATCAATCAAATCAGGTGCAACTTTCACATCTTGGGTCTTCCTATTACCAATAATAGATTCAATAGGATTTCTATTCGCATCCACAGCTAAATGGATTTTAGAACTATTTGCCACCAATATTTTTAGAAATAGCTTGGTCTTTCACTCCTGCCGCATTTTGACGCGCTCGTACATGAGACGCATCAATAAAACCGATTCTGAATCTGCATCATTAGATAATAATTTAAATACTTTGAACTGTGTTGATGCGTCAGCATTGTTTAAGGCATAGTGAGAAGTGAATTTAGTTTAGCGATTGAATTTTACTTTCTCGCTATTTTTTTAATAGAAAATGTCAACATAGCCGAACTTTTATAAATATATTTTATTAAAAAAATGTTTTTAATTAAGGTTAATTTTATTAGTAGGTATTACCAAGGGTATGCTATCAGCCATCTTTTAAAGAAAAGAAGTGTAGCAACTTGCTACACTTCTTGATTTTTTTCCACCAACTCTTTCAATAGGGTTTCTAATTTTTCTAAACTAGTATCATCAAAATGAGAAATTTTTAGAGAAACCTTTAATAACCTATCATTAAATTTAATATTACCAGCAACTTTCCCAGCATATTCAATTTTTTTTACAAGCGATGTCGATGACGAATCATTATTATCTTGAATTAGATATTTCGTAGCGTGTGCAACTGCCTTAGTTTGTTCAAGTTGGCCTTTCTTTACTTTTATCCAAGCAGTTAGCAAGGCTTTTTCAGCACGTTGTTTTATTTCGTCGTGATCTGCAAGAAATTTTTTAAAAGCTGTTGCAGCAGTTCGACCTAATAATTGAGGCTCATTTACCAAATCATCCAAGATAGCTTTAGGCAATTTTTCAAAAGATAGATATTTATACATGTCTTCGCGATTTAAGCCTAAAGACTTCGCTAAACGCTGTTTATTTTTCTTTAAATTTTCATCCAAGCCTACTAGACCAATATAGATTTCAAAGTCTGTTAAATCCTGGCGTTTTAAATTTTCAGCTAGTGTAAGTAGTGAAGCTTCTTCATTATTTGCATCAATAATAATGGCTTCAATAGTCGATTTTTTTAAAATTTCATGCGCACGTAATCGACATTCACCCGCAATTAACTCAAATTTTAAATTTTCAAGTTTTCGAACCGTGATTGGTTGCAACAAACCAACTTCATCGATTGATTCAGCGAGTTCTTTTATTTCCTGCTCATCAAATTTTCTACGCGGTTGATAAGGACTCCGTGAAATGTCTTCAATGGGGACATTTCGTCTAAATTCCTTTAATTCCTTAATATTATCTTTTTGAGCTAATTGATGCTTTTGAGTATTTTGTTTCAGCTTTTGAGCTAAAAGTTCTTTTGCAGTTGCCATAAAATTCTCAATCAGTTAACTTTAGCTAAAACTTCTTTAGCTAAACTTTCAAAAGCCTTTCTAACCTTTCCACTTTTGTCTAGCTTAAGTAAAGACTGCTGCATAATTGCGGCTTGATTTACTTTTGTACTTTGTGGGATAGTCGTTTCCATAATATAGCCAACTTGCTTAAATGCTTCATCACGAATGAGTTTACAGACATTTTGTCTTTCATCGTGCTTAATAAGTAATGCACCTAATAATTGTAGTTCAGGATTGATTCGCTTTATTTTTTCTAAATGATTAAGTAAGTCTGTTACACCATATAGACCATACTGTGAGCCAGATTCAATCGGAACAATTACATGTGTTGAAGATGCTAAAGCATTACTAGTCAATAGTTTTAAACTTGGAGGGCAGTCAATTAAAATAAAATCATAAAGATCTTTTAATAGTTCTAATTTTGTAGTGAGTTCTTCTGATGGTCTTGGCGCATCTTCTTTTAGCTGGTCCTCAGTTTTTCCTAAATTGAGAGAACCATAAATTAGTGAAACATTATCAAAATTAGTATCTTCTTCTAAAGCATCAGTAAGTAATGATACATCACCCACTAATAACTCAGCGGTTGTTACTCCAACTTCACTTGGATGTTTTAAACCAATATGCAAACTAGCATTTGCTTGAGGATCTAAATCGATCACAAGCACTTTTTTTCCTAAGTTTGCTAACTCAGAGGCTAAATGAACAACTGTTGTTGTTTTACCACAACCACCCTTGTGATTTGCAACAGCAATAATTTTTGCAGACATACTTGTCAAATCATTCTATATTTACAATTACTATTAATATAAATAACTTTGAGCTAAGTTACTACACCTTTTAAATTTAAAGCAGATCATTTGTATAACACTAAAGCAATTTAAAATTTTTATATAACTGGCTTAATTAATAAAAAATAGTAATTTAATTATAAACTACTATTTTTTATTTAAAAACAATACCATATATTTTAAAGTGGAGAGTTTTCACCCTAAAGTGGAATACTTTTCACTGTTTATTAAAATATTGATTAGTTATCTATTTAAATACATATTTATTTTTTAAATTTTATAATATTTATTAAATATTTATATGTATTTTTTTATTTAAGATAAATTTGAAAATATGACATTTTTTTCTAAAAACAAAATTTTGTCTTTCGTTATTTTATAAAGATCGTATCTAGCTCGAAACATTACAAAGTATAGCTGAGTGAAACGAGAGCTATGCTGAAGTAATTGTTTGAGCAACCAACCGACTTCCAGTATTAATTACACAATGAGAGTTACAGAGGGCGGTCAGGAAATGATCACGATTAGGTGTTGCATAGGTGTATGTATGTGGCTACTAAAATACTTATTTTTTGTTTTAAGGTTTTCTATTTTTTCTTATTTATTTTCAACATATTACAACCAATCCAAGACAAAGATTTGTCATAGCTCCTTTAAAAAAACTTTATAAATTCACTTTAATTTGTGTATCAAATTTAGGCGAAAGCCGTACTATTTCTAGGATTAACTCAAGACTGAAATCTGTCTTAGTTATCCACAATTTTAAATTTAAAACAAAACAAGACTTTAGTAGACAAAATAAGGGTTTTAAGACAAAAATATAGCCTTAAGACAATCCATTGACATTATTTGTCTTGAATTAGTATAATTTGTCTAAGGAAAGAAGTTCTGTATTTGGCAAACTTCTAGAACAATCAAAAACAAAAGGAAAAAGAAATCGTGCAAATAGGAAAAATTAGCACCGTGTTTAAAGTATATGACGCAATGATGGGTAGCGGTAAGACTACTCAAATTATAGAAAACATTAGAACAGCAGAAACATCTCAAAACTTTTTATATATCACTCCATTACTTGATGAATGCCATCGTATTTCAGGTACAACTTATGATGAAGATGATCACTTAAAACGTCCGTTGATTACTACAGAAGACGATACCAGCGTACATTACGCTTATCTGCCAGATGCACCCCTTAAAAATAAACGATTCAAACATCCATTTTATAAAGGCGGTAACAAAGCTGAAAGCTTACAGTACTTGCTCAAAAACAAAGAGAATGTAGTTAGTACACACCAACTATTTATGAACTTGACTCCTGCAATGCTTGAAGATGCTAAAGATTACGTTTTAGTCATCGATGAAACAATTCAGGTTTATGACGTTTATACCGAATATACAGCGACTGAATTAGAAGCATTGTTCCGTTTAGGATGGATTAAACTAGATGATAGTGACAATGTTACCTTACGCTTCCAGCGTGAAAACTTTGGTGATAATGGCGGTGATCCAACAGGAACAAAATACGAAAATCTAGCAACTATGTGTGATCTTGGTCAGCTCCTATATGTGGATCAAAAGCTGATTGTTTGGGAATTGAGTATTGATACCCTAAAAGCTTTCAAAGAAGTTTGGATTGCTACATATATGTTTGAAGGTTCGCAAATGAGTGCGTATCTGAAGTCGTATAGTGTTGATTATGAACTAATTCGTTTTGGTAACAAGCCTTCTCATATTAAGGAATTAGTCACTATTTCTGATGACAAATTTATCAATGATATAGGTACGAAAAAAACAGCTTTAAGCTCTAGTCAATTTAAGACTAATAAAAAGGCTTTATGTGAGCAACTATCTAAAAACTTAGATAACTACTTTCGTAATAAAGTTAAAGCTAAGAAAGGTGATCGTTTGTGGACTTCTTTCAAAGAATGTCATTCACTTATTGCAGGCTCACGCTATAAAGATGAATGGTTAGCATTCAATACAAAAGCTACGAATGAATATAAAGACAAGACTAATTTGGCGTACCTTTTAAATCTTTTCCCTAACCCTATGGTGGTTAAGGCTTCAGCTATGAAAGGCTTCCCAGTTAACGAAGATGTATTTGCTCTTTCAGAAATGGTACAATGGATATGGCGTTCAGCTATTCGTGAAGGTAATCCAATCAATATTTATGTGCCTAGCGCACGTATGAGAGACTTGTTGACTCGTTGGATGAATGATGAGTTTGAAAATATTGTCGCAGTTAAGACTGAACCTTACGCTCAGACTAAATCTAAACAATTAGAATTAGTATAAAGAAAACTATCTTTTGGGGATTGACATTCTCACCGTGCTAAAAGACGTAGATTCCTCCTGCGAGAAGTTCATGTCCGAGCGCAAAAATATTCAGTGAATTTATATCCCGATCCATGAACTACCACACTCACGACACTGTCATTCTCTTACTTAGTAAGCGTCCGCTGAACACACCTTATGAATTCATCCTATAAGCCTTAATTTAGTCCCCACTTAGAAACAAGTGGGGACTTAAATTTATGACTACAAATAATCAGACATCCATCGCATCTCTTGCGAAAAAACGAAGAACATAGTAAGCGTCCGCTGAACACACCTTATGAATTCATCCTATAAGCCTTAATTTAGTCCCCACTTAGAAACAAGTGGGGACTTAAATTTATGACTACAAATAATCAGACATCCATCGCATCTCTTGCGAAAAAACGAAGAACATACAGTCCTGAATTTAAACAGCAGATCGTTCAGGCTTGTAAAGCACCGGACGTTTCAATTGCTTCAGTCGCTTTGCAACATGGATTGAATACAAATCTTGTATCCAAATGGATTCGCTTAATTGATGCTAAGCCAGGGAGTGATCGCTCACCACTACCGAATAAACCTGCATTTATTGCCTTATCTTGCTCTGCACCATTAGATCCTACTCCTACTGACATGTTAAAAGTTCAAATTACTTTACCCAACTCAAAAGCAGAAATTGGCTTGAAATGGCAAGTATCAGAAATATCTGCTTTAGCAGAATTACTCAAGGCACTTGCAACATGATCCGCATTGATGAAATCTGGTTGTCTACTCAGCCCATGGACATGCGTGCAGGAATGGATACTGCCATGGCTCAGGTGGTGAGAGCCTTTGGCTACATCAAACCGCATTGTGCTTACCTGTTCTGTAATAAACGTGGCCATCGCATGAAAGTGCTGGTACATGATGGACTGGGCATCTGGCTGTGTGCCCGGCGGCTGGAACAGGGAAAATTCCACTGGGCTAAAGTTCACCAGGGTGAAAACGTAGCTCTCAGTCCAGAACAGTTACAGGCACTCATTCAGGGTTTGCCCTGGCAGCGCATTGGACGACAGCAAGTGGTCACAATGCTCTAAACTAGGCTGCTACATTCTACTATTCTCCAAACGTTCTATTTCCTCTGCGTCATGACCTCAGGCATACTGCGGTCATGAATACACTGCCTGACTTAAGCCAACTTACCCATGAACAACTGCTGGAATTTACCCTGCAGTTGGCGATGCAGCATCAGTCTCTGGCACAATCAAATCAAGAATTAGAAAAATCAAACCAGCAATTGGATGCCAAAGTTCAGCATCTTTCTATTCTCAATCAAAAATACGAGCATGAATTGGCGCTGTTTAAAAAGCATAAATTCGCCCAAAAGAATGAACACTTAACGGCAAAACAAATCCATCTATGGGACGAAGCGGTCGAAGAAGATATCGCAGCCGTTGATCTGGAATTAGAACGATTAAATGCAGATAAAACCGATTCAGCGACACAGAAAGCCAAAACCAATAAACTTAAACGTCGACTGCTGCCAGATCATCTACACACCATCCGTATTGAGCATGAACCTGCATCAACCCAATGCAGTTGTGGCTGCCAGTTACGTCGTATCGGCGAAGATATCAGTGAAAAACTGCATTTCAGACCGGCACAGTTCTACAAGGAACAGCATGTTCGTGGCAAATGGGTCTGTGGTCAGTGTGACACCCTGACTCAGCAAGCGATGCCTGCCTATGTGATTGATAAAGGCATTGCTTCACCTGAACTGCTCAGCCATGTGCTGGTATCGAAGTATGCCGATCATTTGCCGCTGTACCGTCAGCGCCTGATCTATCAGCGGGCTGGCATTGATCTGTCCAGATCCACTTTATCTGACTGGATTGGTCGCTGCGGTGTGGAACTGGAGCCTCTGGCCAATGCCTTAAAAGAGGTGGTGCTGCAACAGCAGGTGCTGCATGCAGATGAAACACCAGTCACCATTATGCGGATGGGTGAGAATGAGAAAAAACCGAAGAAAGGTTATGTCTGGGCCTATGCCA
>NZ_JACANS010000031.1:0-18480 GCF_030329305.1 Acinetobacter sp. 251-1 | reverse complement strand
TGATTATCATACATTTGAAAATACATTAGACAAACTATTCACAGAAGGAAAATAAAAATGGCTGAAGGAAAAGTACTTACAGGCGCAGGCTTACGTGGTCAAGTTGCAGGTAAAACAGCATTATCTACAGTAGGTAAGAGCGGCGCAGGCTTAACTTACCGTGGTTATGACGTTCAAGACTTGGCAGAAAACTGTCAGTTTGAAGAAGTCGCGTACCTGATTTTCTTTGGTGAATTACCAACAACAGAACAGTTGACTGCATATAAAGCAAAATTGAAATCACTTCGCCAATTACCACAAGCATTGAAAGAAGTTTTAGAACGTATTCCTGCTGACTCACATCCAATGGATGTGATGCGCACAGGTGTTTCAATGCTGGGTAACCTTGAGACTGAAAAATCATTTGATGAACAACAAGATGTTGCAGACCGTATTCTTGCAACTTTGCCTGCAATCATTTGCTACTGGTACCGTTTTAGCCATGATGGCGTACGTGTTGAAGAAAACACCGATGATGATTCAATCGGTGCTCAATTCCTGCATTTACTACGTGGTGAAAAACCAAATGAATTGCATGAACAAGTGATGAATGTCTCGTTAATTCTTTATGCAGAGCATGAGTTTAACGCATCTACATTCACAGCACGTGTATGTGCTTCGACGCTTTCAGATATGCATTCTTGTATCACAGGTGCAATTGGTTCACTCCGTGGTCCACTCCATGGTGGTGCAAACGAAGCTGCGATGGAAATGATCGAAAACTGGACGTCACCTGAAGAAGCTGAACGTGAAATGTTGGGCAAACTTGAGCGTAAAGAAAAGATCATGGGCTTTGGTCATGCGATTTATAAAGACAATGATCCACGTAACGGCATCATCAAAATCTGGTCTGAGCGTTTAGCGAAAGATGTCGGTGACACTGTACTTTATCCAGTATCAGTACGTTGCGAAGAAGTGATGTGGCGTGAGAAGAAATTATTCTGTAACGCAGACTTCTTCCATGCATCTGCTTATCATTTCATGGGAATTGCAACCAAACTGTTCACACCAATCTTTGTGATGAGCCGTGTAACAGGTTGGGCGGCACACGTCATGGAGCAGCGTGCTGACAACCGTATTATTCGTCCAAGTGCGGACTACACAGGTCCTGAACTGCGTAAAGTTGTGCCAATTGCTGAGCGTTCTGCTGCGTAATTTGTATAAAGTTTAGGGTTTGAATAGTTAAAATAGAGCCTCAAAATGAGGCTCTATTTTTATATTAATGGAGAGAAAAATACTGGTTTTTATTATTATAAATAATCTCAGTATTTTTTAGCCATTCGTAGTAATTTTAATTGATTTGATTGCGATATTGACTTGGACTGATTTCAAATTGTTTTTTAAAGGCTTGGCTAAATGCAGTTTCTGACGAATAGCCGACTTGATGAGCAATTTGCTGTATGCTAAGTTGCCCTTGTTTTAACAGTTGACTTGCAAGACGCAAACGATGTTGTTGTAAATAAGCAAGTGGTGTTTCACCGACGACTTGATTGAATAAATTGGCAAATTTTGAACGTGACATACAACATTGTTCCGCTAAGCTTTCAACCGTCCATGCAATATGGGGTTGACTGTGAATGACAGCTAAGGCATTCGATAGTTCAGGATGAATTAAGGCATTTAACCAATTATTTTGATCTTGTAGCTGCTCAATATAGTCACGTACACATTCAATCATCATAATACTCACCAGATGATCTAAAATTTTATTTTTACCTGCCAAAGTCCGTTGTGTATCTGAAGCCACAAAATATAAACCGATACGTAACCATTCAGGTGCTGAATCACTTAAAGCATTTTTAATATGTAAATAAGGGGGAAGCGCATTGACGAGCGGGCGTGCCATGATGGCATTGAGATGGCATCTCACCGTAAGAATTAAAGTTTTTTCATTGCTACCTTGTCCAAATTCAATCGCATCTTGCCTTAAGCCACAAAATAAAGGTGCAATATCTAAAGATTCTAAGAGCTTATGTTCAATTTGATTAGATACTGAATGTGCTAGGCCTGCGGGGATTAGAATCATATCTCCAGTGTTTAAATCAATCGTTAAGTTTTTAGAAAACTGTAGATGTGCTGTACCATATAAAACAATATGTGTAATGACAGCATCTTGTGCGCAACTATGGAATGCCCAATCTCCTTGTGCTTGTAGATACAGGTATTCCGAATGGTTGAGATGAATATCATCAAAAATTTTACTGAGCGCATCCATAAACAAATAATAATTTAAATTTCAAGAATAAAATATGAGGTGGATATTAAAACATGTGCTTGAAGGACAATCTCTAGCTTAAATAAGCCAAGGACTTTTTCATAGCTTTTTTGGACGCTGACAACTGTTTTGTCTCGCCTAATTGCATAAATATAGCGATAAGAAATATAAGGAAGAATTTACGATGAATGCACCTATTTCATTGAGTGAACAGCAGTTACAGGAAATATCGACTAAATCTGTTTTACAACTCGACAAAAAACGCTATTTATGGGCAATTAGTCCTGCATTGCCCATTATTGGTATTGGAATTTTAGCAGGCTATCAATTTGCACCAAAGCCATTTAAAAAAGTTTTTGCTTTGGGTGGCCCCATTGTTTTGCATATCATCATTCCAACAATTGATACCATTGTTGGACAAGACAATAATAATCCTTCAACTGAAGATATTAAATTACTTGAACAAGATCCTTATTATTCACGACTCGTGAAAACGTTTATTCCTCTGCAATATGTTGCCAATATTTATGCATGTTATTTAACGAGTCGTAAAACAACTTCTTTTGTTGATAAAATTTTATTGGGTATTTCAATGGGTGCAATTAATGGTATTGCAGTGAATACCGCGCATGAATTGAGCCATAAATCGAATCGTATTGACCATATTCTGTCACATTTGGCGCTTGTACCTACAGGTTATAATCATTTCCGTGTTGAACACCCGTATGGTCATCACAAACGCGCTGCAACACCTGAAGACCCAGCATCATCCAAAATGGGCGAAACTTTTTATGAGTTTTTACCTCGTACAGTCGTTGGTTCGTTTAAATCAGCGATTGAAATTGAAAAAAATCGTTTAAAACGTAAAGGCTTAGAGTTTTGGTCTAAAGAGAATGAACTTTTACAAGGTTGGGCGATGAGTGCAGGTTTTCACGCTTCAATGCTGAAATTATTTGGAACATCAACGCTTCCTTATTTATTGACGCAATCGGCGTATGGTATTAGCTTATTTGAAATTATTAATTATATTGAACACTATGGTTTACTGCGTCAGAAAGATGAAAATGGTAAATATGAACGTACCATGCCTGAACATAGTTGGAATAATAACAACATCGTGACCAATCTATTTTTATATCAATTACAACGTCATTCAGATCATCACGCATATCCAACACGTCCATTCCAAGCTTTGCGTCATTTTGACGAAGCACCTGAGTTGCCAAGTGGTTATGCAAGTATGTTATTGCCTGCATTGATTCCGTCTTTATGGTTTAAAATTATGGATCAGCGTGTATTTGATCACTATAATGGTGATTTAAATAAAGCCAATATTTATCCGAAACGTCGTGCGAAGTTATTTAAAAAGTTTGGCGTGATTGATAAATTATTGAATCAATAGTGCTGTATTTTTGAATATTAAAGAGACCTATATTGTAGGTCTCTTTTTTATTGGGTGGATGATTGTTTTTAATTAAAATAACAATTTTGTTAAGACTGATGATATAATGAATGACTATTTTAGAATATAAAATTCATATAAAGCTCTGAAAATATTAAAAGAAAATAGAGTATTTAACTCATGCGTTAATTTAAAAAATTATGGGGATAAAATGAATAAAGCACTTTTAATCATCATTGGGATTGGTATAAGCATTATCGCTGTGAGATGTGCGAGTACCTATCATCATTCTGGAAGATTACCTGAGGGCTGTATTTCCCCGATTAAGCATGATCCTGATTTTAAAATCCCCATGGGACCTTATGGTTTGCCCTATCGTGTGGGAAATTTAGGGGGTAAACCCGTGATGTTGGGAGAAGAGTTCGATATGGCTGAATATTGTGATGACCCGACCATTACAGGTGAAAAAGGTTGGAAACCCTATGAACGTCAAAAACATAATTTTGACTCTGGATTAACCAGTTTTTACTGGGATTTTAAATATACCACAGGTCTGATCTTGGTGACTTATAGAGAAGCGCCTCGGCAAAGTGAACAAGAATATGAAGCTGAAAAGGACAGAAACGATAATCAATGGGTAACAACTGCAGTACTTGCAGGTGATCGTTATTATGACCGTGATGTCCATACGACCTTTTTAAGATCGACCCTTGATACAGATAGTCTAAGTTTGGAACGTTTAAAAGACTTTCATTATAGCGGTACGGTTGTTCCTACTTCAAAACAAGTCTTTGGTTTAGATGAATATGTTGCTCACCCTGAATGGGTCAAGCATTGGAAATATCAAGATACTTATGATATTTATACAGAAAAAAATAGCCAAGGCAGGGTAATGACTATGATTAGGTGTAAAAACGCACCACCAAATACCACATGGCGTCCTAGATGTGAAATGGAATGGTCGCTTGAACCTTATATGAATAAAGTTGCTTTGCGTGCTCGCTTTTTTCGAGTGCATTTAAAAGACTGGCAAATCATTCAACAACAATCGGAAAAAATTCTAAAAAGCACAGTGGTCGATCCTAGAAGCTTTAAATTTATCCATCCATATCATCAGCAAATGGTCAAAGAAAAAAAATCCCCACAAGATTGATCTTATGGGGATTTGGGTTTTATTTCAGAATTTATTTCAAAAGTAGAAGATTATTTCTCTACAATCGCTGTTACACCTTGACCGCCCGCAGCACAGATCGACACTAAAATCTTACCTGAACCTTTTTGGTTTAAGATTTTTGCAGCAGTTGCCAAAATACGACCACCTGTTGCAGCAAATGGGTGACCCGCAGCAAGTGAAGAACCATGGATATTGAGTTTCGCCATATCAATTGAACCTAAAGGTGCGTCTAAACCTAAACGTTCTTTACAGAATTTTGGATCTTCCCAAGCTTTTAATGTAGATAACACTTGTGATGCAAATGCTTCATGGATTTCATAATAATCAAAATCTTGAAGTTTCATATTTGCACGTTCAAGCATACGAGGAACTGCATAAGCAGGCGCCATGAGTAAGCCTTCTTTTTTACCCACAAAGTCAACGGCTGCAGTTTCTGAGAATGATAAGTAAGCAAGTACTTCATGACCATTGGCTTTTGCCCATTCTTCAGATGCGAGTAACACCACAGAAGCACCATCTGTTAATGGTGTAGAGTTACCTGCAGTCATCGTTGCATTTTCGCCTTTACCAAAAGCAGGCTTTAATTTTGCAAGTTTTTCTACAGAAGAGTCAGGACGTAAGTTGTTGTCACGCTCAAGACCCATAAATGGTGTGATTAAGTCATCAAAGAAACCATCTTCGTAAGCTTTTGCCATTTTTTGATGTGAAGATGCAGCAAGCTGATCTTGTGCTTCACGAGAAATACCCCATTCAAGCGCAGTAATCGCTTGATGGTCACCCATAGATAAACCTGTACGTGGCTCACCATTTTTAGGTGCATCTAATAAATCTTTTATGTTGATTTTTGTTAATGCTTTTAGACGATCTTTACCCGTTTTTGCAATATTCAACTCTAGTAAAGCTTTACGTAAACCATCACCAAATGCAATTGGTGCATCAGAAGTTGTATCTACACCACCTGCAATACCGACTTCAATTTGACCTAAAGCAATTTTATTGGCAACGGCAAAAGCAGCTTGTAAACCTGTGCCACACGCTTGTTGTAAATCATAAGCTGGTGTTTCTGGTGCAAGTTGAGTGTTTAATACACATTCACGTGTCATGTTAAAGTCACGGCTGTGTTTAAGCACTGCACCCGCAACAACTTCACCTAAACGTTGATCTTGTAATTTATAACGCTCAACTAAACCATTGAGTGCAGCAGTTAACATGTCAATGTTGGTTGCTTTAAAATAAGCGCCATTTGAACGTGCAAATGGAATACGGTTGCCACCAAGAATTGCAACACGGCGAATAGTATTTTGACTCATGATTTTTCCCTGTGAAACAGAAGTTTGAGAAGTCGATGGAGATGTTGCTGGATCAGCTTTTTGTGTTGTAGAAGCAGTGCTTTTACGTGTAGTAGTACTTGTTGTACGGCGTGGTTTACTGTTGCTATTTGTTGTACGAGCAGCAGTGCCAGTGCTTTTAGTTGAACGAGTACGTGGCTTTGATGTATTTGACACTTCTTCCGCAGTAGAATTTTGAACTGTTGGATTTTCTTGAGTTGTTTTGCTCATAAGGCTTTTCCAAGCATGTGGCTAATCTTCTTGATGTTAACATTACCATAATTGAAGAAGTGCGGAATTGACTAAAATGACATTTGCCAAAGCATTCAGGTCAAGACATGAAGTCTTTAACTCAAGTATTATTTAACTGAAACATAATAAGTCTATTAAAATATAAGTATCTGACATTAAACTTGAAGTTAATGGATACCTGCAGACTTATTAAAAAATTTATTTACTGAGAGATTATTACCATGACTGATCAATACCAAGCATTTTCTAAATCCCCAATTGGTAAATTTGTCATCAAAAATTTAGGTTTACCATCACCTGTTTCTTTAGATCGTTTTGAATCAGCAACACCTGTTATCAAAGGTGCAGTGTTGTTAGGTGCTGCACCGAATAGCCTATTTTCAAGTGAAATTGCGCAAGTATTAAGTAATATTCATGCAAATAGTTATGTGGGTAATAATGTTGAGCTACAGCAAGAAGCGGCAAAAGTAGGTTTAACTGTTGGTGCATTTAACGAAGGTGATAAAGAGTCTAAATTTAAAGCTGTTGTTTTTGATGCTTCAGGTATTCAAAACTCAGAACAATTACACGAACTCCATAAATTCTTTAATCCAATCGCACGTCAAATTCAAAACTCAGGGCGTGTGATCGTGATCGGTCTAACACCAGAATCTGCACCTACAGTAAAACAAGCAATTGCTCAGCGCGCTTTGGAAGGTTTTGTAAAGGCAGTAGGTAAAGAATTTAAAAAAGGAATCGCTGCGGATTTAATTCTTGTCGATGCTGATGCGGCAAAAAATTTAGAATCTTCATTACGTTTCTTGATTTCACCACGTTCTGCTTATGTTTCTGGTCAAGTGATCCATGTTTCAAATGCAAAAGTTGTTGATGTTGATTGGGCAAAACCACTTGCAGGTAAAACAGCGTTGGTGACAGGTGCAAGCCGTGGGATTGGTGAAGCAATCGCCCATGTACTGTCACGTGATGGTGCGCATGTGATTTGTTTAGATGTCCCACAACAACAAGCAGATTTAGATCGTGTTGCAAGTGAAATTGGTGGATCAACATTAGCCATTGATATTACAGCAGCAGATGCAGGTGAAAAAATTAAAGCGGCTGCGGCTGCACAAGGTGGTTTAGATGTGATCGTGCATAATGCAGGGGTTACACGTGACAAAACTTTGGCAAATATGAAACCTGAAATGTGGGATCTTGTAATTAACATTAACTTGTCTGCGGCTGAGCGTATCAATGACTATTTATTGGCAAATGAAGGTCTAAATGCCAATGGTCGTATTGTATGTGTCTCTTCAATTTCAGGTATTGCAGGTAATTTAGGTCAAACGAACTATGCGGCGTCTAAAGCAGGTGTGATTGGTTTGGTGAAATTTACTGCACCTATTTTAAAAGATGGCATTACCATTAATGCGGTTGCCCCTGGTTTTATTGAAACCCAAATGACGGCTGCAATTCCATTTGCAATTCGTGAAGCAGGTCGTCGTATGAACTCGATGAGCCAAGGTGGTCAACCTGTTGATGTTGCTGAAACTATTGCACTCTTTGCTGCAACAGCTTCTACAGGTTTAAATGGCAATATTGTTCGTGTATGTGGTCAAAGCTTGTTAGGTGCTTAATAACACAGCCTCTAAATTTCCTTTCCTGATCTTTAAAGGAGAGGATTAGGCAGAGGTAGGGTTATTTATAAATTAAAAATGAGATAGTTTTGCCCCTTATCCCAGCCTTCTTTCTGAGTGAGAAGGGGTTTTAAATATCGAAATAAAACATTTCAAAGGTCTAGTATGAATACTCGCCATTTTAGTCAACTGCCAAAACCTTATGTTGCTTATGCAAAAGTTGTACAAGGTTTAATCATTAAAAAGCCGAAAGGTGAAAAAGTGCTACCACAAGTTGAATATGTGGTGGATTCTTTACAAGTCGACCAACAACATTTAAGAGCATATAACGAAGTTTGTGGCTTTAAAAATAATGGTTATATTCCAGCGATTTATTTGGCTGTATTGTCACAAAGTTTGCAAATGCATATGATGACAACAGAAGCATTTCCATTTGCAATTTTAGGTTTGGTACATATCCGTAACCAGATTAAACAGACACGTAAAATTGGTGTGAATGAAAAGATCACATTGTCATGTCAATTTGGTGAAGTACAACCGCATGATAAGGGTCTACAATTTGATTTTATTACCACTGCAAAAGTGGGTAATGAAGTGGTGATGGAAGGATTAACCACCTATTTATCACGCCAAAAAACCGATGGGGCTGCTGTAGAAAAAGCCAAAGAAAGTAAAGCGCCTAATTATCAAGTACAAGCGGTATGGGATGTTTCAGAAAATACAGGTCGCCGTTATGCAAAAACTTCGGGTGACTTTAACTTGATTCATATTCATGCTTTGACAGCGAAAGCCTTTGGTTTTAAACAGGCGATTGCACATGGCATGTGGAGTAAAGCACGTGCTTTGGCAAGCTTAACTTTACCAGAAACTTATGAAGCCGATGTGTACTTTAAACTACCAATGTTCTTACCTTCAAAGGTTGAGTTTTTGACAGCGACTCAAGGATCAGCAACTGATTTTCTTATTCGAAATGAAAAATCGCATAAACCACACGTTACAGGTGTAGTCAAAGCACAATAAAATCAAATAAGATAGCAAGCCTAAGTCGAGATGATTTAGGCTTTTTTTTGAGTGGAATAAAAATAAGGGTTTGAGTATGAGTGCAATTAAGGAAATTATATTTGCCGATAAGAAAAACTATCAAGGCGATGTTGATGAAAGATTTATAGATTTAGCAGAACAATTTAGTCGTTTACAAGATGGTCGTGCTCAATTTGGTGGCGCTGCATTAGTGGTGTATTTTCAAGGTCAAAAAGTTGTAGATATTTTTACGGGTAAAAAATCAGAAACGGAAAACTGGAACAATCAAACATTATCGGTTTGTTATTCAACAGGAAAAGGTGTCTTAGCCACATTAGCACATATTTTAGTGAGTGAAGGTTTCTTAGACTATGATACGCCAGTGGCGCAATATTGGTCTGAATTTGGTCAAAATGGTAAACAACAGATCACGTTACGTCATATTCTCAGTCACCAAAGTGGTTTGTTCGATATTCGTAATTTGATTGAACAAGCAAAAGAGATGGCCGATTGGCAACATATGTTAAAGGTGATGGAGCAAGCGACTCCGCGTTTTGCTGTAGGTGAAGATATTGCCTATCAAGCACTTACTTTTGGTTGGCTCGTGGGTGGTGTGTTGGAAAAAGCTACAGGACAACCTTTAAGATGGTTAATGCAAACGTATTTAGTCGATCCTTTAGCACTTGATGGCGCTTATTTTGGTGTGCCGAGTGGGGAATTGGCACGAGTTGCACGATTAATTCCACAAGTAAAAGCACACGTGGCAGAGCAAAGTAGCAAGCCTAAGCATCATAAGAAGAAACATAAAACATCATTTTCAGACAAACTGATTGAACTGAGTGGGCAAAATCCACAAGACTTTTTAGATGCAATGGTGCCCAAAGCTATGCGTGATTTTAGCTTTTTTAGTGATGAAGGCTTACAAGCCATTATTCCTGCTGCAAATGGCGTTTTTACTGCTCAAAGTCTAGCGAAAATCTATGCAATGTTAGCCAATCAAGGTGTTTGGAATGATCAAACCTTGATTAAACCTGAAATTTTTAAAGAATTAAGCAGGATTCAATCGATCAAACGTGATCGTGTTATGCCAATTCCAATGAAGTGGCGTTTGGGGTATCACCGTGTCATTACCATGGGGAAACGTGCGAAAAAAGGCTTCGGACATATGGGATATAATGGCTCGGGTGCTTGGTGTGACCCACAGCGAGGGCTCAGTTTTGCCTATACACATAATTTTCAAATTGCTTCAATCACAGGGGATTATCGCTTGTGGGGGCTGACTCAAGAAGCTTTGCGTTGTGCTGATGCTGAACTGAAAGGCAGTAAAGGGTGGTTTTAACATCCTTTGAGTTTATATTTTACGGATCATAAGATTGTTAGATATTTCAGCGATTACCATCTTCAAAGACATTCTTCATTCACTAATGAGCAAAAAAACAGTATCCTTAACGCTGTAATGAGGAGCTTTCATGTATCAGGTACTTGCACGTAAATATCGCCCGCGAAATTTTAATGAATTGGTTGGACAAAATCACGTTTCACGTGCATTAACCAGTGCATTGGATCGTGGTCGTTTACATCATGCTTACTTGTTTACGGGAACGCGAGGTGTGGGGAAAACCACTATCGCTCGTATTTTAGCCAAATGTCTAAACTGCGAAACGGGCGTAACGTCTACGCCGTGTGAAGTCTGTGCAACCTGTAAAGCAGTCAATGAAGGTCGTTTTATTGACCTAATTGAAATTGATGCGGCGTCACGTACCAAAGTTGAAGATACGCGTGAATTATTGGATAACGTTCCTTATGCACCGACACAAGGGCGTTTCAAGGTTTATCTGATCGATGAAGTGCATATGTTGTCTACGCATTCTTTTAATGCTTTATTGAAAACATTGGAAGAACCGCCTGCACATGTCAAATTTTTATTTGCCACAACCGATCCACAAAAACTTCCGATTACGGTGATTTCGCGTTGTTTGCAATTCACCTTGCGCCCTTTGGCTGTCGATGAGATTACTCATCATTTAACGGATATTTTAGCCAAAGAAAGTATTCAGTCTGAACAAGATGCCATTTGGCAAATTGCTGAATCGGCACAGGGTTCCTTACGTGATGCATTGTCTTTGACCGATCAAGCGATTGCCTATGGTCAAGGTGCGATTCATCATCAAGATGTCAAAGAAATGCTGGGGCTGATTGATCGAACCATTATCTATGATTTGATTCTGGCGATTCATCAAAATCAGCGTGAGCATGTCAGTCAGCTTTTATTGCAATTTAGACAGCAAGCTTTGGATGTCTCTTTGGTTTTAGATCAATTTATTTCAACATTACATGAATTGGCAATGTTGCAATATCTACCTGATTTAAGCTTGAAATATAGTGCTGAAATCAATAAAAAAATCATGACATTATCGCAATTGGTTTCTGCACAGGACATCCAGTTGTATTATCAGATTGCCTGTAAGGGACGTGCAGATCTGCAATTGGCAGTGACGCAGGAACAAGGCTTTGAAATGACGGTCTTGCGTTTATTGGCATTCCGTCCATTGCAAGCCAATGAAATTGTGGTTTCAGAGCCAAGAACTGTTCAGTCGTCTTTAGTTGTGGAACAAGCTATTGAATCTCATCCCATCATTGAGCAAAACCCTGAATTTGAAACAAAACCTGATATTCAAGAACAGCATAACGCTGAACAAAATCAGCTTGTTGAACATGTTGATGATCATCAAATTCAGACAGCGACTACACTTTCACATATTGAGCATTCACCTGAAAGTATTGCGCCTGTCGCTGAACAGCTTGAGCCTGTTGAACTAACATCGACAACTGAAATGCCAAATACGCAAGATTTAGCAGCTATTGCAGAATCTGCAAACATTGAGCAGGCTCAGGACTTAAGTATTGGCATTGAACCTGAAACATCGTTAGTACAACGCACTGAAAATATTGAAGTGGTCAATGAAACTCAAGGTTTACAGGATACAGATGAACTCGCTTTAACTTCATTTGGCACGGATTTTTCTGAAAATGTTGCAACAACAAATACTGCCGCAACTGAAGAAGTTTTCTTCCTTGCCTCAGAAATGGATGAAGCAAAACCTGTAGCACAGTTGCATGAGGTGGTTGAGGTTGGGACTGAATCCATCACCAAAAATCAGCCGCAGAATCCAGTTACCGCCGAAATCGAACCACATCAACATCATTCACAGCAAACGCCACAAGACATTTTACAGCTTGCGCCACAGCAACTCGAAGGTGAATGGGATGTCAATAAATGGGAATACTGGTTTAGAAACAGTGATTTGTCACCTGCAGTGCAGGAGTTGGCACAACATGGTTTGATGATTGGAATGATTAATGGTCATTCTACGTTTCAAATTTCCAAGCAATATGAAAATTTATTAAATCAAACTCAACATGCGCTAGAGTCATCACTTAAACAACAATGGTCGAGTACTGTGTTTAATGTGCAATATGGTGAGGTCGAAAGTACCACACCATTTCATATGCAAAATGAACGTAAGGCACGTGCCTATGATCGAGCAACAGAGATGTTACATGCTGAGCCTGTGATCAAAAGCTTATTGCAAGCTTTTGAGGGTGAGTTGCAAAATATTCAATTGAAAGTTTAGGTTATTGAATTAAATAATCCTGTAAAGCATCTCGCATTTCATGTGGAATCGGGGTGCTTTTTTTCGTTTCACGCTCAACGAACACATGTACAAAGTGACCTTGTGCTGAGGCTTCATTTTGCCCTTGTTTAAAAATGGCTAAATCATAAGTCAATGAAGAAGTACCTATTTTAGAGATTGCAACACCGACTTCAATGACTTCTGGATAGGTGAGTTCTTGTAAAAAGTCGCAAGCTGAATTGACAACTAAACCAATAATGGGGGACTGGTGAATATCAAAACCTGTTTTTTGAATCAAGAGAGCATTGGCTGCGGTATCAAAATAACTATATAAGTGACATTGTTGACATGCCCATAAATGTCATTATCAGCCCATCGGGTTTGAATAGGAAATAAAAAACAATATTGAGTGCGAGTTCTAACTTCTGGTTTCATCTTTTTCATCTGATTTAACTAATAATAATTTGGTACGTTACTAATAAATATTCACTTAATAAATTTCTTGGTAAATTTTTAAAGCGTGTGATTGAGTCATTTCTCTTGGATTATTTTGCAATAAGCGTGTTTGTAACATGGCATCTTCAGCTAACTGCTCTAACATATTTTCAGGAACATGGAGCTGATTGAGTTTTAAGGTTAAACCACTGCTGTCTAAATGACGTTGCATATGGTCAATAAATAAATCACATAAACCATCTGTACAACCTTTGCTATAAGGATCTAGATATTGCATTAACTCAGCATAGAGTTGCTTGGCATGTGGAGCATTAAATTTTAAAACTTCTAATAAAACTAAGGCATTGGTATGTCCATGGGATAAATGAAAATGTCCGCCGAGTGGATAAGCCAAAGCATGTACAGCACCTACAGGCGCATTGGCAAATGCCTGACCTGCAAGCATGGAACCCAATAACATATTTTGTCGCGCTTCTAAGTTTGAGCCATCTTTGAGCACCAGAGGTAAATTTTTATTTAACAGCTTCAAGGCTTGTTTAGCGAGCATATCTGCATAAAAATTCTTTTTAATTTTAGAGGTATAGGCTTCAATCGCATGTACCATGGCATCAATACCCGTTGCCGCAGTAATATGTGCAGGTAAACCGATTGTGAAATTGGCATCCAAAATTGCAATATCTGCATATAAAATAGGTGCCACAATACCTGTTTTGGTGGTTTCTCCAGTCGTTACAATGGAAATAGGTGTGACTTCGGAACCTGTACCCGCAGTTGTTGGCACTAAAATTAAGGGTAAGCGAGGCGCCTGTGCGTTATTTACACCATATAAGTCTTGAATACTTTGTTGTTGTTTTGGGTCTGCTAAAATCGCAATGACTTTTGCGACATCCATTGAGCTGCCACCCCCAAACCCGATGACGACATCCACCTGTTCACGCTTTGCATAACTGACCGCATCTAAAATAATATCTTCAGCAGGGTCGGCTTGTACCTTTGAATAAATCACATAATCTAAGCTTAATTGTTCAAGGATCTCTAAAATTGGACGATGCAAATGATGTTGAATCATCCCAGCATCCGTGACGAGTAAGAGTTTTTTATAATTTTTTATTTTTAAAATGTTGTGTAATTCTTGAATTGAGCCTAAACCTGAAATGATATTGGCAACAGTTTGAAATTGAAAATGACGCATATGTATTATCCTTAATCTATCATCATAAAATAAACATTATTGTTTTGTCGTACTATGGGATTCATTCGTTAAATAACTTAACATAAGCCCTGAAAAAATAAATGATCAATTGAGGTTGTTATGTCATCCAAAACGCCATACAAGGTGTTATGTGTGTGTTTAGGAAATATTTGCCGTTCTCCAACTGCTGAGGTTGTGTTGCGACATTATTGTGATGAGCATCAACTCAATATTCAAGTTGATTCAGCAGGAACAAGTAATTATCACCCCAATAAAGCACCTGATGAACGTAGCCAAAAACATGCGAAAGCACGCGGATATGATTTATCCGCATTACGCGCACGTCAGTTACAACAAAATGATTTTTATGAATTTGATTTGATTTTAGCAATGGATTTAGAAAACTTAAAAAATATCTTAAATTTAAAACATGAAGCTGAGCAAAATCTTCAAGGACATCAAGTTCGTGCTGCAGTTGCACTTATGAGCGAACATGATCCGAACTACCTTCAACAAGCATTACCCGATCCTTATTATGGGGGTGCAGAGGGTTTTGAGCGCGTGCTTGATCAGTGTGAATCAAGTAGCCAAGCATGGGTCGAACATTTTAAACGTCAAGCGTAACACTAAGGTTTTGTATGAATATTCAAAAAAACGTTTCTCTAAAAGAATTTAATACATTACGTTTAGATGCAGTAGCGTCACATTATGTGAAAGTTCAATCCAAACAAGTATTGACTGAAGCGCTTGCTTATGCAAAAACACAACATTTAAATGTATTGATTTTATCGGGTGGTAGCAACATGTTACTGCCACAAAATATTCATGCACTTGTCATGCATATGGAGATTCAAGGCATTGAGTTTTTATCCGAAGATGATCATACACAGACTTTAAAAGTCGGTGCGGGACAGGTGTGGCATGATTTTGTATTGTGGACGACCACGCAAAAGTTATATGGTTTACAAAACCTTGCCTTAATTCCAGGGCTTGTAGGTGCGGCACCTGTACAAAATATTGGTGCTTATGGGGTTGAGGCAGGTGAGTTTATTGAATCTGTTGAGGTCTATGATCGTCAGCAGCAACAGTTTAAATTGATCGATGCTGAGGATTGCGATTTTTCTTACCGTCATAGTATTTTTAAGGATGAGCCAAACCGTTATGTCATTGTAGGCGTCATTTTTAAACTGTTAAAACAAGCAGATTTAAAAATCAATTATGGCGATTTGAAAGCGGCAATGCAGGATGATCTTTCTGCGGAAAATTTACAAAAACAGGTGATTCATATTCGTCAAAGTAAATTGCCCGATCCTCAAGAATTTCCAAATGTAGGTAGTTTTTTTAAAAATCCGATTATTTCAAAAGATCAATTATCGCAATTAATTGTAGAATTCCCTAATATTCCACATTATCCTCAAGCAAATGAACAGGTTAAAATTGCGGCGGGTTGGTTAATTGATCAAACAGGTTGGAAAGGTAAAAAACTGAATCAAGTAGGAATGTTTGAGAAACAAGCACTTGTTTTGGTCAACTATGCTGATGCAACTTTGCAGGATATACAAGCGACATATCGTGCAGTACAGCAGGATGTTTACAATAAATTTAATGTGTTACTTGAGCCAGAACCTGTATTGTTTAATACATTAGGTTTAATTCAGTCTCATTTAGGTAAATAAAAAAATGAAAAAACAGCATTGGATGGTCAAAACAGTACGATGGATTGCAATCCTATTCGTCTTTTTGGCTGCTCTAATGGTTTTTTGGTATACGCCGTTCTATTCCAATATGATGGTGAAATTACTTAATACTTTTGTGCCTGTAGAGGTTAATCAGTTGGCAGCACAAAGCCAACAAAATGCTGCATTGTCTGAGTCGGAAAATTTAGAACCAGGTTCACAACTTTGGATAGCTCGACAAGCCTATTTAAAATTGATGGAACAGGAAATTAATAGTCAAGATGCACAAGGTCTAAGCACTTTGCAGCTTAGATATAAAGCCTTGCAAGAAAAAATTATCGAAAAACAAAAAGAAAAACAGGAAAATGAAGATAAACCCGTTATTCCTTTACTTATAGAACAAGCTGCTTCTGATGTGCAGCATGATGAAAGTACAACAGTGAAAGCTTTACTGGATTTAAACAATGAAAATAATAAAGTATTGATGGATCAATACTTAAAATTTTTGAAAACGCATCATGTCAAAGAAGAACATGTGAAAAGTGAATTGGCAAGTTCTGCCGTTCAAGCAGATATTGAAAGTTTACAAAATCAAAATACTGTTAAAAGCAAGGTGACCAATCAACCTTATGCCATCGTTGTTTTAGGTGGCGGATTAACGCTAGATAAAAATCAAAAAGATATTATCGTCAATGCCTATACCCGTTTAAGATTAGAAACGACTGTGGCTTTAGAAAAAAAAGTTAAATTACCGATTGTACTTAGTGGTGTAGAAGCACCTTATATGCAAGCGTGGCTTAAAGAACGTGGTGTAGATGCTAATCTACTTGAAAATAGAAGTATGAACACCTGTGAAAATACCCGCTTTAGCTCATTACTTTTACAAAAGAAAGGTGGTGCACCCACCGTATTATTGATTACTGATCGTTATCATATGCCAAGAACACGTCGATTATTTGCTTTAAATGGTATTGAAACCATTCCTATTGAAGCACCTATGCCAACGCCATTGACCGACTGGCAACCTAGCCAACAAAATTATAATCACAGCCGCCGTGCCAATTATGAAACATTAGCAACAATTCGAGATGTTTTATTTGGTTCAAGCGGTTGTCGTGAGGTGCCATAATGCCAGACATCCCATTTTTAAATCCAACCATTCTAAAACAGCTCGATTTACCTGTTCCAAATCGAGAGCAAACACCACAACTTTTAGAAGCATTAAATTTAAATAAACCTTATCAGCCTTCAAGAGAAATCCAAGCTTATCGCCGTTTATATGGTTTAGATCAATTACAAGGGCAGCATTGGCAAGGTTTTATTGAAATGCCATTATTTAAATTACATGTGCAGGTTTTTCAACCGAATGTTGAAAAAATAAAAGGCACAGTGTTTTTATTGCATGGTTATCTTGAACATAGTGGTATTTATCAGCCAATTATTCAAGAAATTTTAGAACAGGGCTTTAGCGTACTAACCTATGATTTACCTGGGCATGGTTTAAGTAATGGTTCACCTGCCAATATTGAAAATTTTGACCATTATCAACAGGTATTACAGGCGGTATATCAATACGTTAAAAATGCAGACCAACTTGCTAAACCGTGGGTCGGTATTGGGCAAAGTACAGGTGCAGCAATTTTAATGCATCATTTACTTGACTATGCACAGCGCCGTGAAAACCCAATTATTGAGCGTGTTTTATTATTATCACCGCTTATTCGCCCAGCAAAATCGGCATGGTGGCATAACTCAGTCGGGCTAGGCATTATTCGTAGAATTAAACGCGAAGTGCCTCGACACTTTAGACGTAACAACCACAATCCTGAATTTTTAAGATTTGTACGTTTAAAAGATCCCTTACAGCCACGTATGATGGGAATGGATTGGATCTTAGCGATGTCTAAATGGATGCAGGAAATGGAAAATCGTCCTGCGTGTCGTATTCCAGTTTGGCTTGCTCAAGGTGCGCAAGATCAAACAGTAGACTGGCGTTATAATATCGAATTTATTCGTCATAAATTTAGATTACAGACTTTGCTCATGTTAGAAGAAGGTTCACATCAACTTATTAATGAACGTGCAGATATTCGTGCAGCTTTAACAGGATTAATTCCTGCTTTCTTACACGCCAACTCTGTTGGTTCATATTACTAAACTTAATAAACCTAATTTTAGAAGAATAAAATCGTCTTTTAAGTCTAAAATGTAGTAAATTTACTCAAAATGACTAAAAAAAGATCACTTGATGCATAAAATTAAAAAACTTTAAAAAAAGGGGTTGTGTCATATCTGAAATGCTGTAGAATGCACATCCATCGGCGGTGATGAAGATTAAAACTTCTGATAAAACAATGACTTGGTTGAATTGACTGAGTTGGTTTTTAGAAAGAAGGATTAAAAATAATTTTCATTACATGTTGACTTTCTAGAGATAGAGAGTAATATAGCCGACCTAGCTTGATGCTGACGAAGCAT
>NZ_JACANS010000030.1:0-29396 GCF_030329305.1 Acinetobacter sp. 251-1 | reverse complement strand
TGTGCTTGACTTGGAATTGTCCATATAGGACATTTCTATTTGGTTATTAGGTAGGACATTTCTACTTAGGAATAACAAATGTATTTAAGCCTTTTTCCATCAACACCCATATATTTACCATCACCATTCAATGCAAAAACCCCAAAAGCTTAGATAGTTTCATTACTAATAATCCTTTTATTAAATACATGTTCTACAACATAAAATAAAATTGTTTTACTAACTTGTTTTTAAACTCACGTATACACCAGTTGGAATTTTGAGGAACTGATGATATAGATACCACTTTTTCTCAGTTATTATTTAGCAAATTTATCTCTAATAAGACTAGAAATATATGAAGTCTCTCTTCTTACCTCTATTGTTTGTACAAATACTACTATGTAGTACTTTTTGATCAAGATAATTAATTCTTACAACTATGTTATTCCCAAGTAAAAAGTCTTAGACAAAGATGCGAGCCAATTCAATAACACATTCGAATCAAATAGTGAGCCAAATATGTGTTATATTCAGCTCATCATAGATTTTAGATGAGAGAAATTGAAATGCAGCAATGGATTTGGCAGGTAGAAAATTGGACCAATTTCACATGGCAAGATTCAGTGATCTTACCTAAAACTAGACAGATACATCAAAAAATAGGGATTCTTCTTGGACAAAGTCAGCATAATTTAGCCAAAGAGCGATTCACTCTAGATACTCTACTTGCTAATCTTATTGCCTCATCAGCAATTGAAAATGAAACGCTCAATGTTTTCTCGTTGCGATCTTCTTTAGCTCAACGTTTAGGAGTGACATTAGAACAACCTTATCCCAGCTCAGATCGCTCAGAAGGTCTAGCAAATATTATGTTGGATGCACTAAATGACGTTCAGCAACCCCTCACATTTGAACGTCTCATACAATGGCATCATTGGCTTTTCAATGATCCTGATTGGACAATGCAACGCTTAAGGATCGGTCAATTGAGAGGATCAGAGCCCATGCAAGTCATTTCAGGTCGATTGGATTACCCTACTGTACATTTTGAAGCCCCTCCAAGAGAAGGCCTAGAACATCGTTTAAATCATTTCATCGTATGGTTTAATCAGAGTTTGAATGATTCATTACTTGATCCTTTATTACGTGCAGGTATTACCCATTTATGGTTTGTGACATTACACCCTTTTGATGATGGTAATGGACGTATTACCCGTACACTTACCGACCTTGCTCTTGCTCAAATGGATGAACAGAGCATTCGTTTATATGCAATGTCTACCGCAATATTAAATAAGCGCAAAAGTTATTATGAGATATTAGAAAAAACGCAAAAAAATGATTCTGATATTACAGATTGGTTGGTTTGGTTCTTAGATACCTTAGATGATAGCCTTGAAAATACTTTAGCTCAGATCAATCGAACACTCTTTAAAAGTCAGTTTTGGCATAAACATTCAAATTTAACTTTAAGTGCAGAACAGCGTAAAGTGATAAACCGTTTATTAGACGGCGGAGAAAATGGATTTGAGCATGGGATCAGTGCTTCACAATACCAAAAGGTTACGAAAGTCAGTAAGGCAACAGCTACGCGCCACTTATCAGACTTACTAGAAAAGGAATGCATTGTAAAATTAGAAGGTGGTGGCCGTAATACACGCTATCAGATTAACACTCAATTATAGATATTTTAGTCAGTTAAAAACCCCAATATTCTGTAGGGGTTTTTATATTTGGTGAAGGATATATCCTATTCATTACGCCAAAATTTATGATTTATAGACATGCTTTGCACCAAATACTTCATGTGTTAAGCGCCCTGTTTTCACCTGTGGATCGGGCATCACTTCTTGCAATGTATTCAAACAACGCTGTACCAATACAATATATTCTTGCGTCCCTTTTCTTTTCCACTCAATTTCTTTTTCCTCCAAATCACGAATAACTTTGGCAGGACTACCTAAAGCCAAAACATGCGCTGGAATTACAGCTTTGGCTTTGACGGTACTGTTGGCACCAATGATGGTATTTTCGCCAATATCTGCATCATCCAAAATGACACTGTTCATGCCAACCAAAACATTTTTACCAATATGACAGCCATGTAAAATTGTCGCATGTCCAATATGTCCATATTCTTCCACCACCGTCACCTTATTGGGGAAGCCATGAATCACGCAATTATCTTGCACATTGGCATTTTTTTTGATGTGAATGCCGCCAAAATCTGCACGTAAAGATGCAAAAGGACCAATATAGACACCTTCTTCAATAATGACATCACCAATCAATACTGCTGTGGGATGTACATAAGCTTTAGGGCTCACTACAGGAATTACACCATCAATTGCATAACAGGTCATATTTTAGTCCATTAAATCGATTTTATCTTTTAGATAGAATATCTAAAAATCAGTCAGTTAACTCTTCTTGCTTAATGCCACCAAAGCGTTTATAAAATTGCGGGTGCAGCGGTGGCATAGCCCCTTCTGAAGTACGGGCATATTGCATAAAAAACTCTTCACCTGTTGCGACCACCAATTGATATAAATTACTACTCAAATTACGAGCATTTAAAGACAACCAATGAGATGGCAATAATTCTGATGGTAAATCAGGGTCTTTAAGTAAAATACGGCGATATTGATGAATTAATAAAATCCGAATTTGAAAGGCTTGAATGGCATCTAAATCATCGGCATTTTCAACTAAATTCATAAATTCTCGAAAGTCTTTGATAAATTTATCATAGCGCGCATGTAACTCTGCCACAGGCCAATTGGTTTCCACCATGCGTTTCACAGTAGGATAAGACTCCTGCCAAAGTTGTAATGTTTCCGCTTTGAAAATCACCACTTGGTCAGTCATTTTTAGATTGAGCAATAAATTTTGCAGTTTTAAATGATCACATCCCGGATACGCCATTACATTACTGGCAATATTGGCAAATCCTAACCACTCCAATTCTTTCTTCAATACCAGTTTATTTTCAAGCTCAACCGAACTTAGTAAAACCAAGTCCCATTTCTGATCCCATTCAATATGGGTGAAATTATAGATTTTGGCATCGGCCTGCACAAACCGTTGTCGACTCGTTTCAGTCACTCGATAGTAGCTGGTGCGTCCAATTTTTTCGGACACTAGCCAGCCATTTTGCACCAAGCGAAATACAGCAGTGCGTACTGAACGTTCATTGAATCCAAATACATCCATCAATTGAATCAGACTGGCAAGACTGATAATACCACCATGGTGATACACACAATCACCAAATACCGTCATGATCAAAGACGTCCCACTGAGCACTTCTTTGGCAATAAAATCATCAATTGCTTGTTTGAGTTTTGGATTCATATTGTTTCACTATTACCTTATATTTTTCAACCCATTCAGTGCATCATTTGCATATACACCCACTACGCTGACTTGTAGTGTTCCTGAACTAGATGTCGAATGTCAAATACACGTTGTGCTTTACCTTCCGAACGCGGCAAAGTTCCTTCCTGTAAGATTTCTACACTGACTGAAATTCCTACCATGGTTTTAATCTGACTTTTTAACTGTGCTGCCAGTTGTTGTGTTAAATCAGAATGAATATCCTGACGCATTTCCGTACGAATATGCAATGTATCTAAATGACCTTGTTTACAAATTTGAATTTCATAATTAGGTAAAAGCTGTGGGATATGTAAAATTTGCTCCTCAATCTGTGTAGGGAATACATTCACCCCACGAATAATCATCATATCATCACTACGCCCCACAATTTTATCCATACGGCGCATTGAACGTGCCGTGCCTGCTAAAAGTCGAGTCAAATCACGGGTGCGGTAGCGAATGACAGGCATCCCTTCTTTGGTAATAGTGGTAAAGACCAATTCGCCTAATTCACCATCAGGCAATACTTCACCTGTTTCCGGGTTGATAATTTCAGGATAGAAATGGTCTTCCCAAATGGTCGGGCCATCTTTACTTTCAAGACATTCCATCGCCACCCCAGGTCCCATCACTTCAGATAATCCATAAATATCCAACGCATCAATGCCAAAGCGATCCTCGATTTCTTTACGCATTTCATTGGTCCATGGCTCGGCACCAAATACGCCTGTTTTAATAGAGCATTTTGCCGTTCCAAATTTTTTCTCTAAAGCTTCAATGATATTTAAACAATATGAAGGTGTGACCATCAGCGCTGTAGGTTTAAAGTCATTGATTAATTGCGCTTGTTTATCGGTTTGTCCACCTGACATTGGAATGACCGTTGCGCCCAAGCGCTCAACACCATAATGCGCGCCTAAACCACCCGTAAATAAACCATAACCATAGGAAACCTGAATGATGTCTTTATGACTGAGACCCGCAGCACGTAATGAACGTGCCACCACATCTGACCAAATTTGAATATCATTTTGGGTATAACCCACGACTGTAGGCTGACCTGTAGTCCCTGAAGAGGCATGGACACGTACAATTTGTTCCTGTGGGACAGCAAACATGCCAAACGGATAATTGTCACGTAAATCTTTTTTGGTGGTAAATGGGAATTTCGCTAAATCTGCTAGACTTTTTAAATCATCAGGATGCACGCCTGCATCATCAAATTTCTTTTTATACACGCTACTGTTAGCATAAACATGCTGCAAGGTCTTTTTTAGACGTTGTAATTGCAGACTGCGTAATTCATCTATAGATGCGGTTTCGATGTGTTCCAAAGCATTATTATTCATCTTATTTCTCCTTGAACAGCCATCCTTTGGCTGTCATTTACAATCCTGTTTTGTCCTTAAATCTGTTTTACGCAACATTTTCCAAAATGAGCGCAACACCTTGTCCTACACCCACACACATGGTGCACAGTGCGTATTTGCCTTGACGGCGTTTTAACTCATGCATCGCAGTGATCACCAGCCGTGTACCACTCATACCAAGAGGATGCCCAAGTGCAATTGCACCACCGTTAGGGTTAACGCGTGGATCTTCATCATCTAAACCTAGCTCACGCATCACCGCCAAAGACTGTGCGGCAAAAGCTTCATTCAGCTCAATCACATCCATTTGCGCTAAACTTAATCCTGCTAATTTCAGTACTTTGTGCACCGCAGGCACAGGGCCAATGCCCATATATTTCGCTTCTACCCCTGCACTTGCGATTGCGATTACTTTGGCAAGCGGTTGTAAAGCATAGTCTTGGGCAAATTTTTCACTTGTTAAAAGCACACATGCTGCACCATCATTCACACCTGATGCATTACCCGCCGTCACAGAACCACCTTCTTTACGAAATGGCGCTTTTAACTTGGCTAATGCTTCAAGCGTGGTATCCGCACGGGGATGTTCATCTTCAGTCACCTGAAGGGTATTTTTCTTACGATCTGTGATGTTTACAGGCAGAATCTCCGCTTTAAAAATACCATTTTGCTGAGCTTTTGCGGTTTTTTGTTGGCTGTTCAATGCAAATAAATCTTGATCCTCACGACTGATTTGATATTTTTCAGCCACATTTTCAGCTGTTTCAGGCATGCTATCGACACCAAAGTTGGCTTTGAATTTTGGATTAATAAAACGCCAGCCAATGGTTGTATCGTAAATACTTGGGGTGCGGCTAAAAGCAGCTTCAGGTTTGGACTGTACAAAGGGTGCACGGCTCATCGATTCTACACCACCCGCCAAAACAAATTGTGCCTCACCTGATTTGATCGCACGGGCTGCTAAACCGACCGCATCCAAACCCGAAGCACATAAACGATTGACTGTAATTGCAGGGACAGTATCAGGCAAACCAGCCAATAATGCTGCCATACGTGCCACATTACGATTATCTTCACCTGCCTGATTGGCACAACCCAAGATCACTTCATCTAACTGTTCCCAAGGCAAGTCAGGATGTTGCTGTTTTAAATATTCGATGGGCAAGGCTGCTAGATCATCGGCACGGATACTGCTTAAAGCACCGGCATAACGGCCAATTGGCGTGCGAATTGCATCACAAATAAAAACCTGTTCCATTATTGTTCTCCCTTAGCCTGCCTGTTTCAGTGTGTGTGCTTGTGTTGCCATATGCTGTGCATTTTTCACAGATTCAAGCGCGACTTTTTGACGTAAATACAAGCTTGGACGATAACGTTCTTCGCCATAAAGACGGTATAGATTTTCAAGCGTGGTTAAAATCTGGGTCGTTCCGATTTGTGCTGCCCACTGAAATGGACCTTGCGGATAATTCACACCGTATTTCATTGCTGCATCAATGTCTTGCTCTGTAGCAATACCATGTAATACCGCTTCACAGCCTTCATTGACCAACATGGCAATACTACGCATGACAAATAATGCAGGATGATCTTTCACCCAAATACTGCTCACACCCAATGCTGCAAATAATTGACTAACCTTGTCACAATCGGAACGTGTACATAATGACGAAGCACTTAAAACCACTGCTTTGGCAGTCGCCCAATCTGCATGCCAATCCATCAACACCACTTTTTCATGGCTATGATCAATGTCTACAGATTGACCTTGCATCAACATCACCGCTATGTCATCAATCAAAATTTTGTCTATTTCTGATTGGATCTGCACAGAATTGACACTTGAAGTATTTTTGAGTCGTTGAATCAGTCCTGTATCGTGTAACCATTGTCCTGAAATTTGCACTTTAAAGCTCGTGCTGAGTTCAGGTTGTAATGCAGGCAAAATATATTCAGGACTTCGTTGCGCTTGGCGATAGTCATAAAAACCTTGTCCGCTTTTACGACCATAACAGCCTGCATCAACCAATTCTTTCTGGATCAACGATGGACGATAGCGTGGCTCATAAAAGAATTCCTGATAGACACTTTGTGTCACAGAAAAGTTGACATCCTGTCCAATTAAATCGGTAAGTTCACATGGCCCCATGGCAAAGTGACCACATTCGCGCAGGATAAAATCCAGCTGTTCAGGCGTGGTGACATTTTCCTGTAATGCCCGAAATGCTTCAGCATAATAAGGACGTGCAACACGGTTCACAATAAAACCTGGCGTGGATTTTGCATTCACAGGGACTTTTTTCCATGCGTGCATCAACTCAAATAATGCCTGTGCAACCTGTTCCGAGGTTTTTAAACCCCGAATGATTTCCACTAATTTCATCACAGGTGCAGGGTTAAAAAAGTGTAGCCCAACCACGCGCTCAGGATGTGGAATCACGGAGGCAATTGCTGTGATTGAAATTGAAGAGGTATTTGAAGCAAAAATAGTATGTTCCGAACAAATTTCAGCAAGTTGTTGAAATAAACTTTGTTTGACTTCTTTCTTTTCTACCACCGCTTCAACAATTAAGTCTGCATTTGATAACTGCTGTAAATCTGCAACAATGTGAATATTGGCAAGTGTTGCATCCACAAGCGCTTGGGTCATTTTACCTAGCTGCACCCGTTTTTCGAGCTGTGTTTTTAGTTGCGCACATGCAGCATTGGATTTTTCAACATCCAAATCAAAAACATAGGTGTCGTGACCATGCATGGCTGCAAGTTGGGCAATCCCCATGCCCATTGTCCCTGCACCAATCACAGCGACTCTTGCTTGCTGTAAATTCAGTCTTTGCATGATCAGCATCCTCTAAATTCAGGAGTACGTTTTTGCATAAATGCTTGTACACCTTCTTTATAGTCACTTGAACGCCCTGCCAAACGTTGTAAATCACGTTCTAAAAGCAGTTGCTCATCTAAATTATTGCCTGCTGCGGCATTGATGGCTTTTTTGATCAATGACAAACCATAGGTCGGTTGAGTTGCTAGATGTTCCGCCATTTTTGCAGCTTCAGCTTTTAATTGATCATCTGCAACACATTGCCAAATCATGCCCAATTGCACCGCTTTTTCAGCAGGGATTTTATCGCCCAACATGGCAAGCCCCATGGCTTGAGCACGCCCTACCAAGCGAGGCAAGAACCATGTGCCACCAGAGTCAGGCACCAAGCCTAAGCGACAAAATGCCTGAATAAAAGAAGCAGATTGTGCGGCAATCACCACATCACATGCCAAGGCGATATTGGCACCTGCACCTGCTGCAACACCATTCACCGCACAAATGACAGGTTTTGGCATTTCAGTAATCAGTTTAATCAAGGGGTTATAATATTTTTCAATCGATAAACCCAAGTCAGGTGCATCGGCATTAGGGTCGACCACACGATCCCCCAAATCCTGCCCTGCACAAAAACCACGACCTTCTGCTGAAATCACCACGGCACGAATGTTTGGATCTTTTGCCCATGCTTTTAAAGTCTGTGAAACTTCCTGATGCATGCTTTCATTAAAGCTATTCAGTTGTTTTGGGCGGTTAAACGTTAAATAACCGACTGCATTTTTTTCTTCTGCAAGAATTGTTTGGTAATCCATTACACACCTCTAAATTTTGGTTGTCTTTTTTCTAAAAATGCATTGATGCCTTCTTGACGATCTTGAGTCGCTGCAAGCCAGACAAAATGCTGACGTTCTTGCTTCAAGCCTTGGCTTAAAGTTACTTCATGAATGGATTTCAAAGATTGTTTAATCACTCGGATGGCAAGCGGTGCCTGCTTGGCAATTTTTTCTGCAAGTTCAATCGCATATTGCACAGTCAACGGGGTGGGAAAAATTTGACTGCTAATGCCGTGTTGCAAAGCAGTTTGCGCTGAAATGCGTTCCCCGGTCATTGCCCAGCGCATGGTCAGTTGCTGTCCAACCAAACGGGCTAAACGCTGTGTTCCACCTGCACCTGGCAACATGCCCAAACCAATTTCAGGTAAGGCAAATTGTGCATTTTCACCTGTAAGCACGATGTCACCATGCAAAGCCAACTCAAAACCTGCGCCAAAAGCAAAACCATTGACCGCCACAATGATCGGTTTGGAAAACTCATCAATTTGTTTCCATAACAATGGACGTTGATCTTGTTGAATCGACACCACATCCAAAGCTGCAAGTTCATTTAAATCCGCACCCGCCGCAAAACACTGTTCATTGCCCGTAATCACCACGGTTTTAATACTGATATCTGCATCGATGTGTTTCAGTAAAGTCACTAATTCTTGTAATGTGGCATTATTTAACGCATTACGCTTTTCAGGGCGATTTAGTTCAATCAGCATCACGCCCGATTTGATCTGTTGGCTTTTTAAGAATTCCATCTCAGCGCTCCAAGTTTGCTTGTATTTCTATTGGTATTTAAAAATTACTCGTCAAAACTTAAACGTACATTGGGTGTTGTTGGACGTGCCTGACAACTTAAAACATAACCTTTTTCAACTTCTTCAGGCTCTAAGCTGTAGTTAATTGCCATCTCAACCTGACCTTGTAAAACCTTACATTTACAAGTGGCGCAAACACCGCCTTTACATGCATAGGGTAAATCTGCACCTGCACGTAATGCTGCATCCAAAATACTGTCATCTTCTTTTGACACTTCAATGATCAACTCACGACCATCTAGCACAATATTGACCTTTTCTTCGTTACGGCTTTCGATCTGCTCTGCCGAAGCTTTCTTGCTTGAACCCGTATTAAAACGTTCAGTGTGAATTTTATGACGTCCGATCCCAAGTTCAGGCAATACAGTTTCAATTGCATCCATCATCTCGTCAGGACCACAAGCAAAACAGTGATCAAAGTCCGCATTGATCAGATCGGCTTTAAATAACAACTGCAATTTTTCAGCATCAATACGACCATTAAACAAAGCACTGTCATTCATTTCACGTGAGAAAATATTCACCAATTGAAAACGTGACTGAAAACGGTCTTTCAAATCCATAATTTGCTCTGCAAACATGGTTTGTTTCCATGAACGGTTGCCATAAATTAGCGTGAAATTCGCATCTGGTTGTTGTAACAACACCGTTTTCACAATGGATAAAATTGGGGTAATACCACTGCCTGCCGCAAAACCAAGATAATTTTTTCCACCGACTTTGGCTGCTTTTTGGAAAAATACGCCTTGTGGTGGCATCACTTCAAGCTGATCGCCTGCTTTTAAATGCTCATTTGCCCAGGTTGAAAATTGCCCTTGATCTATTTTTTTAATGGCAATACTCATGTCTTCATTGCGGTCACTGCAAATTGAGTAACAACGGCGAATTTCACCTGCCTCAGTTAAATGACGAATGGTTAAATGCTGCCCTGGCTGATATTGAAAATCAGCTTGTAGCTCAGGACTGACATCAAATGCAATACAAATGGCCTGCTCAGTTTGAGGCGTAATTGATTTTATGGTTAATGGTATAAATTGACTCATTTGAAAATCCCTCTTTCTGTTTGACTCTAAAAATGCGTGATTAAATACATTTAAAATAGTCAAATGGTTCTAAGCAGTCTTTGCATTGATATAAGGCTTTACATGCAGTCGAACTAAATTCACTTAATAATTTGGTCTGTACACTGTGGCAATGCGGACATTCGATGCCATCAGTCAATGCGACATGTGTACCACAGCTATGCGCTTCACCTTTGGGTGGTGCGATACCGTATTTTTTCAATTTTTCTTTGCCGTTTTGGCTCATCCAATCGGTTGTCCATGCCTCAGATAAATCCACCACGACATTGACAGGCGTTAAATCATGTTGGATAAATGCCTGTTCAATCTCAGCTTTTAACACATCTGTTGCAGGGCATCCGCTATAGGTCGGTGTCAGGCGAACCACAAGTTCATTGTTCTGATTCAATTCCACACCACGAATCATGCCCAGATCCACCACAGACAATACCGGGATTTCAGGATCGGAAATTTGTGCCAATATATCCCAACATTGATCAGTACATTGTCGAATTAAATTCATGGAACTCGCTCCTTGTTCTGACTCAAATTACCAATTCATATTTGGATAACTGCGTTGCATATATTGCATTTCAGCCAAAACATAGCCCAAATGTTCGGTATGTAAACCTTGTTTTGCACCACGGCGATACGCACCCAGTTCAGGAATGATCAAGCCATAATGTGCAGCCTCAGCATTCACCACATTTTGCCACTCGGCTTTTAACAAGGTGATATTGGGAATCACACCCGCTTTCACCAATTGTTGTTCATCTGCACTTAAATCAAAAAGTTCTTCAGTAAAACGCCATAATTCATTTAAACCATTTTGAGTTCTGTCATGCGCTTCGGCTGTACCCAAACTTAAACGCGCCATCCAAGCTGTTGAAAAACGCAAGTGATATTTCACTTCACGTAAAGACTTAACAGCAAAGGCACGTAATTCTGCATGGTTGCTATTGGTCAAAGCGCCGAAGAGTAAATGGTGATAATGATCCATCAACCATTGGCGTACGATGGTTTGTGCAAAGTCACCGTTCGGCTGTTCACACAACAATAAATTGCGATATTCACGTTCAGTACGAAAAAATGCCAATTGGTCTTCATCACGTCCAAGTCCTTCCACTTCACCAGCAAGGCTCAGTAAAGTACGAGCCTGACCCAATAAATCCAGACCAATATTGGCAAGTGCAATATCAAGTTCTAATTCAGGTGCATGACCACACCACTCAGACAAACGGTGCGATAAAATCAGTTGGCTGTCTGCCAAATGCAAAAGATACTGAGAAAATACGGAATGATTCATCTGCTTACTCCTTACATATGCTCAATGCCATCAGGGATATGGTAAAAGGTCGGATGACGATAGACCTTATCCAAAGCAGGATCGAAAAATTCTTCTTTTTCCTCAGGTTGTGAACAGGTAATTAGTTCAGATTTCACCACCCAAATGCTGATACCTTCATTACGACGGGTATATACATCACGGGCATTTTGCAAAGCAATTTCCGCATCAGGGGCACGTAAGCTGCCCACATGACGATGACTTAAACCTTGTTTACTTCGTACAAAGACTTCAAATAATGACCAGTTGTTTTTATTGTTCATGAGAGAATCCTTCCTGAAATTTAAAACGATAATGAACTAATCTAATATGCTGTGAATTAAGCGACTTTTGCAGCTTCTTCTACATGCTGTTTTTGTGCATATACCGCAGCTGAATCACGCACCCATTTACCGCCTTCCCACGCTTTACGACGTGCCTCAATACGCTCGTGGTTACATGGACCTTTGCCTGCAAGGATGTCATTGAATTCCGCCCAATTGATTGCTCCTGACTCGTAATGTCCTGTTTCTTCATTAAAACGTAAGTCAGGATCAGGCACAGTCAAACCCAACATGTGTACTTGTGGCACAGTGTTATCTACGAATTTTTGACGTAAGGCATCGTTGCTAAATAATTTAATTTTCCATTGCATGCTTTGTGCACTGTTTGGTGAATTATCATCACTTGGACCAAACATCATTTGCGCAGGCCACCAAAAACGATTAACTGCGTCTTGCGCCATCTGTTTTTGTTCAGGTGTGCCATTTGCAAGTTGCATCATCGCTTCAAAACCTTGACGTTGATGGAAACTTTCTTCTTTACAAACACGTACCATGGCACGGGCATAAGGACCATAAGAAGTACGACATAACGCCACCTGATTGACAATTGCTGCACCATCGACCAACCAGCCTATTGCGGCAACATCAGCCCAAGTTAAAGTTGGATAGTTAAAAATAGACGAATATTTCATACGACCTGCGATGAGTTTATCCATCATGTCGTCACGATCTGCACCCAAGGTTTCTGCCGCACTATATAAGTACAGTGCATGTCCTGCCTCATCTTGCACTTTAGCCAACAATACCGCTTTACGTTTTAAACTTGGTGCACGGGTAATCCAATTCCCTTCAGGCAACATACCAATCACTTCTGAATGTGCATGTTGTCCAATTTGGCGAATTAAAGTTTTACGGTAAGCATCAGGCATCCAATCTTTAGGTTCAATTGAAATATCCTTTTCCATGGCTTGATCAAAATCTTGCTGATAATTTTTCATTGTGTCCTCACTTATCCCAAGTGCTTATGCATCTTAAGTTAAAACGATACGTGTAAAAAATCAATACTATTTTATTTGTATCATATTTAATTTTTAATTAAAACAACTTAAGATATTGTATTTTAATATTATTTATTTTTAATTATTTGTTGTTGCAGCATTTTATTGGAAAAATATTTGACAATTTAAAAATAAAAGAACAAATTATGAATCATCAAAATTAAAAAATTATGCAACACGTATCATAAAAGGAGTTAGCCATGCTTGAGCTAGATGCAGGATCAAATCCAACCGAGCACACGACAGATGACACTGTTTCTACACCAACATCTCAGCTGAAAAAATTAAGTTCTTTGGTCTGTGGTCAAAGCTTTATTGCACAGCAAGATTTCCGTATCGTTCATCATGCCATTACAGGTGATGCAATTTATCAAGTCAGTAGCCAAGGCATTGACAACAAAGCCATTGTCGAATTTGCAAAAAGCAAAGGTTCTGCAATTGCTCAGATGACGTTTCATGAACGTGCCCATGCCTTAAAGCAAGTTGCACAGTATCTACTTGAACGCAAAGAAAATTATTATGAGCTTGCCAAAGCAACAGGCTGTACCCGCAAAGACGCTTGGATTGATATAGAAGGCGGCATTGGCACCCTATTTGCCTACTCAAGTTTAGTCCGTCGTGAACTGAGCGATGAAACCGCATGGGTTGAAGATGCATGGATTCCATTGTCTAAGCATGGCAGCTTTGGTGCAAAGCATATTCTGACCCCCAAAGCAGGTGTTGCAGTACATATTGATGCCTTTAATTTCCCAATTTGGGGCATGCTGGAAAAAATTGCACCGACCCTTTTGGCAGGTGTTCCATGTATTGTTAAACCTGCCACCGAAGGTGCAGAAATGACCCATGCAGTGGTTGCTGATATTTTGGCAAGTGGTTTCCTACCTGAGGGTGCTTTACAACTCATTTGTGGTCAGACTTATGATTTGTTTGAACATTTAAATGCACAAGATACCGTCACTTTTACAGGCTCAGCCGCTACAGGGCAAAAATTACGTGCGCATCCACATTTAAATCAATATTCAATTCCATTCAGCATGGAAGCAGATTCAGTCAATAGTGCAATTTTGACGCAACATGCCAATGATGAAACCATTGACCTGTTTGTACGTGAAGTTTTCCGTGAAATGACCACCAAAGCTGGTCAAAAATGTACCGCAATTCGCCGTGCCTTTGTGCCTGAAAATTTATTGGATACCGTACAAAGTCGCCTGATTGCCAAACTACAAAAAGTCGTGGTCGGAAACCCTGAACTTGAAAATGTGACGATGGGTGCATTAGCAAGTCTTAAACAAAAACATGATGTGGCTGAAAAGGTTGAACAATTAAGCCAAGACGCTGACATTGTTTTTGGTAGCCATTTACGCCAAGACTTTAATATTGTTGCGGAACACCCTGAAAAAGGTGCGTTTTATCCACCAACGGTTTTGGTGTGTAAATCACCCAATACCGCTCAAGCCATTCACCAAGTTGAAGCATTTGGCCCTGTGGTCACCTTAATGCCTTATAGTGACCTGACAGAATTGGCGCAATTGGTGGCTAAAGGTGAAGGCAGCTTGGTAGCTTCAGTTGTACGTAATACGGATGAAAATGTTGAACACATCATTGCGAAAATCGCACCTTGGCATGGTCGTGTACATGTACTTGATGCTGAAAATGCTAAAGAAAGTACAGGTCATGGTTCACCACTTCCACTCCTTGTACATGGTGGTCCGGGTCGTGCTGGCGGCGGCGAAGAATTGGGCGGTTTACGTGCAGTGAAACATTATATGCAACGTACTGCAATTCAAGGCTCACCGAATGCAATGACTCAAATTGGACACAGTTGGACCATTGGCTCAGACGTATTCGAAGATCGTGTACATCCATTTAAAAAATCATTTGATGAGTTGCGTGTGGGTGAACGCCTGTTGACGGCTCGCCGTACGGTGACTGAAGCAGATATTGTCAATTTTGCCTGCTTAAGTGGTGATCATTTCTACGCCCATATGGATAAAATTGCAGCAGCAGACTCACTCTTTGGTGATCGGGTTGCACATGGCTACTTTATCGTTTCGGCAGCAGCAGGTTTATTTGTCGATGCAGCTCCGGGACCTGTCATTGCCAACTATGGTATGGACAATTTACGCTTTGTTGAACCTGTAAAAATTGGTGACACCATTCAAGTCGAACTGACCTGTAAGCAAAAAACACCTAAACCCTTGCGTGATCCTGAACAAAAACCGCATGGTGTGGTGGTCTGGGACATTAAAGTCAAAAACCAACGCAATGAATTGGTCGCAACTTACGATATTTTAACACTCGTTAATCGTGACTAAAGTTATGTGATTTCATGTTTTTAATCCCCCTCTTGCCGAACATGTTCCTCAGCTTTTAAAAAGGAGGCGTGTTCCGCTGTGCAAGTGGGGAGATTTTAAAATATTGAATTCAGAGTCATATGGATAAAAATATACCCTTCCAAATATGGATTTTGGAGCATCACACAAGGATTTTAAAATGAATAAAGTCTATCCAAATAGTCAGGCAGCACTGTTTGATATTGTTCAGGACAATATGCTGATTGCTGTCGGTGGTTTCGGTTTATGTGGCATTCCTGAGTTACTTATTCAAACCTTACGTGACTCCAATGCCCAACAACTGACTTGTATCAGTAATAATGCTGGCATTGATGGTATCGGCTTAAGTTTATTACTTGAATCACGTCAGGTTAAAAAAATGATTTCGTCCTATATTGGTGGCAATAAAGAATTTGAACGCCAATACTTAGCGGGCGAGCTTGAAGTTGAACTCACCCCACAAGGGACGCTGGCTGAAAAACTTCGTGCTGCAGGTGCAGGAATCCCCGCTTTTTATACCAAAACAGGCGTGGGAACGGCGGTGCAAGACGGCAAAGAAGTGCGTAATTTTAAAGGACAAAACTACCTACTTGAAGAGGCTTTAAATGCTGACCTAGCCTTAGTTAAAGCCTATAAAGCCGACAAAGCAGGCAATTTGGTCTTCCGCAAAACAGCCCGCAATATTAACCCCGACTGTGCCATGGCCGCCAAACTCACCATTGTAGAAGTGGAAGAACTTGTTGAAATTGGTGAATTAGATCCGGATGACATTCACCTGCCCGGTATTTATGTGGATCGTATTGTCGTCAATCCGAATCCATCCAAACATATTGAAATTCGAACCGTTAAAAGTGCGGCATAAGGGAGACGCTCATGGCTTGGACACAAGAACAGATGGCACAACGTGCTGCACAAGAGTTAAACGATGGTGATTATGTCAATTTAGGCATCGGTTTACCCACATTGGTGGCAAATTATATTGACCCTGAATTACATATTTGGCTGCAATCAGAAAATGGTTTATTGGGCATTGGTGAATTTCCACTAGAACATGAAGTGGATGCCGATTTGATCAATGCAGGTAAACAAACCGTCACCACCAAATCAGGTGCATCATTTTTTTCAAGTTCAGACTCATTTGCCATGATCCGTGGCGGTCATGTCGATGTCGCGATTTTGGGCGCAATGCAGGTTTCCAAAAATGGTGATATTGCCAATTGGATGATTCCGGGGCAAAAAGTCAAAGGTATGGGTGGTGCCATGGACTTGGTCGCAGGTGCTAAGAAAATTGTAGTGATGATGCAGCATTGCAATAAACATGGCGAAGCCAAAATATTGGAGCAATGCACACTCCCCTTAACAGGACAAGGTGTGGTCAGTCGCATCATCAGCAATTATGGTGTATTCGATATTATTGAAAATACTGTACATATCGTTGAACTCGCCCCTGACATCAGCCTTGAAGCGGTCATTCAAGCCACAGGAACCACTTTAATACATGCAGAAATTGCTGAAGATGCTGCATAATGACGTGATTATTTATATTACTGAATAGTCATAGACAAAGGAATCAGGATCTAACGCCTTATGCTTAACAAAATCACCATGATTTGACTTTCAGCATACATTTCATGTGATGTATATAAAATACACTCTCATTCTTCTTCTCCCAGATAAAGTTCTTTTATCTGGGGATTTTTTGTGGTTAAAATAAAAATATATGATACATATTTAAATATTTATATTTATTTTTAAATCATAACATTTTTAATAAATGAAAATTTTCACTTAATAAAAATCAATAAGTATCTATATATATTGTTTTATTTATTAAAAAATATCTATAAAACAAAGTTCTTAAAATTTAAATAAAAGATACTGTTTAAAATAAATATTATTTATAGTGTATCTTTTTTAAAAATATTCAGCATAATTAAATCACTTGATTCATGACGAATCATGGCGATAAGGACTTGGGTTCAATCAAAAAACTAAAAAATAGATTGAAACCACTCGCACAGTACAAAAAAAGGAAATGCTATGGAACATTCTCACGTAGAACTGCACAACCCGACGCTTGAACAGCCCCATGCGTCACGTACCCGAAAAATTGCGATGGCGACCATTGTTGGCACTACCATCGAATGGTATGACTATTTTATTTATGCCGCAGTCGCAGGCTTAGTCTTTAATCAACTGTTCTTTAAACCCGCAGGTCCCATATTTGCCACACTTTTAGTGTTTGCATCGGTGGGAATTAGTTTTATTTTTCGTCCTTTTGGCGCATTTATCGCAGGTTATTTTGGCGATAAATTTGGGCGTAAAACGGTACTTGCCATTACTTTGATTATGATGGGCGGTACCACTACCTTGATAGGCTTATTACCCACTTATGATCACATCGGCATCGCTGCCCCGATCATGTTAATTTTACTGCGGATCTTACAAGGCATTTCCGCAGGTGGTGAATGGGGAGGTGCGGTATTAATGGCGGTTGAACATGCACCAACTGAAAAACGAGGACTATTTAGTGCATTTCCACAGCTTGGTGTACCACTAGGTTTATTACTTGCATCATTGGTACTGGTGGTGATGACAGGCTATGTCTCACCGGGTGAAGAGTTTATGGCTTGGGGCTGGCGCATCCCCTTTTTACTGAGCATTTTTCTGTTTGCTTTGGGGTATTGGATTCGTCGTTCAGTTGAAGAAAGCCCTATTTTTGAGGAATTAAAGCAAAAAGGCACTACCCAAAAACCGATCCGTGAATTATTTGCTCAATACAAAAAAGTCATTTTCAGCTCAGCTTTACTGATTGCAGGCACGACTGCACTGGGCTATATGACGGCGGGTGGTTTTATTCAAAGCTTCACCACCAATCCCAAAGGTTTAAACTTAGACCGCCCAACCATTTTAGGTTTGGTGAGTATTTCAGCCGTGATCTGGACATTTTTCACGTGGTTATCTGCGGTACTTTCGGACAAATTTGGACGAAAACCAATTTATATCATCGGTTCAGTCATTCAAGTCATTACTGCTCTTACCTTATTTCCTCTGATCAGCACAGGCAGTTACGGTTTGATCATGCTGGGCTTGACATTGTTATCCATGGGAATTGGGATGACTTATGGTGTACAAGCGGTTTTCTACTCAGAGCTATTCCCTGCTTCCATCCGTTTCTCAGGGATTTCGATTACTTATGCCATTGGTTCAATCATCGGTGGCGCATTTGCACCACTCATTGCAGCCGCATTGATTGGTAAAGTAAATGGAATTTATTTGGTCAGTGCCTATTTAACAGTGATGTCGGTGATCGCCTTCCTTGCCATTTGTATTTTCAAAGACCGCTCGGGAATAGCTTTAGAGCCTGATGCTGAAGATATTCAAAAACAATCTCCTTTTATTTGGAAATAAACTTAAGTCAAGGATGTCTTATGTTAACAAAACGCTCATTCTCAACACTTTTTTCAGCACTCATCCTCATCAACACTTGTGCCTTGATGCAGCAATTGCATGCCGAAGATGAATGGAAAATCACCTTGAAAAATGCCTATATTGACCGCAATTTTGATCAGGGAAATATCAAAGACACAGGCAGTTGGTCACAAGGTATCTCATTATTTTACAATTCAAAATTTCATGATACACCGTTACAAATTTTAGATCAGCCTATTCAAATCGGGGTGGATGGTTCAGTGCAATATGCTGTACGCCTCAGCAGTGACAAACATGTTGATGATACCGTATTGCCTTTTGATCCTATCAAAAAAGAACAAGCAGATGATTATTTGAAATATGGCGGAACGCTAAAGCTTAAATATGATCAGGCAGAACTACGAGTGGGTGAGCTATGGCTCAATCTTCCCATGACTACAGTCGACACAAGTCGCCAACTTTTAACTTCTTATTTGGGTGCAAATTTAAAATTTCCCGTAATGGATAAATTAAAAGTTGAGCTTGGGCGTGTTACGAAAAACTCACCACGCAACCAAGAAGATTTTTATAAATTTTCCTATACGCAGAATGGTGTAAAACACTATTCAGATGGTTTGGATTATATCAACTTAGTTTATGATGCAAATAGAGATTTGAATGTGAATTACTACTATGGGCATTTGGATAATTTGTATGACAAACATTATTTAGGTATCGAATATCAGTATCCGATTGCGAAAAATATCGCACTACATTCTAAATTGCGCTATTTTAATTCACAGGACAATAACAGTGCTTTGAATATTGACAGTCAGAATATTGGGCTATTAGAAACAGTTAAGTTAAATAATCATAGTGTTAGCGTGGGTTATCAACAAATTATTGGTGATGCCTATCCGTTACCTGATGGTTTTTTGCCCGAACTGTATTTTATTAACTGGAATGTTACAGGTTTTTTCAAGAAAAATGAAAAATCCTGGCATTTTATTTATAGTTATGACTTTAAAGACTATATTCCAGGGTTAATAAGTACTGCGAAATACGCCTCAGGACGCGATATCAAAATGGCCAATGGGCAGAAAAATGAAGAATCTGAATTTAACTTATTTACAAGTTACAACTTTCAAACCCCCAAGTTAAAAGGTCTTTCTATACAGCATCTATTTGCTAAATATGATCAAGATCATGGCAATGACTTTATGGAAAATCGTTTCTTTATTAACTATCAATATAAGTTTTAAGTTCACATATATGAGTAACTGAGTCAATAGAGAATGTGATTCGGTTACTCATAACATCCAAACTCAAATAAATTCACTCAATTTTTTCCATAATTATTTTCCACATTTTTATGACCGTACACTTAGCTATTTTTCATGATAATGTCTAATCCATTCAAAACAGGAATAAAATTCTCTATACTTAAAATATTTAATTAAAACAAAGATAAGGAAAATAGTGCAGCAAGAAATTAAAGATAACTTGGTTTTTAATGGTGAAATGAAAAAATCATTTTCAACTTTTATACATAGGTCAGAATTGTAGAAGCAACCATTGCGAAATATGCGCAAAAAAACCTACAAGAAGCACAAAATCGTCGCTGAATCAAATGTTTGCCAACAGCCTATTCGTGGAGCGTTAGGAGCTGCAATGATTTCCCATGATTATGAATATCATTGGATAATGTTTCTTTTTTATGGAAATAATTATTGGGAACGAGGCGTTTCTTCTGATTTACCTGAAGATTATTATGATTGGGTTGAGCAATATTGTATTGAACAGGATTTAGCCTCAAGCAGTTTTATTTTTAAAATGATGAGTCATATCACGACGACTGAACGATTTCCGATTTAAGCGAAACATTTGATGCTCAAATTACAAAAATAAAACGCCCCATAGGACGTTTTATTTACAGATAAATCGCTACTAATTTTTAAGAAGCGGCAACAAATTTTGCACGTGCTGCGTGTAGTTTTTTATAACTTTCAATTAAACGCAAATGACGATCTAAACCTTCAAGTTGCATATTGGTTTCAGTTAATCCGTAAAAACGAATACTGCCATCCATTGAACCAATCACTGCATCCATCCGTTCATCCCCAAACATACGGCGGAAATTGTGTTCATAATCATTAAGATCAAGCTCATCATCAAGCTCAACTTCTAAGACCACATTCATACATTGATAGAACAAACCACGCTCTACCGTATTGGTATTGTATTGTAAGAATTGTTCCACCAAATCTTTAGCTGCTTCAAATTCTTGCAATGCAATATAAATTAGAAGTTTAAGTTCTAAAACGGTCAATTGTCCCCACACGGTATTGTCATCAAACTCAATCCCGATCAAGGTCACAATATCGGTATAGTCATCAACTTCAACTTCTTCTAAACGTTCCACCAAAGCTTCAAGCTGTTCTTCATCTAAACGGTGAATATTTAAAATATCTTCACGGAAGTCTAAGGCTTTGTTGGTGTTGTCCCAAATTAAATCTTCAACCAAATAAATTTCAGAATAATCAGGTACTAATATGCGACAAGCTGTTGCACCAAGGTGCTGATACACTGCCATATAAGCATCTTTACCCATATCTTCTAAAATTTTGAACAAAATTGCAGCCTCGGCTTCATTATCACCTTTGCCGGTAAAATCCCATTCCACAAACTCATAATCTGAATGTGCACTAAAGAATTTCCAAGACACCACACCGCTTGAATCAATAAAATGTTCAACAAAATTATTAGGTTCAGTCACTGCATTGCTGCTAAATGTCGGTTTTGGTAAGTCATTTAAACCCTCAAAACTACGTCCTTGTAGCAACTCTGTTAAGCTACGTTCCAATGCAACTTCAAGTTTTGGATGTGCACCAAAAGAGGCAAAAACACCCCCAGTACGTGGATTCATCAAAGTGACGCACATCACAGGATATTTTCCACCAAGTGAAGCATCTTTGACTAAAACAGGGAAACCTTGCTCTTCTAAACCCTTAATGCCTTCAACAATACGCGGATATTTCGCTAAAACGTCTTCAGGAACATCAGGTAATGCGATTTCACCTGCAATAATGTCACGTTTCACGGCACGCTCAAAAATTTCAGACAAACATTGTACTTGTGCTTCAGCCAAAGTATTGCCTGCACTCATACCATTAGAAAGATACAAATTTTCAATCAAATTCGATGGGAAGTAGACTGTTTCACCATCTGACTGACGTACAAAGGGCAATGAACAAATACCACGGGCTTTATTGCCTGAGTTAGTGTCATATAAATGTGTACCTAATAACTCATTTTCAGGGTCATAAATTTCACGGGTATAGTCATCTAAGATTTCAGTCGGTAATTCACCATTTGGCCCCGGTTGGAACCACTTTTCATCTGGATAATGTACAAATGCAGCATTGGCAATGTCTTCTCCCCAAAACTGATCGTTATAGAAGAAATTACAGTTTAAACGCTCAATAAACTCGCCTAAAGCTGATGCCAAGGCACTTTCTTTGGTGGAGCCTTTACCATTGGTAAAACACATCGGCGATTGTGCATCACGGATATGCAAAGACCATACATTTGGGACAATATTGCGCCATGAAGAAATCTCAATTTTCATGCCTAAACCCGCCAAAATTGCTGACATATTGGCAATGGTTTCTTCTAAAGGTAAGTCTTTGCCCGCAATAAAAGTGGTACTTTCTTTGGCGAGGTCTGGCATGAGCAAAGCTTGAGCATCTGCATCAATGCTTTCCACTTCTTCAATCACAAACTCTGGACCCGTCTGAATCACTTTTTTGACGGTACAACGGTCAATGGAACGTAAAATACCCTGACGGTCTTTGTCTGAAATATCGGCAGGCAATTCCACCTGAATTTTAAAAATTTGCTTATAACGATTTTCAGGATCAACAATATTATTTTGCGACAAGCGAATATTATCAGTGGGAATGTCACGTGCTGCACAATACACTTTTACAAAATACGCTGCACATAAAGCCGAAGATGCAAGGAAATAATCAAACGGTCCTGGTGCAGAACCATCGCCTTTATAACGAATCGGCTGATCGGCAATCACCGTGAAGTCATCAAACTTCGCCTCTTGTCGAAGATTGTCGAGATAATTGACTTTGATTTCCATGTGAGCACCTAAAGCTTTTATGTGTATTTACAAGCACATAAATTGCAAAATATTTAAATCAGTCGAATTTTAGCAATTGACTAAAAATAGAAAAATGAGCGAATGAATGAAATTGAAATATTTCTTTCCATCACTCAAAAAGAATGGGCACTATTATAAAGGGATTTTAAGCAGTTGATAATGTTTGTCTGTAATTCCGTATCATTTTGCTTAAATTTTATAAAATTTATGCTTCCCCCTATCAGATCGATTACTGAGCAGGCAAAACCAACAAAGCGAGTTGAAAAGTGATAGAACGATCAAAAAAAGACATTCTATCGTTCTTCCTTGTCTGCTTATCATGATACCCGAGCCAATTGCTGAGCATTAAAAATACAGGTGCTCATATATTCGCTATAGACAGATAATTTTTCAAAAATATGCTCTGAATAAAACATATCATCAATCAAATGTTGTACCTGATGCTGCGTTAACGTCATCAAAGGAACTAAAATTTGAGCATTTATTTCTGCAAAATCTGCACACAGTTGCATATATTGCGTATCTTTGTTTTTAAATAATAATTTACGCATATCTAACACTGCAATGTCTAATTTTTTAGTGACTTTAGCCAGTGTAAAAATTCTAACCCCCAGTTGTATTTCTAAAGTTTTTAATTGAGTTAAATTGGGCTGAACATCTGAAATGATAAAAATATGATTGATTTTTTCATTACATAACGCAGCGAGTAAATATTGATATAAAAATTCAGCCTCATTTTGCGCTACATGACTCAATTGAATGGAAAAATTTAAATCTTTTAAAATTTCAGTATGCTGTGCCAGTTGCATCTCACTGGTATTGAAATATGAATTAAAAACCGTCAATACCGTTGGGGTTTTCGGGGTGGTATAAAGCGTTTTTAGATTTAAATTGGACAAAATAAAAGGTGCAAATAAATAGGCAATATCATGACTGAAAGGATGAATCGCACTTTGAATAATTGCATTAAAATGAGAAGGTTGTTGATTTCTAAGTTGAGCCGCATGCAATAATTGAGCCTCAAGACGATCTTGAGTGAAATCTTGTTGGTCTAAAATCGTTTTAAAGCAGATTTCACCGGTAAAAACTTCGCTGATTTGCTGAAGTATTTCTGTTTTAAACATACATAATTCCAATGTATTCATTTTGCACTGTTATAGTATAAAAAGCCTATAATCTTTCATCTATAGACAAATTTCGGCTAATTTCCTATAACAGATGCAATTTTTCCACTGATCTGTTTAATGTTGCGTCAAACTCTCCCACACCAATTGCAAGTTGGGATTGGCATTGATTTTACTTTTTAAAATGTGAATTTCTTGTCTTGAATAATAAGATGCATTACCCACTATTTTTAATTTATTTTGCTTAATTTCATTATTCACCACATTTTTAGGCAGCCAAGCCACTCCTAAGCCCTGTAGAACCAATTCTTTTAAATCTAATGCATTATCAGTTTCATATAAAATTTTATAATCCAAGGCATGAACAATCTGATCTACATATTTCCTTAAATAAGCTTTAGCGCCATACATCAATAATGGGATGTGCTTATCTTTCTCAAAATCATAATTTTGTTCTACCGTACATACAGGAATAATATCCATTTCCCCTAATTTACAATGGCTAATTAAACTGTCATCCAAAGCATTTAATAAGGTGGCATCTGCATAACAAATTAAAAAATGACAGCCTCCCTCCTTTAAATTTTTTAATCCTTCACCTACGTTATTGGTAATGATTTCAAGATGAAAATCCTTTAATTTTTCGGGTAAAAATTTCACAACTTGTGAGAAATAATTCGACATTAATGAATGAGATACCGAAAATTTAATAATTTTATCTTGTGTATTGAGTTTATTCAGCAAGCCTAAAGTCAGATCGAGTTGATCTTTGATATTTTTCGCCGTGGATAAAAGCACTTGTCCAACTTCATTAAATTCAATATTTTTGCCGTTTCTTATCAGAATTTCTTGCCCTAAATCCATTTCAATTTGCTGGATTCTTCGTGTAAATGCCGACTGCGTGACAAAACGAATTTCTGCCGCTTTAGAAATCGACTTCATTGTATCCAGTGCCAAAATATCTTCAATCCATCGAATATCTAAACTCATTTTACGTTTTCCTTTGGTTAAAACACCTTCATTGTATGCAAAAAATGCATACATTTTTCATTTTTTGCATTGGTCAGGCTGATTTTTTAATTTTATGCTTTTATTAAATCTTCATTGGACAATCTTCATGTCTCAGCATCGTTTAGAATCAGATTTACTTGGTCAAAAAGAAATTCCTGCGCAAGCCTATTATGGCGTACAAACATTAAGAGCACTCGAAAATTTTAATTTAAGTGCAACAAAACTATATCACTTTCCTTTATTTATCAAAGCACTTGCCATGGTAAAATCGGCATGTGCAGAAGCCAACTATCGTACCGAATTACTCCCTGAAAATAAGCGAAAAGCAATTCAATTTGCATGCAATGAATTAATACAAGACAAATACCAAGATCAATTTCAAATTGACATGTTACAAGGGGGTGCAGGGACTTCGACCAATATGAATGCTAATGAAGTCATTGCAAATATTGCTTTAGAGTTTATGGGTCATGCAAAAGGTGAATACCAATATTTGCATCCAAATAACGATGTCAATATGTCACAGTCGACCAATGACGTCTATCCAACCGCAATTAAACTTGGGTTGTTGTTAAGCTTGGAAAAATTAACACAACCTTTCAATGCCTTAGTAGAAAGTCTAGCGCAAAAAGGGATTGAGTTTGCAAATGTGGTTAAAATGGGACGCACCCAATTACAAGATGCTGTACCGATGACACTCGGACAGGAATTTTCAGGTTTTTCAGTCACTTTAAAGAAAGACATTGATAAAATCATCGATATTTCATCTGAAACCCTCTGCTATGTAAATCTTGGCGGCACTGCGATTGGTACAGGAATTAATGCTTCTGAACAATATAAGAAAGAAGCACTTGCAGCATTGTCGAATATCACCCAACGTCCCATGATGACTGCACCACACTTAATCGAAGCAAGTTCTGATATGGGTGATTTTGTTCTACTGTCAGGCTTACTCAAACGTACAGCAACCAAATTGTCAAAAATTGCCAATGATTTACGTTTGCTTTCAAGTGGGCCACGCACGGGTATCAACGAAATTAATTTGGAGCCTCGTCAACCGGGCAGTTCAATTATGCCGGGTAAAGTGAATCCTGTTATTCCTGAAGCCGTGAATATCGCATGTTATCAAATTATTGCCAATGATTTAGCCATTACCCTTGCAGCAGAGTCAGGACAACTGCAACTCAATGCGATGGAACCGTTAATTGCACTCAAATTATTTGAATCTATTGATCTGTTAGAAAAAACCGTCAAAATGTTTAAAAATTATTGTATTGATAGCGTGACGGCGAATGCATCACAATGTAAAAATTTCGTGGATAATTCCATCGGTATTATTACCGCGCTGAATCCATACTTGGGCTATGAAACCACCACTCGCATTGCTAAAGCTGCCAATGAAACAGGTAAAAGTATTTTTACAATTATTGAAGATGAAAAACTCCTGAGTAAACAATCTTTAGATGATATTTTTTCAATTAAAAATTTAGTCAATTTCTAAACATCAACAATTCAGTCAACAAAAAGGAAATGTCAGGACATTTACTTTTTTACTCTGCGTTGAAGATCTAAATCTCTATGTTTTCATCTACTCCAACAGCCCGATTTGTTGAAATAAATTTCGATATGCTGCTGCTTTCAGATCTAAAGCCAAAGGATAAGCTCGAGAGGATGACGGCATACGATATAAAGTGACATGTCGTTGATCAAAAATCGTGTGTACCGCCTGACCAATTTGTGGTTTTTCCGTGCCTTCAGGCATGGACAGCATCAGAGTATCTGTGGCTTTATCACCTGTGGTCATGATGTTGCTACATTCAGGCATCTGATCTAACAATAATTTTAAATTGGTTGGCGTTTCGATCTGCAAAAATTTATCTGAAGCATTCCCTTGTAAACGGATGACCTGATACGCCGTGTCAAAAATTGCAATGCCCTTTTTGCTTAAAAAATCACGTATTTTTTGTTCTTTGAAATTTTTATTAGCTAAATCTAAAAAGTAGTTTTTGTCCTGAAAAAAAATTAAACCAAAAATCCGCCACATATCATTTTGATAATTCGGATAATAAAAATCCATTTTCCAACGCACTTTTGGTGGTGGAAAACTCCCTAACATCAAAAGCTTGGCATTTTTAGGTAAAAAAGGTTCTAAAGGATGTGTTTCTATAATCAAATCAGACATTTAAGTAAATTCAAAAATTGATATTTATGGCTTAAATCATAGCACTTTTAGTGCATAAACATCGGTTTTTATTTTTTAAAAATGATCCTGAATTTTGTCATTCACAAAATTTTCACAATATTTTCACAAAATGCTTTTTATAAAGATTGATTTCATTAGCTTAAATGACAGTGCTTTATTAAAATAAAATCATAAAAAAAACCGCCTTAAGGCGGTCTATTTTTACTTCAATAATAAGTACCTTTGATGCGGTAACTTATTCAGCTCAAACATATGTTCATAGTCATAATCTGGCAACTTTAAATCATATTTTTTACATAGATCTTTTATGGCAGTCGTCATATAAAACATATTGTCATGTAACATTGACTCAAGGGTTGGATTTAATTTGCCCAATGTCGGACTGTGTGTTTTCCACCATGCTTGAAATAGCTTGGCATGTATACACAGTGTTTCTATAGATTGATTGTCATCTATCTGAATCTCCCCTTTTGTCTTGATCTCTAGAGTTTCTAGGTAATTCACTGCGTCTTGAAAATGAATGGCAAGCAGATCGCTATAGCGTGTGATGCGGAAGTGTCTGTTGTGACGTGCCCACATTTCTGCATGAAGTCTGCGTTCGCCTTGAGCACGTCGGTCTACGATTTCTTTGAGCTCAGCTTGCTGCTCTGCATTGATTTTTACTCGAGTATCGATTTGCTGCTGCATGACTTCTTTTTCTAGTACGTCAAGTACCCATTTGCGGAACTCTTTGGCAACTTTAGTTCGGGCAAAGAAAGTAATAAGGTGGCAACCACGAAGTGAGAAAATACGAATAGTTTTTTCTAAATTTTCATCTTTCTTCGAGAACCTCAATTTGAGGTTCTCGACAGGATAGTTTGAGTTAACGACACTCAATTTAAGGGTTGTTGTCATATCAGAAGTAAACTCATCTTTATTGCGCTCATAGATTTGAGTAACTGCATTTGATTTTTCATACCCAAGTGCTTTCGCAAGCTCACTTGCTGTAAGCCAAATCTGCTGATCATGTTGAACTGGGTTAAATTTCACTTCATTAAAACTTAGTGTTAGACTAATCATGTCTATATCTCCAATGGTTTAGACATAAGCCCCATGAATCTTGGTCGAGGAATGGGGTTTTTCATATCCCCGTTGGGGATGTATTTAATTTAAGATTTTAATTTCTACTTGTCAATCCCCATTGGGGATATTATTATGAATGAAATTTATTTGAGCACAGAGTTATGGCTAGAAACTCAGATGTTGAATACAAAATGCGTATGACTCAAGATCTTAAAGATAAGATCGTTGAATCAGCAAAAGAACACAACCGCTCTATGAATGCGGATATTGTTGCTCGTCTTGAAAATAGCTTTGAACAGAAATTTGGGGATTTGGAAAGTGTTCCTTTAGAGAAACTATTAGCTATCGTTATGAAAAAGCTCGGGGAAAACTCATTGAGTCTAACTCGTGAAGAAGTTGCTCACGCGAAAGCGTCCTCAAAAAAAAGTGATTAAATCTAAGTTAGCTTAATAAATTTTAAAATTTACAAATGAGTAAATGCAATGATTGAAAACATTCCAGAGCCCGAAGTTTTCCTATTAAATAGTGCTGAATTTCTATATGAAGCATTCAATATATTTATTCCATTCATTGATGATCATGATCCTTTAATTTTATTTAGTGGCGAAAACGATTTTGATGAAGACACATTTATTGAAGAAAATAAAATTAAAATTGGAAACATGTCACTTTTAATTTTTTCATCAATAGAAAACTATCTAAAGTATAAAATCGCTCTTAAATCACCACTGCTTCTAATTGAGAAATTATCAAATTTGCAATGGAAAAAAATGAAATTTAATGATTTTTATATGCATGGATTTGAAGACTTACTTAAATTATATAGTGTAATTTATGCTACTACAGAGAATACTCAATTAAAAGATGGGTTCGAAGACTTAAGAAAAACAAGAAACTTATTTGTTCATGGTTCAGGTGACGAAAGTATTACACTGGAAAAGCTTGTTAAAGTATCGTCTTTCTTTATACAAGAAATATGGAATAAAAGTGCTCCAGATGAGCATGGCTTTATATTTCAATATTTTTCAGATTTTAGCGGTGCCTTAGAAAATTATACTGATACTACTAACTTTTATCCACCAATGGGCTTTGTTGCACAAAGATTTGAAATGCAAAGCGCCCCTAATTGATCCAAATTTAAGGCGTAACTTGGGTAAGTGG
>NZ_JACANS010000002.1:0-251271 GCF_030329305.1 Acinetobacter sp. 251-1 | reverse complement strand
ATTTTGTGTGTAGGCTTCTTCATTTGAAAATTATATCGCTGAAAAAGCCTTTACAGATAGGTTTGTGCAACAAAGCCCTTTTAAATCAATGAAACAGTAGCTCAGTAGGTAGAGCCACGATTGTCTTCGCAACTTTGTTTATATCCTGTTGTTTATTTTAGCAATTAAAAAATAATGATTTTAAAATATCAAATTAAGATGATCATAAAAGCAATTTCAAAAATTAAACCTTGTTAAAAAATAAACAATTTGTTAATTTAATATCTCAACTCAAAAACAAAGACAGGTGTCAGTCTTTAAAACGCAAATCATGTCTATACAAGTTATTGTTACAGATAACAATATTGAAGTCGCGCTACATCAATTACAGCAAAAACAATATTTCTTACAAGCCACCCGTTGGTATAAAAAGCGCCAAGGCTTTTATGAGCAAGCTGCCATTTTAAAGCGCAAAAAACGTAAAATGAAACGCCTGATCAGTCAGGCACAAAGCCATTTTGCACTATGCACACCACCTACACCTCATCCTAATTTTTGGCATAAAATTGATTTAAAGCAACAACATCAACGTACAGGCAATACTTTTGCCGTAGGTCAATAAACCTATTCTTTTCTTTTTTGTTTCATTACAAGAGACAGGTGTCAGTCTGTAAAACACGATTTATGAGCATCAAAGTCCACGTTAAAGATGACGATCTCGATCTTGCTTTAGAGCAACTTCGCATCAAAAGTTATTATTTAACCACGTATCATTGGTATAAAAAATGCCATGCCTATCATGAAAAACCACCAAGTAAAAAGCGCAAAACAGCCGATATGAAATTGCTGATTGGGCATCGTCAGGTTTTAGATGATGATCCATTGGCAGAACGCTTGGATATTCATCTTGAACAGCACTATCTCAAGATCAATCAAAAACCTTAGCGACAATATTTTCCTATAACTTAAATCCATGCCAAATTTGGCATGGATTTTCTATGCAGTGGTTAATTTTAAAATATCTATTCTTATATTTAACTATATATTTTTATATATTATCAAAGAAAATAAAATCGTACTAAAAAATCTAAAAATAAAATAAATATTTTTAAATTATTAAATATCAATTACTTAAAAATTAAATTCCAAATAAAATCAAATTTGGCACACTCTTAGCAATATACATTACATACATCATGAGATGTATAACAACAATTCACCTGCCTGCAACCGCTTGGCAGGCAGGTTTAGAGAAAGGAAAAAGTGATGACTATGTCAGTAATAGAACAAATTGAAAAACAAGCTGCAAATGAACGCGCTTATAACATTATTCAGGACGCAAAAGGCGTTCCAATTAAAATGTGGACCAAAGGTGTCCCTGTCGATGAGAAATCGAAAGATCAACTGTTAAAAACCGCGCAAATGCCATTTATTTATAAATGGATGGCGGTGATGCCTGATGTCCATGTTGGAATTGGAGCAACCATTGGAAGTGTGATTCCAACCAAAGGCGCGATTATCCCTGCTGCGGTGGGTGTCGATATCGGATGTGGAATGATGGCAGCACGTACGTCACTGACTGCGTCTGATTTACCTGATAATTTACACGCTCTACGTACTGAGCTAGAACGTTTAATTCCGCATGGAATGACCAAGAAAGGACGTGACCGTGGATCTTGGGATACGCCAACTGAACGTGTAGATCAGGCATGGGCTGAATTGGTCACTGATTTTGAATATATCTGTGCCAAGCATCCACGTTTAAAAAATACCAATAACCATAAACAGTTAGGGACTCTGGGAACTGGAAACCACTTTGTCGAAATCTGTCTGGATGAACATCAACAGGTTTGGATTATGTTGCATTCGGGTTCTCGTGGGGTTGGAAATGCAATAGGAAACCATTTTATCGAGCTTGCACGTAAAGATATGCAGAAGCATTTCATTAACTTGCCTGATAAAGACTTAGCTTATTTGGTTGAAGGCACTGAGCATTTTGATGATTATTGGTTTGCTGTGGGTTGGGCGCAACGTTTTGCCATGAAAAACCGTGAGTTAATGATGGAAGCTGCGGTTCAGGCTTTACGAATTATTATTAACAAACCATTTAATGCCAAAGTTGAAGCAGTGAATTGTCATCATAATTATGTGGATAAGGAAGAACATTTCGGTCAGGAAGTTCTTGTGACTCGTAAAGGCGCTGTACGTGCGCGTTTGGGTGAGTATGGAATTATTCCAGGTTCGATGGGTGCGAAGTCTTTTATTGTAAAAGGTAAGGGAAATCAGGAATCTTTCTGTTCATGTTCGCATGGTGCAGGTCGTGTGCATAGCCGTACTGCTGCCAAGAAGTTGTTTACTGTGCAAGATCAGATTGAGCAAACTCAAGGTGTGGAATGCCGTAAGGATGAAGCCGTGATTGATGAGATTCCGTCTGCTTATAAGCCGATTGAAGATGTGATGAAAGCGCAAAGTGATTTGGTGGAAGTGGTTTATACGCTAAATCAGGTTGTTTGTGTAAAAGGTTAATTATTATGAATTTTGCATTTGAAATAGAAAAGTTTAATGAGTTCTTGAATGGTTTATGTACCGCAACAAATGCTTTACGTACATCATATACAGGTCCTGAATTTGATTGTTATATTGAACAATTAAATTTTTCCAAAGACAAATCGTTTGAGGATAATTTCAAAGCGTTTTTTTATCAAAAATGCAAAAAATTAAATATAAAACAGCCATCAAATTTTCAACATCATACTGATTGGATTTTTGAAATGGAGTCACTTAATTGGACAGATGCGATTCATGAATTTTTCTACAAAAATTTATTTCCCACACTAAACATCAATCAATTTTCGGAAATTTATCAAAGTCTATTCAACAAAATTGAAAATTTGATGGGTGAAATTGAATTTGCTAAGCAGGGTTATATCAGCCCTCCTTGGCAATTCAATCCATACTGTCAGCATTGGCAACATCTTTATATTCACAGTAACGATATTCAATTGCTAATAACTTTTGAAGCGAATACATAGCAGATGGAAAAATGACAACATTTATATTTAATTCCGAGAAAATAGTAAATTCCGATTGCAATGAGCTTTATACGGATAGTTTTGTTCATCTATTTTGCTCAACTTGGCAAGCAAGCTATGTAAAGTTTAGTTACATAGATGCTGAAAACTCGTATAGCTATGATGAATTATTAAGTTTTATCTTAAAATATACTTCAAACAGGAATCATTCTTCTCCAAGTTGGATAGGCAATACAATATTCCAAGAATCTAATCGTGAAATATTAGTTCAGAATATTAATGGCGTTATCGCTGACTTAAATGAGAAATTAGAAATTTTTCCTGAAGACTTAAATTTAAAAATATTTAAGGAATATTTGAATCAGATCAATACTGTTCAAGCGAAAAATATCTGTGAAATTATAGGAAAAATTGGGCTCAATCCCAATTGCCCTGACGAAGGCGGTCCTAATTACCAATATGTTTGGACAGATATAGACAAACTGTACTATTTACACATTCATTTAGAATCTTAAAAGAAGGATAAGAATATGAAACTTGCAGAAGCATTATTATTACGAAGCGATCAACAAAAGAAACTCGCTTCACTCAAACAACGGATCAATGCAAACGTATTGGTACAAGATGGTGATGAACCATCTGAAGATCCAAATGAGTTATTAAAGCAAGTATTTGCCTTAACTCAGGAATCACAAAAGTTGGTTTTGGCTATCCACCAAACCAATGCTTTAGCAAAACTGAATGATGGTCGTTCGTTGTTGGCTTTATTGACACAACGTGATGAAGTTGTAGAACGTCATAAAATCTTAAGCTCTGCGATTAGCAATACACATCGTGAACCTGATCGTTATAGCACACGTGAGATTAAATGGCATAAAGTGATTCCAGTATCATCATTACAAAAACAAGCGGATGATATCAGCGCCAAACTGCGTGATCTAAATGTATTGATTCAAGCGACCAACTGGCAAGTGGATTTGCTTGAGGTTTAATACGATTAAAACAATTTCAAAGTTTTGATATAGCTCGCTATATCAAATCCGAAATATATTGGGCGAGTACAAGATCTAAGGCTGTATAGATTGAAATAAAAGTCAGCAACATTTTTGGGTAATGAGCAAAGTGGATTTATGCGGCAACGCACTAATCAATCCATCACACATCATCCTTTAAACCTTTGCAAGGCGAAGTAATACTTCACACGGCATAACCACGTACTGACAATATATTTCATCCTTTTTCTAAAGCAATTTATTGTTTTAGAATAAACCCGAACATACTGGGCGAGTGCAAGATCCCCTACTTCCACAACATGGGATTGAAAATAATGTGTAGTGGCTTGCAGAGCGAGCGGGTTAGCTTAAAAATTTAAGCACATTTCAACCCATCACCTTGTACAAGGAAAACCTTTGCGAAAGCAAAGTTACTCCTAACTTAGCACAACCATGTACTGACAGTATGTTCACTTTACAGAGATGTTTCTAATGATGTTAATAGATATAAAAAATGATTTAAATAATACGTCAAAATTAATTGATCAAGGCGAATTCGATCAAGCATACACGCAAGCTAATAAAATTTTCACTAGAATTAATCGCCTTATGAAAAATAAGCAATACTTTGATTATTTATTTGAAGTATCAGGTTTATTCGTAGATATTGGTCATTTAGGAAAAAACTCAGAATCCTCTAGTAAAGGATTGAAAATTTTAGAAGACAATTTTGAATACTATGAACAAGATAAAAAACATATTTTTTATTATTTCTATGCAAATGCTTTAAACAATATACATAAACCTGAAGAAAATACCCTTAGCAATGTTAATTTTCAAAATATAGATAAATTAAATCATGCCAAAACAATGTATTGGAAAGCCTATAAAAGCACTCTTAATGAATATAAAACTGTTCCTGATGAATATCTTGTAAATTTAGCAAACTCACTAAAGTCTCAATATCGAATTGTTGAAGCACTTCAATATTACGATAGAGTAAATAAAAAAGGTAAAGACATTCCACAAGCATGGATCAATAGAAGTGAATCTCTGATTATGCTTAATAAGATGACTACATCCTTATCTATTAATATGCTAAAAGAAATTAAAACAGGTTATGTACAAGCCTCACAATCAAGTGAAGTTCCTAAGATTTGGCATGAATATTATAAATATCGCGTAGATCTGCTAGAAAAACAAATCTTAGAGTTATCCCAAGATCATTTAGAGATAGATTTAGATGATGAAATACAGACCCATTTAGAATACAAAAATCTGAGTAGATATAGACAATGGTGTCTTGATAGTTTTCTCAGTTTAACTGAGCATGGACTTTACTGTAAATGTAGTGCTAGCGATAAAGATAATCTTACGATTTTTGAAAACACTGTAGGTGACAATCAGATCGCAAGCATGGAACTAGTTCTTAATAGATTAAAATCAGAATTTGGCTTTGCGCGTCATTTGTATTATGAATCATTACATAATACAGAATGGACAGAAATTGATAATGAACAAGCTTTTTCAGAACTTTTTAATGATGAAATATTGGGATTAAATATTGAACGAAGTAGAACGGCTTTTAGAATTTGCTTTGGTATATTAGATAAAATAGGTATTGCGATTTTTGATTTATTAAACCTAAAAAAAGAAAATAGAGAATTAATCTACTTTCATAATTTTTGGAATAAAAATCCTGAAAGAATAGAATTTTTTAAAAATATCAAAAATCCAGGATTAGTAGCCCTATATAGTATAGCAAATGATTTAAATTCATCTAAAAACAATACTGGTGAACTTTCATTTTATAAAAAATGGCGAAATCTCCTTGAACATGATTTGATGATCATTCATAAAAATGATTCTGCATCTGACATTTATGATAGCTATCAAGGTTTTAAAAATAAAATAACTTTTGTCAATGAGTATGAATTCCAAAAAAGTCTAATTCATGTCCTCCAACTGACAAGATCTGCAATATTTTCATTTGTATTCGCAGTTCGCGAACATTCAAAGCAAAATTTTCCTGATGAAAATCTAATATTTGGTACTTTAGAAATTCTGAAAAAGACAAGCTTATAGAGCAATTTATGAACACCCAATTAAAAAACCAAACCATTCAAATCGATGGCTCACAAGGCGAAGGTGGCGGACAAATCCTCCGTACAGCCCTTTCACTTTCCATGCTAACAGGCATTCCATTTGAACTTGTGAACATCCGTGCAGGACGTAAAAAACCGGGGTTAATGCGCCAGCACTTAGTCTGCGTGCAAGCGTCACAACGCGTCAGCAATGCAACGGTTGAAGGTGCTGAATTACATTCACAAAGATTATATTTCAAGCCTCAACAAGTCCAAGCAGGAAAGTACGATTTTCACATCGGTTCAGCAGGTAGCACAATTCTAGTTTTACAAACTTTGCTCCCTGCCCTGATGATGCAAAGTGAATCCAGTCAAATTAGTATACACGGCGGAACGCATAACCCAATGGCGCCAACGGCTGATTTTATTGAGCATTGTTTCCTGCCAAGCTTGCAAAAAATAGGTATTACAGTAGATTTTGAATGTGAGCGTGCAGGCTTTTTCCCAATTGGCGCAGGTCAGATCAATGCAACGATTTATCCTTGGACAGAGCAAACTAAATATATAGCGCAAGATCGTGGTAAAGTATTAGATACCATTGCCTACGCCTCTGCTTTAAATATCCCTGTAAGTATTGCAGACCGTGAACTTGAAGTACTGAATAACAAATTAGATTTAACTGAGCGTAAGCGTTTAAATTTTCAAGGTATCAGTCAGGGAAATACGGCTTTTGTGGTACTGAATTATGAACATCACCAACAAGTATTTTCTGCTTTAGGTGAAATGAAAAAAAGTGCTGAAAAAGTTGCAAGTGATCTAGCTAAAGAAGTAAAGGCTTATTTAAATGCTGATGCAATTGCGGATGAATATCTGACTGACCAATTGTTACTACCATTAGCATTAGGTCAAGGTGGCGTATTTACTGCACAAGTCATCAGCGAACATAGCAAAACTCAAGCGGAGATGATTCAAAAATTTGTGGATTGTGAAATTACATTTACCCCAATAAAAACAGACGCTTGGCAAATCAAAGTCAGTATTTAATACTGACTTGATCTATTCACTCGAAATATTGCTTAATTCATGATTAATTTTGGCGATAAAATTCTCATTTGTATAAATTTTAAGATCGCTTTATCTCATCTCAACATTGAGACTTAATTTTCCAGCTTTTGAAAATCCCGAATTGATAATTTATTCACTTCACCACGCCAAATCCATCTCAAATCACAATCTTCAAAATGATCACCCTCAAACCACACAAACAGACCTTCCATCATCTGTGGCCAATCTGCTTTGTCCACCTGATGACGCCCTGAGATCACAGCAATAATCGCCGCTAAGATCGTGTCATGACTCACAGCTAGACTTAAACCCTGTGCATTGCGTGGATGTGTGTTATAAATGAGCTCTAGAACATCAACTACACCCGAAATCGGATGTTTCATGCCTGGCAAAGCATTGTTCACAAAACTATTAATAAAACCTAATGCACCTTGTTTTTGAAAATACGGCGCAGCTTTTTGAATATCTAAAACAAAACTTCCCGGCTCAACCAATAAACCTTGTTCAACGATTTCAATATGATGGGTATTATGATCTGGACTAGATAAATCAGCCCCCTCAATCATTAATGCAGCCGTATCCACACAGCGTTGAATCGGACTTGAAATGCAATGCTGGATTACACGGTCTGTATGATCCGTTAAATATGAACCCCAAGCTTGTGCCAAATCACGACCTTGTGATGTCAATTGCAAATCATAACCCGCTAAACCTTGCCCACTCACCATCTCACGAATCGAATGGCGTGTAAACAAAGTCACAGGAATTTTCGGGTCAGGCAATAAATCTATTGCTTTCAACATGCTTTTCGGCAATAACTCAAGCGCCATACAGACTCAGTTTATTTTTTAGCTCTTCGCTACTATACCATGCCGAAAAAAACTCTCAATCTCATAACGTCACGTTACTTAGCGCATCTAATGCTATTTTTTGATTTTCCTTATCTCTAAAGGCGATAAAACCATCATTTAATACTGTTTTACGCTGATTATACGTAAAAGCTTGTGCCTTTAAACTCACTAAACCACCGCCAATGCTTTCAAGTAAACCTTGACCCGCACTCGTATCCCATTCCGACGTAGGATGAAAACGCGGATAAATGTCAATTTCACCTTCTAGCATCATACAAAACTTATAAGCACTACCTGCTTCACGTTTGATGACTGGATGTTCTTGCTCAATATAATCAATATATTGCTGATATTTTGGGTTTTTACTACTGTGGCTCAATCCCACCTGAATCGCATCAGTTTCAACATCTTTAAACTTACTATAACGTTCCCATACTTTTTGGCTAAATGAGTATTTATAAGGTAATTCAGTTAGATAACCTACATACATCACTTGCTCAGTCGGCACAGCAATAATGGAAAATATCGTTTGATGATTTTGGATCAAACTTAAATTAATCGTAAATTCATCACGTTCATGAATAAACTCTTTAGTCCCATCCAAAGGATCAAGCATCCAGCACACACCCCACGCCTGACGTTCAGAGTGATCACTTTCCTCCGAAATCACAGGAATATCTGGAGTTAAAAGAGCCAATTGTTCTAATAAATAGGCATTTACTTTTAAATCTGCTTGAGTTACAGGTGAGTGATCTGCTTTTTCATCAATACTAAAATCACGCCCAGCACAATATGCCTCATATTCATCCAATAAAATTTGGCTTGCATGTGCCAAAATTGGAGTTAAATTCAGAATTTGTTCATCTTGTGGTGCTTGGGTGGTAATAAACATTGTGTGCAACCTACCTGCTTTTTTAAATGACATTTTTTAAACGGTATATTTTAACATCAAAAAATGACATCCATATTTTAAGAGTAACAATTTATCGATGAATTGACGTTCAATGCATTTTCCAATTCAACTTGCAATAATAAATTTACGATCTTTTCTCAAATAATGCTCTTTCTGCAGCTCTACGACGAATCAAGCCTTGCATTCTCTTTCCTCCTGCATAGACCCAAACCTCAAACTGCTCAGCAGCTTTTTGATGATCTGCTGCATTTAAATAACGCAACAAAGTCGAATTTTGAAATGCTGCAATCCCAATGTTATAGGTTAAAGAAACCAAGGCATCAAACTGATGTTGATTTAAATTGACCTTTACAGCCCGATTGACTGCATTTTCAAATTTTTTTAAATCATGCTGCATATAGCGTTTTGCATCATCAAGACTACAGGTATCAAATGCTTTCACAGCAGTTTGATCAGGATAGCGGGTTGTACCATAACCAATCGTCCAACAACCTGTACCATCATCATATGCAGTCAATTCCAAGCCTTCAAAACTACAAATCAGCTCTCGCCCATGGGCACTTACTTGACGCTGAACCATGTCTGTTGCGACTGCAATTTGGCTAGAATCAGCATCTGTAGCGGTTGCAATGCCTGTTGAATGTTGCTGTTTACGGCTGCGCACTAAGAATTCTTTCACCACATGCAATATATCTTGCCAGCGCATATTCATTCCTCAAAATCATGTAGAAATCGATATTTCATCTTTGCCTTTATTAAAAGCATCGTGAATAAAATTGCTCAAGTGTAGATAATTATAGATGCACCTCAAGATTACCTGAAAAATTGAGAGAAATAAAAATTTAGATTTTTAGATTTTTTTCGACCAATTCACATTTAGCGCTATAATTTAATACAAAATCCGACCTAAAATAGGTTCACAAATTTGTACATACTTTTTGAAACGTGTATAACATCATTCAAATTGATCAATATGTCAAAATTTTTAGTTTTGATTTATTTCTTAAAAATCAATGAATCATGATCTATTTCAGGCTTTCATTGTATTTTAAAAATAAAAGGTAGTTAAATTATGCAGCCAATCCTGATGTTCGATATGGATGGAACTCTTCTTGACCTTGCATTTGATGATTTGATTTGGAATCAAAAATTACCTGAACGTCATGCTCAAACCCATCAATGTTCATTAGAACAAAGCAAAGCGACTTTGTTTGAATTTTATCAAGAGCATAAACATACTATTTTATGGTACTCATCACGTTATTGGAGTGAAAAAGTTGGGGTCGATGTTCTAAAATTACAATATGATTTTAAAGATAAAATTCAACCTCGTTTTGGTTGTATCGAATTACTTGAACAGCTAAAAGCACAAGGTTATCGCTGTTGGTTGCTGACCAATGCTGACACTGCAGGTTTAAAATTAAAATTGGACAATGTCGACATTGCTCCCTATTTTGAAGTCATTGTTAGTAGTCAAGAGTTTGGATATTCCAAAGAATTTGTCGAATTTTGGCAACAATTACAAGAAAAATATCCTTTCGATCCACAACATGCATTTATGATTGATGATACAGCACCTGTACTTGAAGGTGCCAAAAAATTTGGGATTGCAAATTTAATTACCATTACCCAACCTTCTAGTTTAAAAGCTGCACGTAATCCTTTAGAGTTACAGTATCCAGCGATTCAACATTTAACTGAATTATTGCCATTATTGGCGCAATATCAAAGTAAGGATGTCGATGTCAAAACAGCCTAAAAACCGTAAAGATCAAGACGCTCTAGCAACTGACAGTGTACGTGCTGACAAATGGCTCTGGGCTGCTCGTTTCTTTAAAACTCGCTCCATTGCCAAAGCAGCAATCGAAGGCGGTAAAGTACATCATGAAGGTGAACGGATTAAAGTTTCGAAAGAAATCCGCATTGGCATGGAGCTCACTATTCAACAAGGTTTTGATCGTAAAACCGTGGTGGTTAAAGCACTATCCAATGTTCGTGGCGGTGCACCCGCTGCTCAACTCTTGTACGAAGAAACTGAAGTCAGTATTGCTCGACGGGAATTGATTTCAACCCAAAGAAAATTGCATAATCTTGCACGACCTGAGCATCGGCCAAGTAAAAAAGACCGTCGAGACATCAGTAGGTTTCGACAAGAAAATGATGCAGGTTATGAGCAAAATTGGTCATATCATGATGAATAAAAGCAAACCACCTATGCGACACTCTATGTCGTAATAACGTGGTTTAATGTAGATGGCAAATTATTTTTCTGTCACTATTGCGTTTGTGGACGAAGATCAAATTTAAAGACATCCACTTTAGTGAATAGTGAATTTATATTGTTTTGAGGTTTCAAGATGGATGATAACAAAAGTAAAGCGCTGAATGCTGCGTTAAGTCAAATTGAAAAACAATTTGGTAAAAATACAGTCATGCGTTTAGGTGACAACACTGTACAAGCAGTCGAGTCTGTATCAACAGGTTCTTTAACCCTTGATATTGCACTCGGTATCGGTGGTCTACCTAAAGGTCGTATTGTTGAAATTTATGGTCCTGAGTCTTCGGGTAAAACTACCATGACTTTACAAGCGATTGCACAATGCCAAAAAGCAGGTGGTACATGTGCTTTTATTGATGCCGAGCATGCACTCGACCCACAATATGCACGTAAACTTGGCGTAGATATTGACAACCTACTGGTATCACAGCCTGACCACGGTGAACAAGCACTTGAAATTGCAGATATGCTAGTCCGCTCTGGCGCGATTGACATGATCGTGGTCGACTCCGTTGCAGCCTTAACACCAAAAGCTGAAATTGAAGGCGAAATGGGCGACTCACACATGGGCTTACAAGCACGTTTGATGAGCCAAGCATTACGTAAAATCACAGGTAATGCTAAACGTTCAAACTGTATGGTGATCTTTATTAACCAAATTCGTATGAAGATTGGTGTGATGTTTGGTAGCCCTGAAACCACAACAGGTGGTAATGCATTAAAATTCTACGCTTCTGTACGTTTGGATATTCGCCGTATTGGTCAAGTCAAAGAAGGTGATGAAATCATTGGTTCAGAAACACGTGTGAAAGTGGTCAAAAACAAAATGGCACCTCCTTTCCGTGAAGCAGTGTTCCAAATCTTATATGGTAAAGGCGTTAACCATCTGGGTGAATTGATTGATCTTGCTGTTGCACAAGACATAGTCAACAAAGCAGGTGCTTGGTATTCTTATCAAGGTGAAAAAATTGGTCAAGGTAAAAATAACGCCATTCGCCATATGGAAGAAAATCCTGAAATGGCGGCTGCGATTGAAACATTGATTCGTGAAAAATTACTCACCACAACCAATGCAGCACCCGTATCAGAAGATGATGAAATCGAGCCTGAATTTTTAGATGCTTAATCAAGTAATCGATCTCACAATGAAACGCCCAACTTTGGGCGTTTTTGTTATGACAAGCCTAAATAATTCAATTTTGGAATATCCAGTAAACAGATTAAAATAGAAATACACTATTTTAATTAAGGTTAAAAATCTCTCTACGACTATGTCATCTCCTAAATTTCCTAAAATGCTGAATTATGAAGCATTGAAACAACAATTTTCCGATGAGCCCTCTACAAACCATACAACCCGCTCCAACGAAGATGCGCTCAACTTCGAACAAGAACGCCAAGCAAAAACGCAAGGCTTAACAGGCTCTCGCCTACGCTCTTATGCATTTGCGAAATTAACACGTAGAGAATATTCAAAAGCAGATTTGATTGAAAAACTATGTCTCTATGCAGCCAATCGAGAGGAAGTCATTGCTTTAGTAGAAGAATTAGCTGAAGAGAATTATCAAAGTGATCAACGTGTTGCTGAAATGACAGTACGCAGTCAAATTCGTCAAGGCAAAGGTCCAAACCGTATCAAAATGGCTTTACGCAGCAAACATTTAGATAACACCCTAGTCACCGAAGATTTAAAAGAAATTGACTGGTATGAGCAAGCGTATCAACTGAAAGTCAAAAAATACGGTACAGAGGTCAGTAAAGACCCAAAAATCAAAGCCAAACAAATTCGATTTTTGCAATATCGTGGTTTTGAAATGGATGTGATTATGAAAGCAATTAGCCGAAAAACAGATGATTTTGATGGGTAAAATTAAATAACTGAAATAAAAAAGTTGAGCAAATATAAAATTATTATTTTAAAATCTGGTGGCAACCCTACTAGCAAAACCTCGGCACATCGTATTTCTGATACCGTTGCTACCTTCCGGTCCTGGCGGGGTTCTCAGAGTACAATTGCGAAGCCACCAGCAGGGCTACCATTGCAAGAACAGAGTATAGAGATTTTTAAATTTCTTGCAAGTAGAGATATCTACTTTTAAGCATTTTTGCGACTGTTTGATTAATCTCTCAGCAATTCCAATAAAAACAGCGGCATAAATTCAAAAAAACCACAAAATTTCTTCTATATTCATGAGGAAGTAAAGACATTTTTAAAGAAATGCTAGAACATTGTAAAAGTAACTTGCATTTCAGTGCTGAGCCGTTTTAAATAAAACCCATTCTCGAATGATATGACCAATTTCCGAATAAGAAATTAAAGTCAATAAAGTTACTTTTATGGATTTAACATTATGCTAAAAAAGCATGCGCTCTTTTCTCTCGCACTTTTAAGTTCTGCGACATTGTATGCTATCCCAATTGAATCACGAGGTTTGAGCAATCAAAATACTGATGTCGGTATTTCTGGCTCATCTACCCCGATCACAGGAAATATGAATTGGGATTTAATTCAAAAAAATCAACAATTAGAAAACCAAATCCGCGAACTACGCGGTAAGATTGAAGAACAAGACAATGCCATTGAACAACTTAATAAAGAACTGTCTAACCGTTATACAGACTTAGATCAACGCTTAGAGCTCATGGCACAAAAATTAGAAGCAGATGCTGATGCAACAGATGAAAGCCATCCTGATACAACCACACCAGATGGACAGGACTCAACACAGCCTGCCCCAACCACTACACCAAAAGATTCAACTACTCAAACACCGATTGCGACTACAGCAAACTCGCAAAACACTGTCCAATCCAAACCAGAAGATACGACAAATAGCAGCAATGCTGTTGAGCTTGAAAAAGCGGCTTATACCATTGCCTTAGATGCATACAAACAAGGGGGTGCTCAAAAAGCCATTGCACCTATGCAAAATTTTATTAAAAACAATCCAAATGGCGTATATACAGGTAATGCTTACTTTTGGTTAGCAGAATTTAATTTAGCAATTGAACCACCAAATTACGAAGAAGCTAAAAAAAATTATGAAGTTGTTGCAGCCAAATACAGCAATTCATCTAAAGCGCCACGTGCTTTATACCGCCTTTATAGCATTGCAACAGAAGTGAATAAAAACCCACAAACAGCAAATGTATACAAAAACAAATTATTGTCGACATTTCCTGACTCAGAAGAAGCTCATTATTTAAAAAATAGTTAAACCATTTTTCTAGCAATAAAAAAGACATCACCAAGGATGTCTTTTTATGATGACTTATGGATTAACTCAACGCACAATACCACGCTTGGACTCAATTAAAGAGTCTAACAACAATTGTGCTTCAGCAACTTCAGGTAGAATCTCTGCTGTGATTTTTGCAATCGCTTGCTCAGTCGTTAAATTTTCTTTATAGATCAATTTAAATGCTTCGCGTAAGCCTTGAATCACATTTTTAGACCATCCCTTACGACGCATACCTTCCACATTCATACCAAAAGCATGTGCAGGATTACCCGAAACCATCACATAAGCAGGAACATCTTTTAAAATCAAAGAGGCACCACCAATCATGCTATAAGCATCAATCTTACAGAATTGATGGATACCTGAGTTTCCACCCACAATGACATAATCTGCAATGTGAACATGCCCTGCTATACCCACATTATTGGCAAAAATATTATGATCACCAATTTGGCAATCATGTGCTACATGAGTATTTACCATGAGTAAATTATGACTACCGACTTTAGTTAAACCGTGATCTTGTACCGTACCACGATGTAAACTACAGTGTTCACGAATTTTATTTGAATCACCAATTTCCAACCAAGTTTCTTCACCTTGATATTTTAAGTCCTGACATACTTCGCCAACACTCGCAAATTGGAAAATTTCATTGTCTTTACCAATACGGGTAAAGCCCCCCACAACGACATGTGAGTGAAGCTTTGTCCCTGAATCAATACTGACTTGTGGTCCAATAATACAATACGGTCCAATTTCTACATCAGGCGCAATCTGTGCAGTAGAGTCAATAATAGCGGTTGAATGAATGAGATTTGTGTTGCTCATGCCTGCTCTAATTTTTGATGAGAAATGATAATTTCAGCGGTTGCTGCGACTATGCCGTCCACACTAGCAGTACATAAATATTTGTAAATGCCGCGTTTTTGCATGAGTAACTCAGATTTTAACACAAGTTGATCACCAGGAACGACTTGTTTCTTAAAACGGACTTTCTCAGCGCCCGCAAATAAGAATAAAGAACCAGGCTGAGGCTTTTCATCATTCATGATAAAACCTAATACACCTGAAACTTGTGCCATCGCTTCTACGATCAATACACCTGGCATAATTGGATAGCCAGGGAAATGACCTTGCATAAATTCTTCATTGATAGATACATTTTTGTAACCAACAATGCCATTTTCCGTTACTTCAGTTACACGGTCTACAAGCAAAAATGGATAACGATGTGGCAAATACTCACGGATCGTTTGGGTTTGCATTGGTAATTCAGGAACCGTAAAAGGTAGAGATTTAGACTCAGTCATAATTATTTACGCGATTTTAAAGTTGATTCAAGTTGCTCAATTTGAGCCTGCATATGATCTAGCTGTTTGACTATCTTGGTCAATGGCACATCTGCTAATTGTCGCAGGCGAACAACCGTCCGTTTCCACTGGTTTGTTTCAAACTGTCCCGTACCTGAAGAATAAGAACCCGCCTCAGAAATAGTTTTTGTCACCATTGACATTCCTGTAATCGTCACATTATCCGCGATTTTAATGTGACCTACAACACCAACCCCCCCTGCAAAGATACAGTTTTTGCCAATAATGGTACTACCAGCGATACCACATTTTGCAGCAAGTGCAGTATTTTCACCAATCACAACGTTATGTGCTATTTGCACAAGGTTATCAATGATGACACCATCTTTCAAAATCGTATCATCTAAAGCACCACGATCTATACTGCAATTTGAACCAATGCGTACATCATTTCCAATTTGAACTGAACCCAATTGTACTATTCGATTCCATTTACCTTGATAAGGCGCAAAACCAAAACCCTCACCACCAATTACAGTATTGGCATGAATGCGTACACGATTCCCAATTTTAGATTTCCCTGTAATGGTGACATGCGCATCAATGAAACAATCCTGCCCAATTTCAACATGATCATCGAGACGAACATGCGACTGAATTACTGTATTATCCCCCACTACACAGTTCTCACCAATCACCACATAATGACCAATGTAAGCCTGATCCGAAATAATGGCTGAATCAGCAATTTGCGCTGTGACTTCAATCCCACGTTTGAGTACTTTATCCTCAAAATGATGGGTTAAAATTGCAAATGCTAAGTAAGGATTATCCACCACAATAAAATTATGATGATTACTGAGTTGTGCTTTTAAGGCAGATGTTACAATCAAAGCACCAGCTTGAGATGCTTGTGCTTCTTGCAAATATTTTTCGCCGTTAACAAAAGAAATATGCTTGGATTGTGCTTGTTCCAAACTTGCTAAACCGTTCAGAACAAGATCAGATTGACCAATTAGCTCTCCTTGAACAAGTTGAGCTAATTCATCGAGATGAGATGGATGAGATGTCATTGATTATTTAATTGCATTAACCTTTTGAATCATTTTAGCAGTTAAATCATTCTTTGCGTCATAGGCTAAAGCTGAATTTTTATTCAAAACCATATCTAAAGCATTTTCTTGGCGCAATTGTTCAGCAGCTTGTTTCACACGCGTTTCAAAAGTCTTGTTGGTGTTTTGAATCGTAGTTTGTACTTTCGCTTGTACAGACTGTTGAATTGACTGATATTCAGTCACTTTTGCTTGATATTGTTTCTGAATTTGCTCTGGATTTGCACCTTTTGCTTGCGCTTGTTGCTGTAATGCTTGGATCTCTTGAGAAATTTTCTCAAGTTTAGCTGATTCAGGTTTAATCGTTTGCTCTAGACTTGCATTTTGCTGTTTTAAATAGGTACTACTTTCAACCACTTTTTCAATATCAACAATGCCATATCCTGCTGCATTCGCTAAGCCAACAAAACCCAAACCAACCAATGCACATACTATTTTTTTCATGATTTAATCCTAACAATATTTTAAAGTATCCAATGATCGAACTTAGAAAGTTCGACCAATCTCAAATTGAATTTCTTTGGTTTCATCACCTGGCTTGTCATTCAATGGGAATGCATAACTCAAGGATAATGGTCCGATCATAGTAATCCATGTAAAGCCAACACCTACACTATAACGCATGTTATCAAGTTCAAAACCAAAATTATCTTTACAATATTGTTGCGCATTAACACCTGTTGTATTTTCACCAAAGTTTAGATTACCTTTTGGCACATCACATTGTGTATCAAAGACTTGTGCACCTTCTGCAAAGATTACAGGACGGACTTGACGGGTCCAATCCCCTTTGAATGGTAAAGGCAAGGCAAGTTCAGTACCAAATTGCACTAAAGCATTACCACCCACTTCTTCAAGGTTATAATCTTTAGTATTACGCTCGTTATAAGTCACACCAGGATATTTCGGTCCTAAAGTACTGTTGTCATAACCACGTACCGAACCATAACCACCTGCATAGAAGTTTTTATAGAATGGAAGGTCATTACCATAACCTAATTTCCCATAACCACGTAATACAAAGTCCTTACCTAAAGGCAAAAATGCTTGCGCATCATAAACAATTTTTTGATACTCCACATCACTACCAGGTAATGCAATTTCAGCATTAATACGATGTGACATACCATTGGTTGGGAAAATTGGACGGTTTAAAGTATTATATGACCAACCTAAATTTAGGTTATATGTTAAGAATTCACCTGTAAACTCAGAATTATATTCTGAGAGTGCTATTTCTTTACCATTGGCATCGACACATTTTAAATCATCAGGCACTTTAGGATCTAATGCTTTCCACTCACCTGCGCAATAAGAACTTGTTCCCTTAACCTTACCACCATTCGCCAACAAATAATCACGGACATAGGTAGATACATAAGGTCCTGTCGTTACTTTAGTATTATCAATATTTAAACCTGCGCTTAAACTTTGATTTTCATCAATTGGATAACCAAAGTTAATGCCACCACCGAAACTGTCAGTCACATAGTTATTGACGTTATAGCTATCATTCAGCTTAGTTTTACGATAATACATATTGTAACCACGACTTACACCATCGATGGTGAAGTACGGATCAGTCACACTTAAGTTATAGTAATCTTGGGTTTCAGAGCGAGATAAATCAATTGACACTCGATTACCTGTTCCCAAGAAGTTAGTTTGACTAATCCCCGCTTGGAAAGTCATACCGCCATTTTGAGAATAGCCTACCGCCAACGTACTTGTACCTGAGTGCTGCTCTTCCACATCGATATTCAAATCAATTTGATCAGGCTGATTTGGAACACGTGCAGCTTTCATATCAACTTTACTAAAGAAGCCTGTACGCTCTAAACGGACTTTAGACAATTCAATTTTTTCATTGCTTGCTAAAGCACCTTCCATTTGACGCATTTCACGACGTAAAACTTCATCCGCTGTTTTAGTATTCCCAGAGAAGTTAATACGACGTACAGTCACTTGCTGACCTGGATTAATATAATAATTCAAATCAACTGTATGTGTTTCATTGTTAATTTCAGGAACGACATTGACTTCCGTATAGTAATAACCCGCATTACCATATTTACGCATCAGTAATTGCTTAACACCATTCACTTTTTCTTGTGAATAAGTCGTGCCATCTTTATAAATTTGTAATGCTTTTAATTCTTCAGGTTTATAAAGTGCATCACCTAAGAATTTAGACTCACCAAACTTAAACTGTTCACCTTCATCAACAGAAACTTCAATAAAAATATTTTTCTTATCTTCACTGATATTTAGATTAGAGCTGTTAATATCAAAGTTGATATAACCTTTGTTTAAATACATTGCACGCAATGCTTCTAAACTTGCAGACATTTTTTCACGTGCATAGCGGTCATTACGAGTAATCACCGATGCCCAACCACTTTCTTTGACAGCAAAGGCACGTTTAATATCTTCGTCTTTAAAAACGGTGTTGCCAATGACATTAATATTAAATACTTTGGCTGGCTTGCCTTCATTAAAGTTGATATTTAAATCAACACGGTTATTTGGACGTGCAACCGACTCGACCGTAATATCCGAGTCATAACGACCTTGTTGTGAATACTGTTGCTCTAATTCAGTTTCTAAAGTTTGTAAAGATGATTTTTTAAGTACCTCACCTTCAGCCAATCCCATTTTTTTCAAACCTTCATCTAAGGCTTCTTTTGGAATCAGTTTATTTCCTTTAAGATTAATTTTTGAAATGATTGGACGTTCAATCACTTTAAAAACTAAAACATCATTTTCCTGAGTCGCTTGAATATCATCAAAGGAATTTGAGGCATACAATGCACGAATTGCATCCGCAATTGCAGGATCATTGATACGATCACCACTCTTGATCGGAAGCAAAGCAAGCACATTACTTTGGGTTAAACGAACCAAACCATCTACACGAATGTCACGCGCAATGAATTCATCTGCTGCATGTACGTGTTGTACTGCTGCCATTGCACTAACGAGCGCCAATGGCATAAATAAATGTGAGTGCTGCATGCCTATTATTTTCCAGTAAGTTAATTTTTCACTCTTGCGTCATTACAAACGCATAAAATCATTGAATATTGCTAAAAGCATCATGCTTCCAAGCAATACCATACCAATTTTTAATCCAACCAATTGTATTTGTTCAGAAACAGGTTTACCACGTAAAGCCTCGATAAAATAGTACACTAAATGCCCACCATCCAACATTGGAATTGGCAATAAATTTAGAATACCAAGACTTACGCTCATCAATGCCATAAATGAAATGAAGGTTTGCCATCCCATTTCTGCACTTTGACCTGCAACTTTTGCAATGGTAATTGGACCCGATAAATTATCTAAGCCAATTAAACCACGAACCATTTTCACCATCGAATTTAAAATCATGCCTGAAAGTTGCCCTGTTTTTTCTACAGCAACAACAAAAGCCTCAGCAGGATTATATTGAATCGTTTGTTTATATTCTGCAGGAATATTGGCTTTGCCCGATTGTGCTTGCACACCCAACATTCCCGTAACTTTACCCATGTTGTCACGTTGACCTTGTGGCATCACTTGCAAATGCACCACTTGACCTTGACGTAATACATCGATATTTAGAAGTTTTTCAGGTGATTTTTGTACCACATCCACCACATCAAACCAATCTTTCATCTTTACTTGGTTAATCGCGATGATTTCATCACCTTTTTTCATGCCTTGGCGAATGGCCGCACCATCATTACTCAAGTCATACACAACAGCTGCAATATGTGGACGATATGGCGTAAAACCGAGTACATCAAAAGGAGACTGTGTTTGATCTTTTAAGAATGCTTGAATCGGCAACTCAAAAGTTTTGATTTGACCCGCACGCTCTGCCTGAACTTCGATATGCCCCGTTTCACCCACACGATCGACCAAAGCATAATTTAACTTTTCCCAAGTTGTGGTTGGCGTACCATCAATCGCAACAATTTTGTCACCTTGCTGCATCTGTACTGTTGCAGCGGGGGTATTTGGTAAAACTTTGCCTACACGCGTATTTAGCTGCTCTTGTGCAGGTAAAAATAAAATCCAAAATAGAAATATTGCAAAAATCAGATTAATCAAAGGCCCCGCAGCAACAATTGCAATACGTTTCCATGGCGACTGACGGTTAAATGCATAAGGTAAATCTTCTGCACTCACATTACCTTCACGCTCATCTAACATTTTCACATAACCACCAAGCGGTAATGCTGAAAGCTGATATTGAATTCCTGATTTTTTGGATGTCCACTTTAACAAAGTTGGGCCAAAACCAATTGAATACACTAAAACTTTCACACCCAGTTTTCGTGCAACCCAATAATGCCCAAACTCATGAATGGCAATCAATGGACCTAAAAGGAAAATGGCAGCAACAATGATAAATAGCACATTCATAATTTAGCTTTCCAATTGCGCAATATGTTCAGTTGCAATATTTCGTGCAAATTCATCTGTATACAAAATCTTTTCAATTGATTCTGCTGAACTATTTTGAACGTGATTTAAAGTATGTTCAACCACTTGTGCAATGTCTAAAAATTGAATTTTTTCAGCCAAAAACGCAGCGACAGCAACTTCATTGGCAGCATTTAAAATTGCAGGTGCTAACCCACCCGATTGCATCGCTTGGCGTGCCAATTTTAATGCAGGAAAACGCACCAAATCAGGCTGTTGAAAATCTAACTGAGAATGTAAAAACAAATCTAAAGGTGGAACATGTGTTGTGATCCGTGTTGGCCATGCAAGTGCATGTGCAATCGGTGTACACATATCAGGATTACCCATTTGAGCCAAAGTCGAACCATCTACATATTGAACCATTGAATGAATAATACTTTGTGGATGAACAACAACTGTAACAAATTGTTCTTTAATTGAAAATAAATGACACGCTTCAATCAACTCTAAACCTTTATTCATCAAAGTTGCAGAATCAACAGAAATCTTGCGTCCCATCGACCAATTAGGATGTTTACATGCTTGCGCAGGCGTCACTTTTTGTAATTGTTCCAGACTATGATTTAAAAATGGTCCACCTGATGCCGTCAACAATACTTGCTGTACACCCAGTAAAGGCTCACCATTTTTTTCAATGTGTAAGTAATTTTGTGGGAGACACTGAAAAATAGCATTATGTTCAGAATCTACAGGCAACAACAATGCTTGATGCTCTTTTGCCGCTTGCAACATCAAGTCACCCGACATGACCAAAGCTTCTTTATTGGCCAGTAAGACACGCTTACCTGCTTTCACGGCTGCAAGTGTTGGCAACAAACCTGCTGCCCCCACAATTGCCGCCATCACCACATCTACATCAGGACAAGAGGCTACAGCAACCAAACCCGCTTCATCACAAAGAATTTCAATATCTTGCAAATTCTCTTGTTTCAACAAGCGTTGTAACTCAGACACTTTATCTGAAGGTACAACCACGATTTTTGGTCGAAATTGTTTGCAAATTTCACTCAGTTCCTGAATACGGCTATAAGCCGATATTGCAAAAACTGAATAGGTTTCAGGATGTTGTTCTATAATTTTTAATGTGCTGCGACCAATGGAACCCGTAACACCTAAGATACAAACAGATTGTGACATCTACAAATTTACACCAATAAGTTTTAATACAGCCATACCTGCAGCAAAAATCGGTGCCGCAGCAAGCAATGAATCAATACGATCTAGCACTCCACCATGCCCCGGCAAAATACGACCTGAATCTTTAATTCCTGCACGACGCTTGATCATTGACTCAAACAAATCGCCTAAAACAGAACTAAACACAGTAATAATAGAGAGAATTAAAAAGAGAATATGTTGTGGAAGCGTTAGATCCAAGTAATTATATTGCACAATAACAATGACTATTGCGACAGTAACAATACCGCCCAACAAACCTTCAATCGATTTGTTTGGGCTTACGTCAGGTGCTAGCTTACGTTTACCAAATTTACGTCCAACAAAATATGCGCCACTGTCCGCACCCCAAACCAATAAGAATAGGTACATGAGCCACCACGGTGAACTTTCCCATACTTTAAAAATTGCCGTGACTGCAGCACTAATCAACACTAAACCAATCACATTCAGTGTAGCATTATACCAACCATCATATTCAGGATAGGATTTTACCCAATATAAGCTGCACAACCATGTCAGAATAGATGCGCTCCACAAAATCAATGCAAGATCACTAAAATATAAAGCCAAACCAGAAATGCAGGCAGTAAACACACCAAAACAAGCTGCTTGTAGTTTAGACACAGTTTGAGTAGGATGAGGCATGAGTTTAAACCACTCATAACCTGCCGCCCCAGCTGCGATAATCATTAACACTAACATTGGATATTGTGAAGTTGTTGCAAACATACAACTGAGTACGACTGCAACCAACACCAATGCGGTAATTATCCGCTCTAACATTATAAATTCTCTATATGCTCTTGTTGAATTTGTTCAGATGTTTTTCCAAAACGTCGTTCACGACCCGAAAAAACATTAAACGCATATTCTAATTCTTTCACGGTAAACTCAGGCCATAAAGTCTGGGTAAAATACAATTCAGCATATGCAGCCTGCCAAAGTAAAAAATTGGACAAGCGGAAATCACCACCCGTTCGAATCAACAAATCAACAGGTGCCAAATCACCTAAACTGACCATTCGACCAAACATTGCTACATCAATTTGATTCACATCAATTTTTTCATCTTTCACCAATTGCGCAAGTTGTTGTGCCGTATGCGCAATATCCCACATACCACCATAACTAATAGCAATTGTTAAAGTCATGTTACTGAACTTAGCAGTCCTTTGTTCAGCATGCAACATTAATTCTTTTAGCTCAGGTGAAAGTCGACTACGATCACCAATAAAACGTAAAGAAATTTCAAACTTTTCCATACGCGGAATCTGCTCATGAATTGTTTCTTCCAACAATTTCATCAACAAATCCACTTCGTACTGCGGACGGTTCCAATTTTCACTGGAAAATGCAAAAACAGTCAGTGCTTGCACACCCACTTTACGACAATGCTCTACGATGGGGTCAAGAACATTCTTACCCTCACGATGTCCATCACCTTTTTGCAATTGTTTCTTTTTCGCAAAACGATTGTTGCCATCCATAATGATGGCAACATGTTGAGGAAGATGGTTGTCTTCAGATGTGGTCATTATACGTTTTAGACCTTCATCAAATCAGCTTCTTTGGCAGCTAAACGCTTATCAACTTCAGCCACAAATTTATCCGTGATTTTTTGAATATCATCACCTGCACGACGCTCATCATCTTCAGAAATTTCTTTATCTTTCAATAATGACTTAATATCACCCAATACATCACGACGAATATTACGGATTGCAACTTTAGCATTTTCAGCTTCGTTACGTGCAATTTTCAACATGTCTTTACGTGTTTCTTCAGTCAATGCTGCCATAGGCACACGAATTGCATCAGCAGTTACAGGGTTCAAACCTAGATCTGACTCACGAATCGCTTTATCAATCGCATTCACCATTGAACGCTCAAAAGGTTGAACCAACAAAGTACGTGAATCCTCTACACCAATGTTTGCCACTTGGTTTAATGGCACATCAGAACCGTAGTAAGGAACCATGACACCATTGAGAATCGATGGATGCGCACGACCTGTACGAACCTTTGCGAAACCGTGTTCTAAAGAGTCAAGCGACTTGTTCATACGGTCTTCAGCATCTTTTTTAAGATCGTTAATCATCTGATCTTCCTTACTTATCTATCTAAATTGTATAACCAAAAATGGTAATAGTATAAAGTGCTTTACACGTTACGTACATTAGTTTGTAACGTGAGTCCCTTCTTTCTCACCCATCACCACTGAAAGTAATGAACCCGCCTTATTCATATCGAACACTTGCAATGGCACATTATGGTCACGGCATAAACAAATCGCGGTTAAATCCATCACACCTAATTTTTCATCCAATACTTGGTCAAAAGTCAGTGCTTCATATTTCACAGCATCATCATATTTACTTGGATCTTTGTTATACACACCATCAACTTTAGTGGCTTTTAAAATCAAATCTGCTTCGATTTCAATCCCACGTAAACATGCTGCTGTATCTGTCGTAAAGAACGGATTCCCTGTACCTGCAACAAATACACACACTTCACCTTGAGTAAGATGACGAATCGCATCACGACTTGAGTAAGACTCAACTACCGCACCAATTGGTAAAGCAGACATTAAACGTGTTTTAATGTTACGGCGCACCAATGCATCACGTAATGCCAAACCATTCATCACAGTCGCAAGCATGCCCATTTGGTCACCTGTGACACGACCCACTAAACCATCTTTTTGCAATTGGCTACCACGGTATAAGTTACCACCACCAACAACAATACCGACTTGCACACCCAAACCCACCAAGTGTGCAATTGACAATGACATTTGATCCAAAACTTGCGCATCAATACCCATGTCTTTATTACCAGCCAATGCCTCACCTGATAATTTCAATAAAATACGTTCAAAACGTGGTTTTTTTGAATCTAACATTGTCAAAACTCCAATTTCTATACTTAATATTTTTTAAATTTCAAATTTTCAAGCGGATTGAATGCGAATCAATTTTGCAAATAAATCATATTCATCTGCATCTGTAATTTCGACTTCAAGTAAATCACCCGCTTTAATCAAAGACTTATCAATATCTTCAACAAAAACATTACCATCAATTTCAGGCGCATCTGCATAAGAACGTGCCACAGCAACAGGGAATTCTTCTTCCAAATCATCCACTAACACTGTCATAGTTTGACCAATACGTTTTTGCAATTTAGCTGCCGAAATCGCTTGCTGCACTTCCATAAAGCGCTCATAACGCTCTTGCTTAATCTCTTCAGGTACATGATCAGGCAAGTCATTTGCTGTCGCACCTTCAACAGGTGAGTAAGTGAAACAACCTACACGGTCAAGCTGTGCCTCTTTCAACCAATCAAGCAACATTACGAAATCTTCTTCAGTTTCGCCAGGAAAACCCACCACAAATGTTGAACGAATGACTAATTCAGGACATTTTTCACGCCATAATTTGAGACGTTCCAAAGTATTTTCGCTGTGGGCTGGTCGCTTCATCAACTTTAAGATGCGTGGGCTGGCATGCTGAAAAGGAATATCTAAATACGGTAAGATTTTACCTTGTGCCATTAAGTCAATGACTGCATCTACATGCGGATATGGATAGACATAATGTAAACGCACCCAAATTCCGAGCTGACCGAGTGCTTCACACATGTCATAGAATTTGGTTTTTACAGGTTGACCATTCCAAAAATCAAGCTTGTATTTGGTATCTACACCATAAGCTGAGGTATCTTGAGAAATGACTAAAACTTCTTTCACACCTGCTTTTTTCAACGCTTGTGCTTCATTGAGCACAGAACCTACAGGGCGAGAAACTAAATCACCACGCATACTTGGAATAATGCAGAATGTGCAACGATGATTACAGCCTTCTGAGATCTTCAAATATGCATAATGTTTTGGTGTTAAACGAATCCCTTGTTCAGGCACTAAGTCGATAAAAGGATTGTGTTTTGGTGGCTCAGGAACGTACTCATGTACGGCTTCCATCACTTCTTGATATGCTGCTGCACCTGTTACTTTTAAAACATTTGGATGCATTTGGCGAATTTTGTCTTCATCTTTCCCCAAACAGCCTGTGACAATCACACGACCATTGGCACTCATCGCTTCACCGATGGCGTCTAAAGACTCTTGTACTGCAGATTCAATAAAACCACAGGTATTTACAACAACTAAATCAGCACCATCATAATCCGATGCTACATCATAACCTTCAGTCTTTAACTGAGTTAAAATTCGTTCGGAATCAACCAATGCCTTAGGACAACCTAAAGAAACAAAACCGACTTTGGGGGACTTCATGAATCTGCGCTCCACTAGAATGCGCGTATTGTATGTCTTTTCTCACGATAAAAATAGTTGAAATAGTCACTCTTTGCATAATGCACCAAAATACAACCATAAATAATTGCAAATAATATACATGCACCATTTTAGAACATTTTAATTTTACAGTATGATGATGTTTGACATTTAAACCTGTAAAAAGTGCAATTTGCGCGCATATTCCATTGAATGCTCTAAATTTCCGCACAAATATAAAAAGTTGGCTTATTTATTGCTTTATATTAGGTCGATTTAACAACAATGAATTGTCATATTAGAGAATTCAATACATCAGGTTCAGATGCCATTGCGCTATTTTAAAACAGGAACATTCAGCTAATGGATCAACACCCTAGCATTGATTATCGTTTATTGGTGGATAATTTAACCACCGCGATACTTTTGGTCGACTGTGATTTAAATATTTTTTATTTAAATTCATCTTGCGAAGCCTTGTTTGATATCAGTTTACTACGAGCAAAAGGTCAACCTGTCATTAATATTTTACATGCGCCAAATGATGATTTTAATACACTTGATGCACTCAAAAATTCCATTACAACGGGTCAAGCCTATACACGCCGTGAAGCAATTATTAATGTTAATTTTAAAGATATGCACGTTGACTATTCTGTGTCTCAGTTAAACACAGGTAAACCCTACCACCCATTGCTTTTAATTGAGCTTAACCCCATTGATCGAATGCTCAAAATTTCCAAAGAAGAAAACCTCATCCAACAACATCAAATCACTCGCCAATTGGTTCGTGGCGTTGCGCATGAAATTAAAAATCCTTTAGGGGGAATTCGTGGTGCAACACAACTGCTTGCACGTAGTTTAAATGATCCCCAATATATTGAATTTACTGATATTATCATCAGCGAAGTGGATCGCCTGCGAAATCTTGCCGACACCATGTTAGGCTCAAGACAACTGCCTAGCTATGAACCTGTTAATATCCACGAACCACTTGAACGTGTGCGTGCGTTAATTATTAATCAAACCAAAAAGAAAATTAAAATTACTCGTGATTACGATTTATCGTTACCTGATGTCAAAGCTGATCGTGATCAACTCATTCAAGTCATGCTCAACATTAGTGTCAATGCTGTACAAGCCATGACAGAAAATAAAGAGTTCTTTGTTGATGATCAACCTGCACTGATCTTACGTACACGCATTCAACGTCTTGTCACTATTAATGGCGTATTGAATAAATCAGCGATTCGGATCGACATTGAGGACAATGGACCAGGAATTCCGCAAGAATTATTAGAATCTATTTTTTATCCACTCGTTACAGGACGTGCCAAAGGTACAGGTCTTGGGTTGAGTATTGCACAAAACATCATGCACCAACATAACGGAATGATTGAATGCCAATCTATTCCAGGCAAAACAGTATTTAGCTTATATTTACCTTGGGAGTCTCAACATGTCACAAAATAAAATCTGGGTCATCGATGATGATCGTGCAATGCGTTGGGTATTGGAAAAGACTTTCAAAGAAGAAGGTTTTGATGTCAGCAGCTTTGAAGAGGCACAATCTGCTTTAGATCAACTGAATACAGATACACCTGATGTGATTCTGACAGACATTCGTATGCCGGGTATTGATGGCTTAACATTTTTAGGTAAAGTCAAAGCCAATCATCCTGAGCTGCCTGTCATTATTATGACTGCACATTCTGACTTAGAATCTGCGGTATCGAGTTATCAAACAGGTGCGTTTGAATATTTACCTAAACCTTTTGATATTGATGAAGCATTGGCATTAGTGAATCGCGCAATCTTACACATCAATAAACTACAACAACAAGAGTCTGCAAAAACTACACCTATTCAATCTACCGAAATTATTGGTGAATCTCCTGCAATGCAGGAAGTTTTCCGTGCAATTGGGCGTTTATCCCAATCACACATTACCGTATTAATTAATGGTGAATCTGGTACAGGTAAAGAGTTGGTTGCACATGCCCTACATCGCCACTCACCTCGCAGCAGTAAACCATTTATTGCACTCAATATGGCAGCTATTCCTAAAGACTTGATTGAAACCGAGTTATTTGGTCACGAAAAAGGTGCATTTACAGGGGCAAATACTCAACGCCAAGGACGCTTTGAACAAGCCAATGGTGGTACATTATTTTTAGATGAAATTGGTGATATGCCATTTGAAACTCAAACACGCTTACTTCGTGTTTTAGCAGATGGTGAGTTCTATCGAGTTGGTGGACATATTCCTGTGCGTGTGGATGTACGTATTGTTGCAGCAACACATCAAGATCTAGAAAAACTTGTCCATGATGGACGTTTCCGTGAAGACTTATATCATCGCCTCAATGTTATTCGCATTCACATTCCAAAACTCTCTCATCGCTCTGAAGATATTCCGATGCTTGCCCAACATTTCTTGGCAAGCGCAGGCAAAGAACTCGGTGTTAGCCCAAAAATCTTACGCCAAGAAACTCAAGATTATATTAAACAATTGCCTTGGCCGGGGAATGTGCGTCAACTAGAAAATACCTGCCGTTGGTTAACCGTCATGATCACGGGACGTGAAGTTTATCCTGAGGACTTGCCTTCTGAGTTAAAACAAATCCCGCTCAATAAAGCCGATGAGCAAAACAAAGCGCAAGGTGGTATTGATCGAATTGCAGTACATCATTGGGATGAATTACTTGGGCAATGGGCGGTACAAAAGTTAAAAAATGGCGAAATGAAATTACTTGATATTGCCACACCAATGTTTGAACGCACATTGATTAATGCTGCACTGCAACAAACACGTGGGCGTAAGCGTCATGCAGCGGAGCTACTCGGTTGGGGACGCAACACCTTAACGCGTAAACTCAAAGAGTTAGGTATGGACTCCGCTGACGATGATGAAGAAGATGAAAATCATAAAGCGGTGAATGAATAATTTTTAGCTTTAAACCGATAAATTTAAGAATAGAAAGCTTTCGGGTTTTCTATTCTTAACCTCCTGACTCAGAAAATAGAGCCTACATCATCATGCACGACGCATGTTAAAATTTATGCAGCATGTTTTGGAAATTTAACTTGATATTTTTTTCAATATTTAAAAATTCTTGAATCATTTTTTATATCCTATTATTTTTTTAAATAAAAAAGGCATGCAATACGCATACCTTCTCTTTACACCATAACACATCATCAATGCGCAGGTTGAAAACCTAAACGCGCTTCAATCGTGTCATAACACCATTGGAAAATAAAGGTATACACTAAAATACACGAGGTCATGCCCAAATCAAGCAAAATCGCTTGCCAGATACTCATATCCATCGCATATGCCACCATTGGAATGGTCGCCAACATCAAACCACCCTCAAAGCCAATTGCATGCAAAACACGCACACCAATTGTTCTTTTAAACTGGTGTTTCTTTTCCAATTTTTCAAAAAAATGGTTGAAAATCATATTCCAGACCACAGATGTAACTGCCATCGCCACACCTAAAGTCCCCGTCACTTCCATAGGAACTTCAAAAATAAAACTCAACGCAATCGCAATGATCACCAATAAGATGATTTCATAGCTGAGTGCATGAATAATCCTTCTTTTGGAAATCAACATGTTTCAATACTCAAATTTATTCGACAAATGCAATTTTATTTTTATAATAGTGAATAATAAAGTTAGATTCTTTCAATAAAATTGATAGATAAATCCTAAAGTATGAATATCAACCAAGAACAACTGATTGTTTTTAAAACTGTTATGGAATGTGGCTCTTTTTCTGCGGCTGCACGTAAACTTGCAAAAGTCCCTTCTGCCATCAGCATGTCCATTGCAAATTTAGAAATAGATTTGAATTTAAAACTTTTTGAGCGCATTGGGCGTGAGCCTATTCCAACCGCTCAAGCACATGTTTTATATGAAAAAACAGAACAACTTCTGATTGAAATGAATCAATGGAAACAGCAAGCTTTGGCTCTAGCCAATGGCTTAGAAACGTCATTGAATATTGTCGTTGTCACTGAGCTTTTACATACCGATTGGACAGAATACATTGCCCTGCTTGCTGAGCATTTCCCAACCTTACAAATTAATATTTTTTCTGCACCGCAAGAAGATGCTTTAAAAATGCTGATTAACCAAACCGCACAGCTCGCTTTAATGTTTGAACGTGAAATCTTAGAACGCCGTGAACAATTTGTTGAAGTTAAACGTGAAGCTTTAGTACCTGTTGCTGCACAGCATTTTCCACTTGCACAACATGATGTGGTGACTTTCGAGGAAATTTTACAAAGTCGGCAAATCGTAGTGGCAAGCCGAGATAAAACCATTAAACCCGAACTGCTGTATTCTAAAAATTATTGGCGTACTGATAATCATCATTTGGCGTGTTCAATGATTTTACAAGGCTTAGGTTGGGGCGTTTTGCCTTTACAAATTTTTGAGGAAAATAGTCAGTACAAAAAAAATCTTAAAATTTTAAATTTGGCAGATTTTACGCCCAAGTTTGAATATTACGTTGATTTGGTTTGGAATCGTGAAAGTCATTTAGGACAAGCTGCTCGTTTTTTGATTAATCACATCAGAAATCAACGAATTCATACAAAATAATGCACACTAAAACACTGAAACCACTTTCGCTGAAAACACATTGTGATATAAATAAAGTTACACGTATTTTTATCTAAGAATTAAACAGCAATGACACAATCAGCATTAGAGCAATTAAAACAACTCACCACTATTGTTGCCGATACAGGTGATTTAACTGCCATTCAACAATTTCGCCCTTTAGATGCAACCACAAATCCATCTTTAATTACCGCAGCAGCACAGCAACCTGAAAGTAAAGAATTAATTGAGTCTGCTTATTTACAAGCAAAACAAGAAGGTTATGTAGCAGATCAGTTGCTTGAACGCACCATTGACATTTTAACAGTCAAGTTAGGTGTTGAAATTTTAAAACTTGTGGAAGGTCGTGTTTCTACCGAAGTTGATGCTGCTCTTTCTTATGATACAGAAGCAACGATTGCTAAAGCCAAAGAATTGTTAGCATTGTACAAAGACTATGGTGTAGATCAAAATCGCATTCTGATCAAAATCGCTTCGACTTGGGAAGGTATTCAAGCAGCGAAAGTACTTGAGGCTGAAGGAATCCACTGTAATTTAACTTTACTCTTTGGGTTGCACCAAGCAAAAGCATGTGCCGATGCAAATGTGACCCTCATTTCACCATTTGTAGGTCGTATTCTAGATTGGTATAAAAAAGCTGAAAATGTGGATCACTACGCTATTGATAAAGATCCTGGTGTATTGTCAGTAAAACAAATTTATCATTTCTATAAACAGCATAATATTCAAACAGAAGTGATGGGCGCAAGTTTCCGTAGTATTGATCAAGTACTCGGGTTAGCAGGTTGTGACCTATTAACTGTTGCACCAAGTTTATTACAACAACTTGAACAAGATAATCGCACAGTCACTGCACAAATTTCTGCAAATCATGCACATGCACATCAAGAACATGCTTATACTGTGCTAGAAAAAGCACAATTTAAACAAGAACTTGAAAATGACCTTATGGCATTTCAATTATTACAATCTGGCATTGATGGTTTTATCAAAGCACGTGAACAATTACAAAGTTTATTGCGTCAGTCTTTTGGTTTAGATGCTGAAATTCAGGCTTAAATAAATCTAAATTAATTTCTTCATTTTTATGCTCAAAACCGAGTTTAGGCTTATAATCCGACTCGGTTTTTTACCTTTAGATATAAAGTGAGCAGCTGGTGTTTGGTATTACAGATATTGTAACGTTTATTATCGGCACAATTTTTATTGTGATTTTACCTGGTCCAAATTCACTTTATGTTATGTCTGTTGCATCGCGCTTTGGTATTAAAATCGGTTATTTGGCAGCACTAGGCGTCTTTACCGGCGATTTAATTTTAATTTTATGTACTGTTCTAGGTGCAGCATCTTTACTCCATAGTTTTCCTTGGTTATTTATTTTATTAAAAATCATGGGTGCTGCATATTTATCTTATTTAGGGATTCGTTTAATTATTGCGAGCTATCATACTTGGTTAAATACTCACGCTCAAAACATCGAAGCTGCTGACGCCGGCGCGCAAAAAAATATTCATCCTTTTAGAAGTGCATTGACCATTAGCTTACTGAATCCTAAAGCCATTTTCTTTTATTTGTCTTTTTTTATTCAGTTTGTAGACCCTAACTATACTCATCCTACACTTAGTTTTTCGATTCTCTCGATCGTGGTGCAAATCACCAGTATGGCATATTTAAGTATTCTCATTTTTTCTGGCGTTAAATTAGCTCATTTTTTTAACCGTCGTTATAAAATTGCAGCAATAGGAGTTGCCTCAGTAGGCTTACTATTTTGTGGTTTTGGTTTAAAACTGGCTTTTTCAACAATATAAGTGTCTAAATAATATAAATATTCATCATATGAGAATTTTTCATGTAAAGTCTATTTTTGCAGCCTACCCAAACGTGTATGATTTACATACTTTTTAGCTCAACTCAAATCTACGCAACGGATTATGCAAAAACTTCTTCAAGATTTCTCGATCCCCGCTGTCTTCGCTGGCTTTATTACTTTTCTGGTCGGTATTAGTGTTTCTTCAGTCTTGGTAATTCAAGCGGCTCAACTACTCGGTGCAACACAAGCGCAAGTTACTTCGTGGTTTTGGGCTTTAGGCTTAGCAATTGGTTCATGCGGATTATTTTTATCTTGGAAATTTAAATATCCTGTTGCTACGTCATGGTCTACTGCGGGTTTAGCACTTATTCTTGCCTCAGGCAGTGACTATACGCTCTATGAAGCCATTGGTGCTTTTTTAGTGTGTGGGTTACTCACAGCAGTTTTAGGTTTTTTAGGCATTTTTGAAAAAGTACTGACTTATATTCCACAAAGCCTCACGAGTGCCATGCTTGCGGGCGTATTACTTAAGTTTGGGATTGCTATTTTTGCCAGTATGCAAAACGACTGGGGATTTATTCTTGCCATTTTAGCGATTTACATCATCAGTAAACGTCTATTTCCACGCTACTGTATTGTTATTACCGTAATTTTGGGTGTTATGATTTGCCCATTGTTTATGCAATTTAAGACCACAAACATTCATCTAGCACTAGCATACCCTGTTTGGATGAAACCTGAGTTTACTTGGTCTGCTTTGTTTGGTTTAGCATTACCTTTATTTGTGATTAATATGGCATCACAATATCTGCCGGGACTTGCCATGATTAAAAGTTATGGCTATGCGCCTCATGTCAAACACTTAATTGGTTGGACTGGTTTGATCCAAACCATTCTTGCACCTTTTGGCTGTTTTAGTGTCAACATTGCTGCGATTAGTGCTGCGATTAGCTTAGATGATCAAGTGCATCCTGATCCTAAAAAGCGTTATATTGCAGGAATGAGCTGTGGTATTTTCTACATCATCATGGGCTTATTTGCAGCCACGCTCACCAGTATATTGATGTCATTTCCATATTTATTTATTACCGCATTAGCAGGAATAGCACTGTTTGGCACAATCAGCCACAATATCGCGATTGCCTTTCATCGCATTGAAGACCGTGAAGCAGCACTACTGACCTTTTTATTTAGTGCCTCAGGTGTTCAATTCTTTGGGATAGGTTCTGCTTTTTGGGGCTTACTATTTGGCTTAGCGGTTTCTATGATTTTGAAATTCAAACTCAAAAACTAAACTCATTGCATTGAGTTTAAGATTTCATCGATTATGTTGATGAATATGTTGTTCTGTAAATATAATTTCATGCTCATCAAATATCTTCCAAATTTTAGAGTTCCATAACTCCGTCAGACCTTCCTGAAAATCTTCATTGCGATACATTTTTTTGCCAGCTAATGCAATGCACATTTGCTCAGGAATAGGACGAAGAACCTTGGATTTATCATATGTCATTGTCCAATCTATGCCATCCTGATCATGTGCTGGATTGAATGCAATTTCATTCTTGTACCAAAAACCACGGATGTACTTTTCTTCCAAATTTTCAATAAAATCAAAAGTATTAACATACCAACTATCTTTAGCTAAAACTTCATCTCTATTGAGATACTGCTTTGCAAAAGTTGGATCACTCATCCAATAAACTGCTAAAAGCACTGCTCGATCTACCGTCTGATCTTGTATAATCCAATCGAGCAACTGATTATTACTATCCCAGTTGCAACTGATAACAGATTGATATAAATCTTCCGAAGATGCCTGATGCAAATATTCACTCCAAACAAATTGGATTAGCAACTCCAATTGTTGCATCGTAATTTTTTTCATTACATTATTCTTAATAAGAATGATTTAAAGTTTTACAAAAATTCTAGCATACCTTTAATACTATTGGAAAATACAAGAATTGAGCCATAATAATAGCCCACATTCCAAAAAAAAGGACAAAAAAAAGCTTACCCTAGGATGGATAAGCTTGAAAACTGAAAATACTTCATTAGAAACTACAGCGATAATCTATGGATAAGAATAATACCTGCCCATAGAATAAACAAATATTAAAAAAGTATAATTTTATACCTTAAAAATAAATATAAATGAAAACAAAAAGTAAGATGACGTAAGACGTAAAAAACAAAATAGTTTATAGGATCAACGCCGTATCAAACACCTTAACCGATTAGACTTCATTTTAGATTTCAGGATATTGTCCAGTCCCTTCTGGCCAAGGTGAAAGCAATTCAAAACCAGTATCTGTCACATAAACCATATGTTCCCATTGTGCTGTCAAAGAACGATCTTTGGTCACTACGGTCCAACCATCATTCAATTCTTTAACACCCGCTTTACCTGCATTGATCATCGGTTCAATGGTAAATACCATGCCTTTTTTGAGTTTTAAACCTTGTCCTGGTTGACCATAATGTAAAACATTCGGTTGTTCATGATATACCTTACCAATACCATGACCACAATATTCACGTACTACACTATAACCTTCACGATGCGCAACAGACTGGATTGCATAACCAATATCACCCAAAGTTGCATCTGGTTTTACCGCATGAATTCCAGCCACCATCGCTTCATAGGTTGTTTCTACTAACTTTTTCGCAGCAGGACTCACTTCACCCACAAAGTACATACGACTCGTATCACCAAAATAACCATCTTTAATAATAGCGACATCAATATTGATAATATCACCTTCTTTTAAAATGGTTTTTGCCGATGGAATACCATGACACACCACTTCATTCGGAGAAATACAGGTCGTCTTCGTATAACCATAATACCCCACATTCGCAGGGATCACTTTCAATGTATTTACAATAAAATCATGACAAATATCATCTAAATATTCAGTCGTTACACCAGGTTTTACATATTGACCTATCATTTCTAAAACCTGAGCAGCCAAACGCCCTGACACTCTTAATTTCTCAATATCGTGTTCAGTTTTAATCGTGATAGTTGAAGCTTTCATATCTTCTGCCCTCAAATGTAAGCCGTTATTATATGCCTTATATAAAAAAAATGGGCAATATGAATGATAAAATCTAAGCATTTCTGCATTTTATAGCGTTTAATTTTACGTTAAAGCGCTCAATATAAGTACAATTGAAAATAAAATAATTCAAATATTTAAAATCATATTCAAAAAAACATTTTAGAAAAAAGTATATTGTTTTCATTTAGATAAATCCACTGAAACCTTGAACTATAAGTTTTTTATAATTAAATTTCATACGTTTTATAAAATAAAATACAAAACACCCAACTTTTCCCCTAAAATCTACAGTTTTTTGTAACACCACATCTCCTATGACTAATCTCCGTACCAAGGATATTATTGCTTTAGGGTTCATGACTTTTGCCTTATTCATTGGGGCAGGCAATATTATTTTTCCACCTATTGTTGCACAACAAGCAGGTGAACATGTTTGGTTAGCAGCGTTAGGATTTCTAATCACCGCTGTTGGCCTACCCGTTATCACGATTATGGCACTTTCAAAAACTGAAGGTTCTATTGCTATTCTTAGCTCGCCTTTAGGTAAAGTCGCAAGTCTGATTCTTACCGTTGTGTGCTATCTTTCCGTTGGCCCCCTGTTTGCAACCCCTCGTACAGCAACAGTTTCCTACGAAATCGGTTTTTCATCTTATTTTGGCAACTCAAGCTCGAGTCTACTGATTTATAGTGTCATTTATTTCGCATTTGTGACATTGGTTTCACTTTATCCCAATAAACTACTCGACACAGTCGGTCATATCCTTGCACCTTTGAAAATTATTTCATTGGCGATTTTAGGGATTGCTGCATTTGTCATTCCAGCAGGTTTTATTCCTCCTGCGATTGATGGCTATGTCTCAAGCCCCGTATCTGAAGGCTTTGTTAATGGTTATCTGACCATGGATACCCTCGGCGCTCTAGTGTTTGGTATTGTGATTATTCACGCAATCCGTTCACGTGGTGTGAATGAGCCTAAACTTATTACTAAATATGCCGTAATTGCCAGCTTAATTTCGGGTATTGGTTTAACTTTGGTTTATCTGAGTTTATTTAAACTTGGGTTAGGTAGCCACGAAGTTGCACCAAATGCGAGTAATGGTGCAGTGATCCTGCATGCGTATGTTCAACATGCGTTTGGCGATTTAGGTTCTTTATTCCTGACCGCTTTGATTTTCCTTGCATGTATGGTAACCGCAATTGGTTTAACCTGTGCTTGTGCTGAATATTTCTCTTTACTCACTAAAATTCCTTATAAAATTTTAGTATTTATCTTGGTTCTATTTTCTTTAGTTATTTCTAATTTAGGTTTAACCAAGTTAATTGCTGTTTCAGTCCCTGTGCTCAGCGCAATTTATCCACCTGCGATTGTGGTGATCATGTTGAGTTTTTTATGGAAATACTTTAACAATCCTCGCTTAGTCATTGCACCTGTAACCGCAGTGGCATTTATTTTTGGGATTATTGAAGGAATTAAAGTCACAGCATTTGCTGACATTTTACCTGATGCCATTCAGCATTTACCGCTTAATGCCCAAAATCTTGCATGGTTAATTCCATCTTGCGTCGTTTTAGTTATTTTTGTTGTCATCGACAAAGTTAAAAAATAGTTTTGGATGATTGTTCTAAAATCTTATTTTACCCAAATATAGATTTTAACAGCACTCAATAATTGTGACGTTTACCCAACGAACTTTTATTGCTTGCATCCCCCAAAACTAACGTGAATCACCATTCCACTGTTTTTAGTAAATGACCGTCTAGTCTTTTAGCTTATCTTACAATCCAATCACATATTTTACCCTTCTTTCCCCCCTTCCTATTACAAATAAAATATTGTATGTTAAATGTTCTGCAAAACAGATGAGTTAAATCAAATACATACATTCAGCGTGATTTAAGTAATTTATAAATCATCACTTAAAGTCAATTTGTCATAAATATGTCACATTTATTTAGGATAATATGATGTATTTGCATTTAAAATAATAATTTGCTATGGTAAGGATCAACCAAGCAATTCTGACTAAAACAATGGGGTTTTTGTCGAGCAGACAGGAGGGATGAGGATGTTATCACTACATTCAAACAAGCAAGTCTTCATTAATTCTTTGAAGGCGAACAAAAAACTGGTCATTTATCTCAGTACAACTTTTGCACTGATGACAATTTTATTTTTACATGGTCTGATTCAAGGTAACTTAAAACCTGAGTTTTTTGTTTATGCTTTAGTCGTTTCTGCTGCATTTTGCATTTGGGAATTGATTGACCACAAAACACGTAAATCTGCGAAAGCCGCAGCTGCAACAGAATAAAAGATGGATGCACAAGCATCCATCTTTAAAAGAAAATAATTAGAAATAACAAATTGAATATTAATAAAATTTTAAAACCACACCAAAAACTAATATTCCCGTTGCCAAAACCTCACCTAACGCCAATAGCAGCATGGCAAAGCTCATCATCCATTGAGGTAAATGCCATTTTCCCATCTGATGCGGTACTTTAAATTGATTCGTTGTATCTTTTAGTGCGCCATGCAAAATATAGCTCATGATCGCAAAACTAAAAAAAATTAAATTAATCACCACACAAATAAAAGTAATACTTGCTGACCATGCAGAAAAATAAGCTAAAACTGCCAAAATCAAAGTCGCTGGTGCATATAAAAGGCTACTGCGATGTGCAATATCTACATAATAATGCGCCCGTGATTGCGAAGACTGACGGATTTGCATATATTTCCACACGCCTGTCAGCATACCTACCCATAAATATAAACCACTGAAAACAATTGCTATTTTAACCGATTCTGAAAACTGTAAATCATCCATTGTCATTTTGAAACCCTTATATCCTTTTTATAGTGTAGCCTTGTTTAAATCTATTTTCTGACTTTCTAGTCATACTTTTAACAAGTTTCTTTTTGGAACTTATGTATGGTATATATTATTTTCTACAGCTATTTCTTAAAACTTATGCAAACACCACAACAATTAAATATTACCTGTAAAGATGGCTATAGCCTCAGTGCAACTTTTTATGACATAGCATTCTCTACTACAAATTTACCCATTTTGATTTGCCCTGCTACAGGAATTACTCAAGGCTTTTACCGTGCTTTTGCTGAATGGTTAAATGAACAAGGCTATCAAGTTTTGGTCTTTGACTTTCGAGGGATCGGTGCCTCCCTACATGGTCCTTTAAAAAAATCGGATGCCAGTATTCAAGATTGGGGACAACTCGATATTCCTGCAGCTATTGATGCTTTATTAGTCAAGACTGACAAATCACAAGTCATTTTACTAGGACATAGCGCTGGGGGTCAGCTCCTAGGAATTGTGCCTAACTACGCAAAAGTTGCCAAAGTCATTGCGATTTCAGGTTCAACTGGACATGTTAAAGGTCTAAAAGGTCGTACCAAACAATTAGCACCCGTCATGTTTAATCTGATCTTCCCTATTTCAAATCTTTTTAAAGGCTATGGCACAACCAAAATGCTGGGAATGGGGGAAAATTTACCGAAAAATGTAGCAAAACAATGGGCACAATTTTGCAGCCACCCAGGTTATGTTGAAAATGCATTAGGTAAAACCATTTTTGAAGATTTTCATCAAAATATTCGTTGCCCAATTACAGTATTTTGGTCATCTGATGATGAAATTGCCACCGAAGCCAATGTTAAAGATTTAATTCGTTTATATCCAAATGCCTCAACTCAAATGCATGAACTTGTACCCTCAGCTTTAGGTCACAAGCAAATTGGACATATGCTCATGTTCAAAAAATCACATCAAAATATTTGGCCAATCATTGCTAAAGAACTCAATATTTAAAAGTTTATGCACTTAGTGTCGTAATCCATGCTAAGTGTCTTTTTATTTATGCCATAAAAAATGCCTCATCAATGAGGCATTTTTTAATCCAAGTAATTAAGCAACGCTATAAGTAATTTTCACAGTTTTAATACGATTTTCATCCATTTCTAAAACTTCGAAATGTACACCTTCAACTTCAATTTGCGTGCCTACTCGGACATCGGATTGTGCTTTATCAAAAATTAAACCTGCCACACTGAAATAGCCAGAATCTTCTTGAACTAAATCAACGGTTTCAAGTGCTAATTCTAATTGATACAAGTCCAACATCCCCGATGCTTTCCAAGTATGATCATCGACTTTGACCAATTCAAGCTGTTCATCCGCATCTGGGAATTCACCAGCAATTGCTTCAAACACATCGAGTGGTGAAATCAAGCCTTGAATATTTCCAAATTCATTTGTCACGAGAACCAATGAACCTTTTGATGAACGCAAAGTGTGAATCGCATCAATGACCTTCATTTTTTCAAAAATAAAAATCGGACGTTGACGTTTAATCAAAGCTTGTAACTGCTCAGGATCATCCAAAGCATCAATCAATTCTTTAGCACGGACAATTGTAACAACTTTATCCAACTGACCACGACACACAGGGAACAAACTATGAGGTACTGACAAAATTTGTTCACGAATACGCTCAGGATCATCTTCAAGATTCACCCAAGAAATTTGATTTCTTGGCGTCATAATTGAAGCAACACTACGCTCAGCCAACGTTAATACACCACCGACCATGTAGCGTTCTTCATCAACAAAGGTCTTTTGTGCTTCCACTACGTCAGGAGATGCGACAACATCTGCATCCAACTTACTGCCCATCAATTTTAAAATAGAATCCGCAGTACGATGACGTAAAGGAATTTTTGCTTGATGTTTCGCCGCATTACGATTACTAAACTGATTAAATGCTTCAATTAAAATTGCAACACCAATACCAGAATAAATATAGCCTTTTGGAATATGGAAACCAAAACCTTCTGCAATTAAGCTAATACCAATTAACAATAAGAAGCTTAAACATAAAATAACAACGGTTGGGTGACGGTTCACAAATGCAGTTAATGGTTTAGAGGCTAATAACATCACTGCCATTGCGACAATCATTGCAGCCATCATGACATAAATGTTATCCACCATACCAATGGCTGTAATCACGGAGTCTAATGAGAATACTGCATCTAAAATAACAATTTGCGTTACAACCGCAGCAAAGCTGGCATAAACAACATTGGTTGTGACTTGAACTTCGGGTTTACCTTCAAGTTTTTCATGTAATTCAGTGACTGCCTTATAGACAAGGAATAATCCACCAAACAACAAAATCAGATCTCGACCTGAGAAGGTTTTATCAAATACCGTAATCAAAGGTTCTGTCAATGTAACGAGCCATGAAATGGCAAATAACAGTCCCAAACGCATAATCAGCGCAAGAGAAAGGCCTAAAACACGTGCTTTATCACGTTGTTCTGGGGGAAGTTTTTCTGCCAAAATAGCAATAAAGACAAGGTTATCAATACCTAGTACAATTTCTAAAACAATAAGAGTAAGTAAACCTACCCATATTCCAGGGTCTAATAAAAATTCCATTATTAGATCTCCTGCTCATTATTATAATTTACAACAGATAACTTAAATTTTAACCTACACGGCGACGGATCCATACATAAGACCTTTTCAACTAAATTATCTTAATTATGCATAATCTCACTATTTTGTAATTATTTTTTTTATTATTTTACAAATAGACACAAAATTTAAGGTTTTTTCAAGCTGAAATGTATAAGCAAAGATATCTTTATATTTTCGATATTTATTTCTATTTTTCAAAAATCTCATTTAAAAAATATTTTTACTTTAGAGCTTTATAAGCTGCCAATTTATAGTTTAATACAATAAAAAGCACATTGTTGACTATTAGAAACACCATATTGCAACATGCAATAAGGTATAAAACGATGACCTTTACAACAAATATTTTTTATAATCAACTATATTATGCTTAAATCTAAATCAATTTTTTTAAATATATCCCACTTGTCATTAGTGAAAGATATAAAAATAATGACATCATCAGATTAACTTTCTCATTTATACATCCATAGATATAAAAATATACCTACAGCTATTCAATAGAAAACAAAGCAAATTAATGAAGATCAACAAAAATTAAGATACAGTATCCTATCAACCATTACTTAGCATAAAATGATCGAAAAGATTTACATTCAATGATTCAATTTAATGTATCTACCCTATAAAATGAGTAAAATTCAGTCAAAATAACCATCATAATCAAGGAACAAATGAAGTATAGTCTTTGATCCAATCCTATAAAATTGATGTATTATGTATAAAAACTTAATAAATTTCTCATTTTATGCATACTTCACCTCATTTTTATGTTGATTTAGAACATCAATTTACAATACTATTACAATTGTTATTACATTGGGCTAATAATTAGAAAAAACAAAGGAATTTTTGATGACCAAAAAATATTCAAAATTTTTACCAACAACCGATAATTTTAATTTGGCAGAATTTCCGTACTATTGGATTACCCAAGTTCATTCTCAATATGTACTTAATGTCGACCACGCATTAAAAAAATATGGAGTGGATAATTCTCGACGTCGCTTGTTATTGGCACTTGAGTCTAAACCAGATGCGAGTGTTTCAGAACTGTCTGATATGATTGTATCAAAAATGTCAACGACCACTAAAATTGTCTATCGTTTAAAAGATGAAGGCTTAGTGGACACGCGTTCTTGTAGTCAAGATGCACGTATTACACGCGTAAACTTGACTGATGCAGGCAAACAAATGATTATTAAAATCAATGACTTAATGAGTGTCGTTTTAGAACAATCTTTCGAAGGTTTAACACCGCTGCAAATTGAAAAAATGATGGAAAGTTTAAAACACATTTTCAAAAATTTATCGCGCTAATTCATTCATCAAACATACTTAACTGTGGCGAGTTTTTGGCTTGACGTTGTTGTGGACAATAAAAGCACTCAAACTCATCTACAGGAAAGCCTTTGATAAATGGCGCAATATTTATATTTTTCCAACTCACCCATTGCTCGATGTGTTGTTGTGCAATCACAATAATAGAACGTTTAATATTGCCTGGTTCGTGAAACTCTTTCATCATAGCATGATCGATTGCATCCATGGTCAGCATACATGCCGAACGGATAATCTCTCCATTGATCTTGGTGATTTCATACAATGCGGCAATAAAAAAAGCTTGACCATCTTTACGTTTTACGCCCCAACGCTGCGCTTTTCCATTGATATACTTCGCCTCATAAAACTCTGTGACTGGAATCAGTCCAAATTTACATTTGAGCAATGCCTCTCTAAAACTGGCTTTTTCTAATAGCGTTTCATTTCGTGCATTATAGGTTCGTTTTGCAACATCTCGACTTTCAGCCCATTTTGGAATCAAACCAAAATTGACCAAACGCCACTCTAGCCCTAGCGCAGATTTAAACAATAACGGCGTTTGGAAACTAGGATATATTTCTTCAGGATATGAAAATGGAATTTCTGGTAAATTTAAATCGGCAATTTGCGCTAAAGTTGCTGGTTTATAATTTGCACACATAATCTAAAACACAATCATGATATTTGTATGACAGTATTTCAACAGATTACGTGTGCTTTGCAAAGTTAACTTTAATAATGATGTGTCTGACATCACACAAATATGGGGATTTCATCCCTATTTATCCATTTTCAATAATGCCTTGTTCACACAAATTATTTAGGTATTCTTTAGAATAAAATTCTTGTAAAACATGTTGGGTATGTTCTCCTAGACGCGGGGGGGCTCGATGATATTGGATAGGTGTACCTGACATTTTGATAGGCGATGCGATGACTTTAAAATTCGGATTAAAAACATGTGGAATATTAACCACCATCTTGCGATGTCGAATTTGCGGCTCATCTAGCGCATCCGCAATTGAATTAATTACCCCAACAGGAACTTTCAGCGCATGAATGGCATCAACCCAATGCTTGGCAGTATTGCTTAGAAAATACTCTTCCAATAGAGCAATTAATTCAGCACGATTTTTCACACGGTCTTGATTGCGAACATAGTTTGGATTGTCTAATAACTCAGGTTTACCAATCGCAATACACAGATCTTTGAATTGTTTATCATTCCCACATGCAATAATAAATGCTCTATCTTGTGCCTGAAATGTTTGATAAGGCACAATATTTGGATGACTATTGCCCATACGTTTGGGTACAACACCTGAAGTTAAATAGTTCATGCCTTGATTGGCTAAAGCCGCAACCTGAACATCAAGTAATGACATATCAATATGCTGTCCCTTTCCTGTTTGATGACGAGATAATAACGCCGCTTGGATCGCAATAGTTGAATACAAACCGGTCTGTAAATCGACCACAGCCACACCTACTTTTTGTGAGCTTGCACCTCGCTCTCCGTCTTTTTCCCCTGTAATGCTCATCAACCCTGACATACCTTGGATAATAAAATCATAACCAGGTTCTTCAGCACGTGGACCATCTTGCCCAAAACCTGTGATCGAACAATAGACCAATTTTGGATTGATTTGACTTAATGTCTCGTAGTCTAAACCGTATTTGAGCAAAGAACCTGCCTTAAAATTTTCAATGAGCACATCGGCTGTTTTCACAATTTCCTGAATAATTTTTTGACCTTCCGCAGAAGAAATATCCACAGCAACCGACAATTTGTTACGATTTGCACATTGGTAATAACCCGACTCTTTGGTTACTTGTCCATCTTGATCTAACATCCAAGGGGGTCCCCACATTCGGGTGTCATCCCCTAGTTTTGGTCGCTCAATCTTGATAACTTCTGCGCCCAAATCTGCCAAAATTTGCCCACACCAAGGTCCGGCTAAAACTCGGCTTAAATCTAAAACTCGAATTCCTTGTAATGCACCCACGTTTTATTCCTCTTAGACAAGGGCATTTTATTGCCCTGACTGCTCATATTTTAAGTTACGACTTGATTGGTTTTTTTCGTTGTTTTTAATGCTTGATTTTTTACAGTATTATGCTCAACACATTCAGAATGTTCAGTGGACACCAAACTTGATTGTTGTGGGTCATACTGACGCTCACGAATAAATAAAGCGGGGATCACACCTGCAATAAAATATGCCGTGCCCATCACAATAAATGCCATAGTGAATGAACCGCCTGCTGCGATCATGCCAATCGTTGCTGGCGCAATTGCTGCACCTAAACGTCCCATATTGTAAGCACCACCAATTGCAGTACCTCGTACATCTGTCGAGAATGATTCTGTCATATAGGTTGCATTTACACCGTATGGAATACCGTATAAAAATCCAAAAGTAACCAATAAATAAGCAATATTATCTGGCGTATTAAAGAAAATAATCACCGGTAAAAATGTGGCTGTCGCGACTGTACCAAAGACAAATGTTACTTTTCGTCCTAATTTATCTGCTGCATAACCTGCTAATATTTTCCCTAAAATCATCGCGGTATAAGCCCCCACCATATAACCAGTCAATGATTTGAAATTCATGTGCAATTCAGTTTCAAGATAGGTCGGCATCCAGTTATTGACCCCGTAATAACCAAATTGTAAAAATGCAGCTGTCATCATCAAAAATAAAAACATTTTGCGGTGCTGCATATTGCCAAATATACGCTTGTAAATACTTTCACTTTGAACTTGTGACTGCTGAACATTCACAGACTGAGCAAGTTGTGAGTCAACGCCTTGTGCCTGTTTAATCTTCGCTTCTTGCCATGTTGCTGGCTCAGGCACAAAGCGCATGAAAATCAAAGCAAATCCTGCTGGAATAATGGTCACATAAAACAACATCCGCCAACCATGTTCAGGAATAATTGCCCCTGCCATCAAGGTTGCCACGATATAGCCTACAGTTTGACCTGTTTGTAAGGTACCTAAAACCGTGGTTCTATATTTAGTAGGAACATACTCAGCCATCAGGGTATTACACGCCATGTATAATGAACCTAAGCCAAATGCCCCAATAAAACGCAACACCATAAACTGTTCATAACTTTGCGTCATTCCCAAAATACACGTCATGATTGAAAAGAAAACCACCGACCATGCAATCGTCCTTACACGACCAAATTTATCACATGCCCAACCACCAGAAATACCACCTAAAGCCATCCCTGCTAGCGATGCACTGCCTAACATACCCGCTTGAAATGTCGTTAAACCAAACTCAGCTTTTAAACTGGTTAAACTGAACGACAACAGCATGATATCCACACCATCAATCACGAGAGACACAAAAGCAAAAATAAATGCCAACTTCCATGTGCCACGATGAATCTTATGGGTTGTGCCTACATTCGATGGTAGTTTATAACTGAGTACATTGGACTCAGTATTTAAATCTTTATTCATTCCTTTACCTCATTTTCCCAAATGAGTCATCGCAATTCCGTTGCTCTACATCGACCTAAATCTTTGTCATTTTTTATTCTATTTATATTCAAAATTTAGACTGATACATCTGTAGATTCTCAAGAGGTTATTCACGATGAATCCTTTATGTTTTTCTATATTGACCTTTTTTCAGGCATAGGCGCTCTAAGGATGCTCAATGAGGAACACCCTAAAGAATTTTTAAAATTTGATTTAAATAGATTTAATTACAAAATGCAGCAATACCCGTTTGCGCGCGGCCTAAAATGAGTGCATGTACATCGTGCGTACCTTCATAGGTATTGACCACTTCAAGATTAACCAAATGGCGTGCGACACCAAACTCATCACTGATACCATTTGCCCCCATCATGTCACGTGCGACACGGGCAATATCCAGTGCTTTACCGCAGTTATTACGCTTAATCAATGACGTCCCTTCAACTGATGCAACCCCCTCATCTTTCATACGACCAAAACGCAATGCAATTTGCAAACCAAGTGCAATTTCAGTTTGCATATCTGCTAATTTTTTTTGAATCAATTGATTCGCTGCCAATGGACGACCAAACTGTTTACGGTCCATGGTGTATTGGTGTGCTGCATGCCAACAAAACTCTGCTGCACCCATTGCTCCCCAAGCAATACCATAACGTGCACTATTCAAACAGGTAAATGGACCACGTAAACCTCGAATTTCAGGGAAGGCATTTTCTTCAGGAACAAAGACATTATCCATCACAATTTCACCCGTGATCGAAGCACGTAAACCAACTTTGCCGTGTATTGCAGGTGCTGAAAGCCCTTCCCATCCTTTTTCAAGAATAAAGCCTCGAATCTCGCCTACATTGCCCTCAGCAGACACTTCTTTTGCCCACACCACAAATACGTCTGCGATTGGGCTATTGGTGATCCACATTTTTGTGCCTGTTAAACGATAACCACCATCCACTTTTTTGGCACGTGTAATCATACTCCCGGGATCAGAGCCATGATCAGGTTCAGTTAAGCCAAAACAACCTATGTATTCCCCTGTTGCCAGTTTAGGTAGGTACTTTTGTTTTTGCTGTTCTGAACCAAATTCATTGATCGGCACCATGACCAATGAGCTCTGCACACTCGCCATTGAACGATAACCTGAATCCACACGTTCTATTTCACGTGCGATCAGACCATAACTCACATAATTTAAGCCTGCACCACCGTATTGTTCAGGAATCGTCGGTCCCAATAGTCCTAATTCCCCCATTTCACGAAAAATAGATGCATCCGTTTGCTCATGACGAAACTGTTGTAAAACACGTGGCATCAATTTGTCTTGAGCATAGGCTTGTGCTGCATCTCGAATCATACGTTCTTCTGATGTTAATTGTTGCTCGATCAAAAACGGGTCTTGCCAATTAAATTGTGCATGTGATTTTTTAGTTGAATTTAACATTTGATTCATTGCGTCCTCTGCAAATAATATGTTTGGCTTCTATCTGATGCTATGTCCAATTTAAATTTCTTTCAAACGATTAATTTGCATCCAGATATTCCATTTTCGCATAACTTATGTTTTTATAAATCACAAGATTCAATCGATTCACAGTGAATTTCATCACAATATTAATCTATATCAAAATATGTAGATAATGCATTTATTTTAAATTGTATTGCATTTTCAATCTATTATTTAAATAAAAAGCATGGAAATGGTTATGCGTAGAATGATTCCATCATTACAAGCACTACTCTGCTTCGAAGCTGCTGCAAAACATTTAAGTTATACCTTTGCAGCACAAGAGCTGCACCTCACTCAAAGTGCCGTTTCAAGACAAATCCAACATTTAGAAGACTATTTAGGCTTGGCGTTGTTTAACCGTACCCGCCATGGTGTCGCACTCACGCATGCAGGTGCACAATATTATCAAACGATCAAATCTCATTTACTCGCAATTGAACAAAGCACTTTAGATTTAATCTCACATAAAGGTCTAGGAGGCACACTCAAATTAGGTGTTGTCCCCACTTTTGCAACACGTTGGCTATTGCCGCGACTATATAAATTTAATGAGATTCATCCTGAAATTACCATCCATTTAGAAACCAGTACCAAACCTTTTTTATTTAGTGAACATATTTTTGATGCCGCAATTTATACAGGCACGGCGCAACAAGTTGAAAATTGGCCTGATACCAAAGCACATTATTTGCTTAAAGAAGAAGTTGTACCTGTATGTTCACCAAGTTTAATTTATAAGTATTTTCCTGAACTTCAAGCAACAAAAATCACCGATATTTCTCTGAGTGCGGCACAAATAGCCAGTCTACCTTTGCTGCAACAAACCACACGTCCAAACATTTGGAAAGAATGGTTCGATGTATCGGGCTATGACCATCCCCATGCTCAACATGGACAACGGCATGAGCTTTTTTCTATGCTCGCAGTGGCTGCAACACATAGCATGGGTGTTGCCCTCATTCCCCAAACCTTGTTAGAAAAAGAACTTAGCTCTGGTGAGTTAATTATTGCATCGAAAATTCAATTAAAAGGCGTACGTTGCTATTATTTTGTCTACTCAGCACAACATCAAAGTCCTTTAATCGCTAAATTTGTAGAATGGTTAGTACAAGAGGCTGCGCAAACACAAACGAAATAGTCCTATCGTGTGCAACAAAATATTCTATATCTATAATCACTTAGATTTCAGATTTGAATATTTTGTTGCATATTTCAACTGACTTAAATATTAAATTACAGCATTTGGGCTAAAGCCAATATAGCGATATAAACCTTCTACCCCTAAATCCATTTTAAACATTTGATAATCGGCATAAGTCGCTTGTGAAATTTCAGCAAAAATCTGAATGCCTTGCTCATCATTGGCATGGATTTCATCTACAGTGCGTGACATACTTTGCTCAAAGCAATCTGAGATAAATTCAAAGCCTAAATCCATCGCAATAAATAAAGTATGTTCACAGGGTTGAATATATTGTTCTTGCGACCAATCCAAAACGGCATGTTGGCAATAAGGACATGTTACATTTTGCTCAGGATTATTGAGCTCAATCAGTTGAAAAGCCATCTTTTTCAGCACAAAATAAAACGCTAGTTTAAACGATTTTTTCGCGAGTTCGAAATATTGATCACATCAATTTATCATTTTCGAATCACAGCGCCTACATGATCAATCAACAAAAGGATTTTATGTCAACCATCGAAAAAGCCATTGCTTTCGCTGCAAAAAAACATGCAGGACAAGTCGACAAAGGGAATCAACCGTATATTTTTCACCCATTGCGTTTGATGCTCAAAGTTAAAACACCACAACAACAAATCGTCGCGGTATTGCACGATATTTTAGAGGATACCGATACAACCATCGTCGATTTAATCTCTTTGGGATTTGAGCAAGAAATTATTGATGCCATTCTTGCTTTAACCAAAAAATCAGGTGAAAGCCGTATTGATGCTGCATATCGCGCTCATCAAAATCCGATTGCCTGTGCAGTTAAACTCGCGGATGTTAACGACAATATGGATTTATCACGTATTCCACATCCAAGTGAAAAAGATTTACAGCGCTTAGAAGAATATAAGAAGGTTCATGCTATATTGCGTTCTGAAATGTTGTAATCCATACATTTTTATAGTGTAGAGTCTGTAGGTCAGCATTCATATTTTAAAATGAAACGACAATTCCTACATATTTTATGCATTGACATGTAATCACTCATTATTTTTAAAATACATCATTCTCATATTTTTGGAATCATTAATGCTCTCTGATTTAGATGATTTTTACTGTTTTGCCTTGGTTGTTGAACATGGTGGATTTAGTGCAGCAGAACGGGCAACAGATATTCCTAAATCAAAACTCAGCCGCCGTGTCTATAACCTAGAAGAAAGCTTAAATGTACGCTTAATTCAACGCAGTTCTCGACATTTTGCTGTGACTGAAATTGGTATGAATATTTACCGTTATGCCCAAGTGATGATGAATGCGGCACAATCAGCACATGATTTAGTCGATCATCTCAGTGAACAGCCTCGCGGTTTAATTAAAGTGAGTGTTCCCGTTTCCATTGCACAAAATGAGATTGCCCGCATTTTACCAAATTTTTTAAAAAATTATCCCGAGATTAAGGTACAACTTTTAGTCAGCAATCGCCGTGTCGATATTATCAATGAAGGCATTGATCTCGCTTTACGTGTACGTGACAATCTTGATGATGATCCAAATTTAGTATTACGAAAATTTGAACAGATTGAACAGCATTTATTCGCAAGCCAAGCCTATTTAAATGAGTTTGGTCTGTTAAAAAAACCTGAAGATTTATCTGAACATCGTACTTTAAGTATGATGGATGAACATATTGACCAACAAATTGTATTGCATGATGAAGAAGGCCATCAGAAGAAAGTGAAGATCAACCCTGTCATCATGGGTTCTGATCTACTGATGCTCGCAAAACTTGCCAGTCAAAATTGTGGTGTAGTACTTTTGCCTGACTCTATGGTCGAGGACTATGTGGCAACAGGACAATTAGTAAGAGTTTTACCTAATTGGAAAGTACCACAAGGGATTTTTCATGCCGTTTATCCTTCTCGCCGTGGCTTATTGCCTGCTGTACGAGTATTTATCGACTATTTAGTTGAACATTTAACAAAAAGATAGTGTTTACTGATTTTGAATCGCAGTTTATTGCAGCTAATTTGACTAAACTTTGTTACCATTCTCACTGCTTTAAACTTGTCTTTTCGAATTTATATGACTTCCACTTATCAGCTTCAGCTCGATGCCAAAATTGAGCGTATTCGCAATCAATTTAGCAAATTCAATCCACCAGAATTAGAAGTTTTTGCTTCTCCTGAACAAAACTTTCGTATGCGTGCAGAATTCCGAATTTGGCATACCGAAGATGATATGTTCTATGCCATGTTTGAACGTGATGCAGATCAGCAAAAAAAGGTGATTCGCATTAATGAATTTCCGATTGCCGACCAAAGCATTAACACGCTAATGCCCATTTTATTGGCTGAATTAAAAAGCAGCGACATCTTGTCTAAACGTTTATTTGAGGTGCATTTCCTTGCAACTTTAAATGGCGAAATGCTTGTGTCTCTAGTGTATCGTGCCCCACTCAATGAAGAATGGGAAGCTTTAGCCAAACAACTTGCAGAAAAACTGAATATTAAAATTATTGGTCGCAGCCGTGGTCAAAAAATGATTCTCAGCGATGAATTTGTAGTTGAAGAATTGCAAGTATTTGAACGTAAATTTAAATATAAGCAAATCGAAAGCAGTTTTACCCAACCCAATGCACATGTTTGCCAAGACATGTTGGAGTGGGCATGTGATGCAGCTCGACAGTCTGAACGTGATTTGCTCGAACTGTATTGTGGTAATGGCAATTTTACCCTTCCCCTTTCTTTACGTTTCCGCCGTGTACTCGCAACAGAACTGGCAAAGTCTTCCGTTTATGCTGCACAGTGGAATATTGAACAAAATCAAATTAATAATATCCAAGTTGCGCGTTTGTCTGCAGAAGAATTTACCCAAGCTTATCAAGGTGAACGTGAGTTCCGTCGCTTACAAGAAGCTGAAATCGATATTTCAAGTTATGACTTTGACACTGTTTTTGTCGACCCACCACGTGCAGGGATAGACCTAGACACCTTAAAATTAATACAGGGTTTTGAGCGTATTCTTTATATTTCATGTAACCCTGACACGTTATTTGAAAATTTAGAAATCTTAAGTCAAACCCATAAAATCCAAAAATTCGCCTTATTTGACCAATTTCCATACACACATCATATTGAATCAGGCGTATTGCTAGAAAAAATTTAAACAACTTATTTCAATGGTAACTTAGGCTACACGCATGTAGCCTATTTTATAAACACGAATATTTATATTGCTTATCAATGGCTTAATTTTTTAATGCAAAAAAACCTGTCATCATTCCGTTAAATTTTTACTTTATAATCGTTAAAATTCATGTTTTTTATTCAAGCTCGACCTTCGCATAGCTTGTATTTTATTTTAAACCCACTATATTTCAAGCTATGTTTGGTTGCATTAGAAGGCTCTATGAGTTTTTGGCAAAAGCTGTTTACAAAAGATGCGCAGCAAAATGAGCATAAAAATCAGATTGCTTGCGTGGAAAATGATTGCTCTTGTAAATCCAATGATCAGCTTCTTTTGGCTTTATCTCAAGCGAAAGACGAAGATACGATTCTTGGCATTAAGAAAGTTCTCATCTCGCGAGGCTTTAGTCGTAAAGAGCTAAATGAACTTCAACATCCACCGATTCAATAGTCATGGATGACACAAAAAGGCATTCAAAATGAATGCCTTTTTTAATACCTGTCATTTACAGCTCTTTTTTCATTATGTTAATGTGTTGAATAATTCTTTTGATTTATTACATCATCATTTAAATTTTATATCATTTTACAAAATCGAGCTAAAACAATGAAAAAAATCTATTTTGCCCTAACGATCAGCAGTTTACTTTTGAGCGCCTGTAGCAGCAATAAAATGCCAAAAGAATGTGAAGAATCATGGCAACAGATTGAAAAAATGGCCAAAACCAGTGGTATTCCTGAAGAAGCAATTAATAATCAGAAAAAGGCTTTTGAAGATGAAGTAAATAAAATGGGTAAAGAAGAAGCCACCAAAGTATGCAAAACACAAACCGCAATACTGGGTATGGTTAAATAAATTTCTATATGTTCTTAATCTAAGCGATCAGCATTTTAATACGCTCAAATAAAAAAACCCTGACAAGTCAGGGTTTTTAATCGCTTACAGATTAGTCACCTGTATAGCCTTTCAATTTTAAACGGTAAGCATGAAGCAATGGCTCTGTATAACCAGATGGTTGCTCAGCACCTTTGAACACTAAGTCATAAGCGGCTTGATAAGCAAAGCCATCAAAACTTGGTGCCATTGGTGTGTACAGTGGATCGTTTGCATTTTGCTCATCCACAATCTTCGCCATACGCTTAAATACTTCTTCAACCTGCTCTTTGGTCACAATACCGTGACGTAACCAGTTCGCAACGTGCTGAGAAGAAATACGCAGTGTCGCACGGTCTTCCATCAAACCAACGTTATTGATGTCAAGAACTTTCGAACAACCCACACCTAAGTCAACCCAACGAACAACATAACCCAAGATACCTTGTAAGTTATTTTCAAGTTCTTTGGTTTTCTCTTCTTCAGTCCAGTTGGTATCTGTCGCTAACGGCGGAGTTAACAAATCATCTAATGGCAACGCTTCTGTTTTCAACAATTCTTGCTGACGTACAGACACATTACATTGGTGATAATGGATTGCATGAATTACTGCGCCCGATGGAGATGGAACCCATGCACAGCTTGCGCCCGCTTCAGGATGTTCAATCTTAGTTTTATACATGTCTAAAAGCATGTCTGGTTTTGGCCACATGCCTTTACCAATTTGTGCTTTACCACGTAAACCCGTTTGCAAACCAATCATCACGTTACGGTTTTCGTACGCTGGGAACCAAATTTGACCTTTCACTTCACCTTTACGAACGAATGGACCTGCTTCCATGAAGGTATGGATTTCATCACCTGTACGATCCATGAAGCCTGTATTAATAAAGATCGTACGATCTTTTGCTTGTGCAATACAGTTCTTCAAGTTTACAGACGTACGACGCTCTTCATCCATAATCCCGATTTTTAAGGTTTTCGCAGGTAAACCTAGTGCTTGTTCAGCACGTTCAAACAATTCAACTGCAAATGCAACTTCTTCAGGACCGTGCATTTTTGGTTTAACGATATACATCGAACCTTTGCGAGAGTTTTTGTTTTCGTTTTGACCTTTGATGTCTGCAAAAGTAAGCAACGGCGTAATCAATGCATCCATGATACCTTCGTAGATTTCAGCACCATCTACTAGGATCGCTGGATTTGTCATTAAATGACCTACGTTACGAAGTAACATCAATGAACGACCATGAAGCGTTGTTTCACCACCGATCAAGTTTTTATGAGTACGGTCTTTATTCAAAGTACGCGTAATCGTTTTACCATTTTTCTCGATAGACTCTGAAAGTGTACCTTTCATTAAGCCTAACCAGTTACGATAACCTTCAACTTTCTCTTCAGCGTCAACTGCAGCAATTGAGTCTTCTAAGTCTTGAATTGTTGTTACAGCAGCTTCAAGCACTAAGTCTTTTACGCCTGCCGCATCAGTTTTACCAATTGGACTTGTTGCATCTACTTCAATAATAACGTGTAAGCCATTATTTAAAAGTACAATTTCATTTGGTGCAGTTTCATCACCATTAAAACCCACAAATTGAGATTCTTTCGCTAATGTTGTAGTCGAACCATCTTTAAGTGTTACAGCTAATTTTTTGCCATCAACAGCATATTTAGTTGCATCAGCATGAGAACCATTTGCCAATGGGAAAGTTTCATTTAAGAAATTTTTGGCAAATGCAATAACCTTTTCACCACGAACTGGGTTATAGCCACCTTTACCTTTTTCCGCGCCACCATCTTCTGGAATCACGTCAAAACCGTAAAGTGCGTCATAGAGTGAGCCCCAACGTGCATTCGCAGCGTTTAAGCAGTAACGTGCATTACGCACAGGTACAACCAATTGTGCGCCTGCCAATAATGCAATTTCTTCGTCAACATTTTCTGTCGTGATTTGAAAATCTTCTACTTCTGGTAATAAGTAGCCAATTTCAGTCAAGAAAGCTTTGTAAGCTTCTAGTTCAAATTTATTGTTGCGGTGCCATTCATCAATTTTAGCTTGAATGTCATCACGCTTAGCCAATAATGCTTTATTTTTTGGACTAAGATCGACAACAACTTGCTCGAAATCTTTCCAGTATTTTTCGCTGTCTAGACCTGAGCCTGGTAAAGCTTCATTTTCAATAAAATCGTAGAGTTCTTTAGCAATCGCTAACTTGCCTTTTTGAATACGTGCAGTCATTGTCTTTCCTGATATTGCTACTTTTTATAACAAGAGATTCTTAGTATACCGATTTATACCTTGCTGAATAGTAATATCACATTCCTAAATAGTAAGCATTTTAAATTGAATACATACCGATATCATCCAATTAAATACAGTTCAAGAAGTGAATAACATCAACAATTTGAATACTCTTTCCACAGTGTATAAAGTTTTTAAAATGTCGAAATTAGACTTAAGTGCCGAAAAGGTCATTTATTTGATCATTTTAATGTCAATATACTTTTTTTCATCCCCCGATTAAGCCATGAAAAATACACAATGTCGATAAAAGCTTGTGAACAATCTGTTTCATTGAACAAAAAAAAGCACTCTGGCGAGTGCTGAATAAGATGTAACGTACTTATTCCACTTGTAATTCTTTGCCTTGAATCTGGCGATGTTCAGACTGTAAATATTCATCTGATTGCATTTCTAACAAACGTGAACGAGTACGTTCAATTTCAAATGCTAATTTTTCACCCTCATAAATCTCAATGATCGAATCTGCTGAAGTCAGTAATAATTTCACCCCACGATCATAAAACTCATCGACCAAATAAATAAAACGACGCGTTCCTTCTGACAACAAATCATCCAAATGCGGGACATTACTGACTAAAACCGTATTATAAATATTGGCAATTTCAATAAAGTCAGATGGACTACGCGGCTTCATACATAGTTCACGAAACTCACACCACAATACATCTTCAGTATGCCCTAACGTTTCAACTTCACGATTATTGATGATGATCGAACTTTTAGACACCGATTGTGACAAGACTAAAGCATTAAAGCGCTCAGCCATCCATGCCGTATTTTCATCATTTAAAGGTGACTTAAACAATTGTGCTTGTTTTAATACACGTAAACGATAGTCTACACCTGCATCAACATTTAAAATCACACAGTTTTTCTTGACCATTTCAATGGTTGGCAGAAAACGATCACGATGAATACCATTTTTATATAAACCATCGGGTGCAATATTTGATGTTGCAATCAGCGTAATACCGCGTGTAAATAGTTTTTGAAATAAATCACTAAGAATCATTGCATCTGTAACGTTTGACACAAAAAATTCATCAAAACAAATCACTACAGCATCTTTATAAATTTGATCTGCGACCAAATCGAGTGGATTACGTTGACCTGAAAGCTTATTTAACTCTTTATGCACATACTGCATAAAGTGATGAAAATGCATACGGGTTTTACGGCGAAATGGAATTGACTCATAGAATTGATCCATCAACCACGTTTTTCCACGCCCTACACCACCCCACATATAGACACCTTTAGGTGAGGTCTGGCGGCGAAAACGACGAAATGCTTTTTTAGAAGCTTTATAACGTTGAATAAGTTCTTGCCAAACACGATCTAGCTCATGCACTGCTTGCGCCTGTGCTTCATCGGGTAAAAATTGCCCAGATGACAAAGCTTGAGCATAACGCTCAGCAGGAGATACGGGTGTAAATGCGGTGCTATGTGCTGATTTTTTGTCTAACATATTACGAATACTTTTAGGGGCTGATGGAAGTATAGCGAAAATTACAAACTGATAAATAAGACTTTCTCATTAATTTATCTTTGCTATACCGAAAATTGTTTTATTTGCCATATTGGCGTGGGCTTTGCCCAAACCAACGTTTAAATGCATGATTAAATGCCGCAGGTTCAGAATATCCCAATAACTCAGCAATCATCTCAATTGAATATTCTTTATATTCAATCAGACGCAATGCCTTATGCTTAATTAATTGCTCTCGAATCACCTTATAACTCGTATTGAGTTGTTGTAATTGGTGGCGTAATGTTCGTTCTGGCAAATTCAATGCCTGTGCTGTTTCTGCCATTGTCGGCATTACACCTTGTTGTAACTCTAAATAATCCTTTACACGTTGAATCAATACAGGTGTCTCATTTTCAACATCACTTAAACGCTGAATCTCTTCAACACATTTAACCTCATAAATACGATTGGTCATCTGATCCGCAGATGGAATTTTAACATCGAGTACATATTTATCTAACCCAAATGCAGCCGCCTTACCACCAAAGTGTAAGTCCGCACCATAATAATCCTGAAACTGTTTCAAAGTTTCAGCATCTTTAGGTTGAGCAAAAGGTAACTCAATACGTATATTTGGAGTAGGCAAACCCATCATTTTATAAATATCTTGTAAAAACTTATATGTTCCTGAAATTTCACATTGTGCCCGTAACAATCCCATATCAGTCGTGAGATCAATAGGTTGATAGCTTAAAGCAACTTGATATTGGTTTTCTATCAAATTTAAAACGCCATATAAATGTGTTAAACCTTGAAAATGAATACCATTTTTGATTGCATCACCAACCGTCTGACACGTCACCAACAACATGAGCAAAGGACCATAACCCGCTAAAGCATAGTGCTGTCCAATAAATACCCCAGTTTCAGGCTTAACGCCTTGCCCAATGACTTTTTGAATATCCCATTCTAAACTCGGATGAATAATTGAACTGGGTTCAAGGGCATCAGACTGGATACCAATACTTGCAAGACGTGCATCCACATCAATACCTGCATTACGCATGCCCTGAATTAAGTACATCAAACCAAGTATCGATCTTTTCATCTTCATTACAATATTTTTTACTGGCTATTTTTTACTACACTATTACTGATTTGAAAATTGCCGAATTGATCAATTTTTCTGTTGCTATAATCATATTACTGTCTAAAAAATTTCATTAACCTAAACAAAATCAAAAAAACTGGATTTAAAAAATGTGTGCAACAAACACGATCAATCATCAACAACCGACCCAATCCACACAAATTGCGATCATTGGCGCAGGCTTTGGTGGTTTAGCGATGGCTATTCGTTTACTACAAGCCAATATTCATGATTTTATCATTCTAGAAAAAGCCGATGATGTCGGTGGTACATGGCGTGAAAATCAATATCCGGGAGCTGCTTGTGATGTACAATCACACATGTATTCGCTCTCATTTGCACCGAAGAAAGACTGGTCAAAACGTTATGCTGAAGCGCCTGAGATTTTTGATTATATCCAAGACCTGATAAAAGAATATCAGCTAAAAAAATACATCCAATTTAATCAAGAAGTCATTTCAACACGCTACGATGAACAACAATGTCATTGGCATTTAGTGCTAAAAAATGGACAAAAAATTGAGGCACAATTTGTTATTTTTGCTTCAGGTCCTTTGCATGTCCCACAGATTCCAAAAATTAAAGGCATTGAAAAGTTCAAAGGTGAAGTTTTCCACTCGTCACAATGGAATCACCAATATAATTTAAATGAGAAAAATGTAGCATCGATTGGCACAGGTGGTAGTGCGATCCAATATATTCCCGAAATCGCAGCCAAAGTTAAAAATCTTTATGTGTTGCAACGCACAGCAGCATGGGTAATTCCACGCGATGAACGTGCTTATAATGCTTTAGATCAACATCTATTTAAACGTTTTGAATGGTTTAGAAAGTTACATCGTGCACGTTTATATTGGTCAAATGAATCGCGCGTCGTTCCGATTGTACAACCACAAATCATGAAATATGGGCAAAAATTGGCTGAAGCTTTTATTAAATTTCAAGTAAAAGATAAAGCTGTTGCGAAAAAACTGACTCCAGACTATGTCATGGGCTGTAAACGTATTCTGATTTCTAATAAATATTTCCCAACCTTTAACCGTGACAATGTAGAACTCATCACCGATACGATTCAAGAAGTGACTGAAAACAGCATCATCACCAAAGATGGTAAAGAACGTCCAATTGATTGCTTAATTTATGGTACAGGTTTTATTACCGACCCGCGTATTTATCTAAAATCATTTGAATGTTATGGTTTAAATGGTATTGAACTCAAAGATGCATGGAAAGATGGTGCAGAAAGCTATTATGGAATTACAACCAAAAATTTCCCTAATTTATTCCAATTGTTAGGACCAAATACCATACTTGGTCATAATTCTGTGATTTTCATGATCGAATCACAAGTGCAATATATTTTACAACTCATTCAATTGGTTAATAAAACTCAAACTCAAGCAATCACCATCAAACCTGAAGTACAAGATTCATTTAATGAACGTGTTCAAGAACAACTCAAAGGCACTGTTTGGCAGTCTGGATGTGTGAGTTGGTATCAACAAGATGGTGGCAAAAACTTCTCACTTTGGCCAACGTATACATGGAAATTCTGGCTACAGACTCGAACAGTTAACGCTAGCGATTATTTATTATTAGGTCAAAAACAAATGTCTAATAAAAGCACACGTGCTGCTTAAAACTTCAGCTATAATGGGCAAATAGTGACTATTTGCCCATTTTTATGCAATCTCTTTGGCTGATCTTCCAACTTTTATTTTGTTTATTTTTAGGTTTTATTCTGGCACGTCGATTACCCGTTTGGCTAGAAACTATCGCCTTTAAAATTCTGCCTTATTTTACTTATATCTTATTGATTGCCATTGCCATTGAGTTCGCACAAACCCTTCATAGCATCGCCGAACCTGCACAAATTGTGAGTGATGCCATTAGCATTGCTTTAGCAACATCGGTAGGGGCATTTCTATGCTGCTATATATTATTTAAAGTGATTGGCTTTCAACCTACACAAGGTAAAGTTTCAGCAGAACTGTTGATGGGTTCATTAATCAATATTAGCTATGCTTTTATCGCCTTAGCTTTAGGCTATGGTTTATCTGAATTATTTGCTTATTTTGACTATCAACCACAGATCAGCACATGGTATTTACTACTCGTCTTCATGCTGCTGATTGGTTTAGATCTCGCTTACTCTCCATTAGATCGCTCTTGGCTAAACTGGAAAATATTACTTGTACCCATAGGTTGTATTATCGGTTCTATTTTAGGTGCTGTCCTGTGTTCTTTAATGATCAATAACATCAACTTAAAAGATTTGATCATGTTGTCACAAGGTTATGGTTTTTACTCTATGACAGGAATCGTGGTCACTGAATTGAGAAATGCTCATCTCGGCAGTATTGCCTTAATTAATGATTTATTCCGTGAAATTTTCGCCATTTTATTTATGTATATGATCGGTTGGCGTTATCCACGTTCTGCTATTTCTTCTGCAGGTGCAACCGCAATGGATGTGACTTTACCCATGGTTAAACAAGCCTGTGGCAACGAGTTTATACCGCATGCCATGGTCAGTGGTTTTGTTCTCTCGGTACTCGCACCTATTGCTGTAAGTATTTTGGCAGCTTTATAGTTTTTCAAGCCTATAAGTAGAAAAAAAATCACCAATGATGGTGATTTCTTTTTTTAACCAAAATTCAGAACTAGATTCAAAAAATGAGAAATATGCAACTTGAACTAGCACCAATAGAAACACACACTAAAGTAAATATCACCCACTCAAAAATTTTTTAATGCATTCAAAAACGCTCTAACCCACTCAACAGCGTCAATATCTGAACCCCATTCATTATTTCCATTTTGAGCATGTTCTTCCTCTTGTATAGCTTCTTCTGAAAGTTGTTGCAGATTGTCGATCACATATTGTGGTGTATCATTCATTGATAAATTTTGATCAGTCATTTTATTTGTCTCATAGATCAATTTACAATTTCATCATAAACAAGAAAGCCTTTCGATTGAAAGGCTTTCTGCAAAATAACTGTATACCAAATCAGAACGATTACAATGTCACCAAAATATCTTTCAACGTTTGACTTGGATTCTCAGATTGAGTAATTGGACGACCAATCACCAAATGTGTAGAACCATCTAACATCGCTTGTTTTGGGGTCACAATACGCTTTTGATCATCCGCATTTGAACCTACTGGCCGAATACCTGGTGTAACCAAAGAAAAATCTTGACCTAATTCTTCACGCAACATTTTCGCTTCTTGTGCAGAACACACAACACCATCTAAACCACTGTCTTTGGTCAATTTTGCTAAACGTTTCACTTGCTCAAAAGGCTCAATATCCAAACCAATATCACGTAAATCTTCACGTCCCATTGAAGTTAATACTGTTACAGCAATCAATTGAGTTTTATAGTTCCCTGCTTGTAAACGCTCAACACAGGTTTCCATCATTTTACGACCACCTGACGCGTGTACATTCACCATCCAAACCCCCATGTCTCCCGCAGCACATACAGCTTGTGCTGTAGTATTTGGAATATCATGAAATTTTAAATCTAGAAATACTTCAAAGTTACGATCATGCAATGCTTTAACAATAGATGAACCTTCATGTGTAAAAAGTTCTTTACCCACTTTCAAACGACAAAGTGATGGATCTAGCTGATCAGCGATTGTTAATGCGTCATATTGGCTTTTGGCGTCTAAGGCAACAATAATACTCAAGAGATTCTTTCCATCACAATAAGGTGCCTTATTATAGAGATAATCCTGATGAGTACAAAGAATTAATACTTTACTTGGTGATTATTCGAATAATTATTAGAATGCAGAAATGATAAAACCCTCAATCTTTCATTATTATCATGATTGAGGGTTGATAAAATTATAATGGCTTAGAATTTTTATCTTCTGGATAAACATCCATCACTGTTTTTTCATGACGCACACTTGCTGCGGCTTCCGCTGCAGCCAATTGAGCGCTTTGGATTTGCTCCTTACGTAAATGATCAATATCTTTACGTAATCTGCGAATTTCCCAATTATTTTGAAATACTCGGAAAATCTGCACACCGATCAACAACCCCAATACAATACCAATGGCTAATGTTAACAACAACAATAAACCCAAACGCATTGCAGGCACTTGAGTAAACCATAAATCCACAGGTAACTCAGTTCCATTGATCAGTACCAGTGCTAGAGAATAAACAAACACTGCGACCAAAAGTAAACCTAAAATAAAGCGCATAAACACCCCATTCGAATTTTATTTATTTGCAGATTCGTTTACTGCGTCACGTAATGCTTTACCAGGTTTAAAATGTGGTACTGCTTTCGCTGCAACCTCAACTGATTTACCTGTTTTTGGGTTACGTCCCACACGTGGCTCACGATGATGTAAAGCAAAACTACCAAAACCACGAATTTCGATACGATCATCTCCTGATAGTGATGCAATCATTTGATCTATCATAATCTTCACTGCTTCTTCCACCAATGGCTCAGCCAAATGTGGATTTTTAAGTGCAATTCTTTCTATTAAGTCAGATTTGTTTAGAGCTTCAGTTGTCATCTACGACCTCAATTCATTTTAATGCTATTTAGCCTTGCTTCAAATAATATCCTTTTTAAATACAAAAAGGTAGCGCAGTGATCGTATACTACGCTACCTTTTACAGTATTTGTATAAAAAGTATTAATTAATTACATTTAATAATACTTTTTTACAGCAACTTAGTGATTCATTTGAGCTTTGATCAAGTCACCAATAGTTTTTGGACCATTGTCTTGAGCAGTTGTAGTTGTTTTCAAGTTTGCAACCGCTTCTTTCTCTTCAGCTTCGTCTTTCGCTTTGATCGACAAGTTGATAGAGCGAGATTTACGGTCAACGTTGATGATTTTCGCTTCAACTTCTTGACCAACTTCTAAGAATTTAGTTGCATCTTCAACGCGATCACGGTTGATTTCAGATGCTTTCAAAGAAGCTTCAACTTCGTCAGCTAACTTAACAGTTGCGCCTTTAGCATCAACTGCAGTTACTGTACCTTTAACCAACGCACCGCGTTCGTTAGCAGCTAAGAAGTCATTGAATGGATCGCTGTTCAATTGTTTAACGCCAAGGCTGATACGGTTACCTTCTGCATCTACAGACAAGATAACTGCTTCAACTGTGTCGCCTTTCTTGTAACGACGAATCGCTTCTTCGCCTTGTTCGTTCCAAGAAATATCAGACAAGTGAACTAAACCGTCGATACCACCGTTTAAGCCAATGAAGATACCAAAGTCAGTGATAGATTTGATCGTACCAGAAACTTTTTCACCTTTCTCATGAGCTTTAGCAAACTCTTCCCATGGGTTAGCACGAGTTTGTTTGATACCAAGAGAAATACGACGACGTTCTTCATCAACTTCAAGAACCATAACATCAACTTCATCACCAATCTGAACAACTTTAGATGGGTGGATGTTTTTGTTTGTGTGGTCCATTTCAGAAACATGTACTAAACCTTCAACGCCTTCAGCGATTTCAGCGAAACAACCGTAGTCAGTTAAATTAGTTACACGTGCTTTAACGATAGAACCTTTAGGATAACGGTTCATGATCGCTAACCATGGATCTTCACCAAGTTGTTTAAGACCTAGAGAAACACGGTTACGTTCTTTGTCAAATTTAAGTACTTTAACAGTAACTTCTTGACCCACTTCAACAACTTCTGAAGGGTGCTTGATGCGTTTCCAAGCCATATCAGTGATGTGAAGAAGACCATCAATACCGCCAAGGTCAACGAAAGCACCGTAGTCAGTAAGATTTTTGATTGTACCAGTAACTGTTTGGCCTTCTTCCAATTGAGAAAGAAGCGCTTCACGGTCAGCTGAAGATTCAGCTTCCATAACAGCACGACGAGATACAACAACGTTGTTACGTTTAGCATCAAGTTTGATGACTTTGAATTCTAACTCTTTACCTTCAAGGTGAGTCGTGTCACGGATTGGACGAGTGTCTACCAAAGAACCTGGTAAGAACGCACGAACAGGACCGATGTCAACAGTGAAACCGCCTTTAACCTTACCAGAGATAACACCAGTAACGATTTCGCCGTCTTCAAAGATTTTTTCAAGTTTAGTCCAAGTTTCAGCACGTTTTGCTTTTTCACGTGATAAAACTGTTTGACCCATACCGTTGTCAAGCGCTTCAACAACAACATCTACTGTATCGCCAACTTGAACTTCAAGTTCACGTTGTTCGTTTAAAAATTCAGCACGAGATACAACGCCTTCAGATTTAAGGCCAGTATCAACAGTTACCCAGTCAGAATCGATACTAACAACGATACCTTGGATGACTGCACCCTTTTCAACGTTGAGGTTTAATTCGCTTTCTTCAAAGAGGGCTGCAAAAGATTCGGTCATGATATACCTAGAAAAGTCAGCGGTCTTGGATCAGACAAGGCCGGTTTAGTTAAGTCTCCACATAGTCCGTATAAACTGATCAAGCTATGCTTCCACTGAATTTGTTATTTCGCTAACTGTGCATCGATAAAATCAGTCATCAATTTGAATACTTCATCGATATTTAATGTAGAACTATCAATAATATATGCATCTTGTGCTGGCTTCAATGGAGCGACTGTACGCTCCATATCACGCTTATCACGTGCCTGTATGTTAGCTAAAATGTCGTTTATTTTAACATCCAAGCCCATCGCCTGCAACTGTTTTAGACGGCGTGTCGCACGTGACTCTGCCGATGCAGTCAAGTAAATTTTTGCTTGTGCTTCAGGAAAAATTGAAGTCGCCATATCTCGACCATCTGCCACCAACCCCGGTGCTTGGGCAAATGCACGTTGACGGGCAAAAAGCGCTGTTCTAAGCACAGGAATTGCTGCGACTTTTGAAGCAAATTCACCAACACGTTCAGTACGAATAGTTTCAGTGACATTTTCATCATCTAAAAACACTTGTGTCGCTGAGTTTTGTTCACTGACAAACTTAATGTCTAAATTTGTTGCAATTTTCTCGCATTGCGTTAACACATCTGCATCATTTAAAGCATCTAGCAGATTATTTTTATGTAATGACAATCCAAGTAAACGATAGATCGCCCCTGAATCTAACAAGTGAAACTGATAATGCGCTGCTAACTTTGCTGCGAGTGTGCCTTTACCTGAACCACTCGGTCCATCAATCGTAATAATTTGAATTGTCATTGAAATTCCAGTTTTAAGCCATCGACTTTGCTAATTTCTTAAAGCCAAGTGTAATCGCTAGTTTGAGCTGTGCAAGTATTAATTTACTAACAAAGGGTGCACGTGCCTGTAATTCGATCGTATAGTCGACTTGTGTTTTATTTGCACCAAGTTCAGTAAATTCAATGATTCCAATATGATGTTTGATCAAAGGATTCTTGATTAATTTATATTCAATACGTTTATTTACATCCAACAAGGTAATTTGTTCTTGGATCGGTTTAATCGGACCAAGCCCCATACGACGTATAGACCCTAAGCCATCAGGACGTTCAGGATCAGCCGCATCTTTCACGCGTACCACTTGGATTGGAGCAAAAGCAACATTATAAGTCGCATGTTTTGATAACAAATCAAAGACTTGATCAATGGGTGCATTGAACTCTTGTTTTACTTGAATTGAATTCATTTTTATTTCCTTTATAAAGTGACAATACAGATTGTCAAATGTCTAATGATTTTAACTTACTTTATTTGATCTTTTAATGACTTTTCGTGTAAACGTTGCTGCTTTTTTTGCTCACGACGCATCTTAAAAAACTCAGACAATTGATTTGAACACTGTTCTTGCAAACATCCACCTTCGAATTGAAAAATATGATTGTAATAACCATTGTCCAAAAGTTGGCGACTGCTCACCAAAGACCCTGCTTTAGGCTCAGTTGCAGCAAATACCACACGTTGCACACGTGCGTGAATTAATGCCCCTACACACATGGTACAAGGCTCTAAGGTCACATATAAAGTCGCATCATCAGGTAAGCGATAATTTTGAATACTGAAACACGCATGGCGAATCGCTTGAATCTCAGCATGGGCGGTTGGATCATGAGCGGAAATAGGCGTATTGTAGCCTTGCCCAATGATTTGATTTTGACTCACAAGCACTGCACCTACAGGGATTTCACCCTGAGTTGCAGCATATGCAGCCTGCTCGAAAGCCTGCTGCATCCAATATTCATCTTGTATTTTTTGTGTTTCGCTCATTTAAACAATCATGCAATAACATCATAATGACGAAGTAATGCATTCCAGCTTTCGATCGTTGTGATCGGTGGATGACTTGCAAGAATACCTTTGAGCGTCATTGATTCAACTTCTTGCCATTCAGGTGATAAATCCTTATCCACCAAACGTGCACGAACACCTTCCACAAAATCAGGATGACGGATCTTCCAATCAGAAATTTGTGCTTCTAACTCAAACACTTCACTCCATGGATGAACTTGACGCCCCCATTGCCATAACAACCAAGTCAGTGCAGCAGTACTTGGTGACCCCTTTTGCAAGTTCTCGCTGGCTTGACGTAACCAATCACTACGCGCTTCACTCAAACCAATAATTGCATCATAATCTTGTTGAAAGTTCACACCACGACAAACACTATGAATCACATCCAACGAGTTTTGCAAAGGACCAGGCGATACTGGACGGTGTAAACTGTTTAAGGTGTCATCCAATGCGCGAAAATCACCCGCAGGATAATGATCCCAGTCAATATCAATAAGCTTTTGTAATACGACATCACGCTGTGCATCACAAATATGGGTCGCCCAACCAATCCCATAACCACCTGCCGCAGTCATAATCGATCCCGTTAAACCTGTAAACAAACCAACAGGCCCACGATCTGCAAGGAAGCGTGTCGCACCAACATCAGGATATAAACCAATATTGACTTCAGGCATCGCTAAACGTGAGTAAGGGGTAACTAAACGGAAAGGGGCAGCCATAAACAAGCCTAAACCACCGCCCATCACATAACCTTCACCCCAAACCACGATGGGTTTAGCATAGTCATGTAAAAGTAAGTCAAGTGCATATTCTGTTTTAAAGAATTGATTGGCTACATCAACTTCATTATTAATCACAAGTTGGCGTAATTTTCGTACATCACCACCTGCACAAAATGCTTTAGGTGTAGTTGAATCTAACCAAATTGCTTTAACTTGATCATCTGTATGAAAATCTTCAAATAATTTTAATAAAGCTGCAACAATGGACTCATCCAAGGCATGCAACGATTTTGGACGATTTAATCGAATTACACGCCAACCATTGGCTGCTTCTTCAATAATTAAATCAGGATGATAGAGATTACTTTCGGGAGAATTTGTCATGCGTCCAGCTGCCAGTCTATTGGCTCAATGCCATTTTGTTTCAGATAATTATTTGTTTTGGAAAATACCTTACAACCAAAAAAACCACCACGATTTGCTGCCAAAGGTGAAGGGTGGGCGGCTTTTAATACGAGATGTTTTTCTTGGTCTATACGTTGTCCTTTACGTTGTGCATAAGCACCCCACAAGATAAACACGACATGGGTACACTGCTCATTAATCACATCGATCACAGTATCGGTGAATTCTTCCCAACCTTGTTTTTGGTGTGAAGTCGGTTTCCCTGCTTCGACGGTCAATACACTATTGAGTAAAAGTACACCTTGTTCTGCCCATCGAGTTAAATCGCCATGTTTTGACACCGCAATGCCGAGGTCATTATGCAATTCATGAAAGATATTACGCAAAGATGGAGGTAATGCAACCCCCTTTTGTACTGAAAAACTCAAACCATGCGCTTGATTTGGGCCGTGATAAGGATCTTGCCCCAAGATCACCACTTTAACTTTATGCAAAGGTGTTGTATCCAATGCATTAAAGATTAGGGAGTTTTCAGGATAAATTTGTTTATTTTCAGCAAATTGTGATTTTAAGAATGCACGTAAATGATCCATCTTTGGACCCACTAAAAACTCAGCCAAACCTGCTTTCCAACTTTCATCCAAGCGAACTTGATTTAATTTTGCTTGCTCTTGTTCAGTGAATTGCACTGTGTTCAATCCCTCATTTACTCTTAGCCCTGAAGCCAATCCATTTTCGATCTAAATTTTGATCTCATTTATAACGCTATAAAAAATTACAATTTAACTTGTAAATCTACCGTAGGATTTTGAAATTTCAAACCTTTTTTCAGGTTCTCATACATTTCAGGGTCATGCCATTCTGCTTGAACTTGTTCTGAAAAAACAATGTCCTCTAAACTTAAAATGCCCATTTGTTCATTTTCAATATCTTCAATAAAACTTTGTGCATAGCCTGTATCGGTTTCATGCACAATCACTGAATAGACTTCAACATCGCCTTCGCCATTTTGAGTAATGGTCGATTGAAGAACCTGCTGTGCCAAAAAGAAAAAAATACGGGAAAATTGCTCTGCTGAAGGAGATACAGGTAAAGCCACCCAACGCGCACTAAAAGTTTTGCAAGCTTGAATGTACTCAGCACTATCATCTTGCCAAAAACAAATTGCGTGATCAAAACTATCAAAAATGTCTTTAATCACACCCTTGAGCAACCCAAAGTCATAGACCATTTGACCATGATCAAGCTTCGAAGCTTTAAGCAACAATTCTACTTTATAACTGTGGCCATGAATCGAACGTTTACAACGATCCGAGGTACAGTTACGCACAATATGTGCATTTTCAAATTTAAATAACTTACGAATTAACATGTGTCAAATTTTACAAAAAGAATAGTGAAGAAATTTGATTATAAAGCAAAACACTGACGCTGAGGATTAATTTTAACGTTCATTGCAATAGGCAAAAGGTATAAACAAAAAATCATCAGATTCATCCCCTGCTCTTCGTGATTTTATCAGCATATTTTATTTTACAATCGCATGTGGTGATATTGTCCAACAATTTAGTATTGAATTTAAAATGGTGCCAAACTACGAGCATACACGACCACTGTATTGTTTTTACGCATCAAATAACTACTCATTTGACGATTTCGATTGTTTAATGCCACTTCGATTTCTGCTTTAAAATAACCACTTTTTACATCAAAAACTTTTTCTGCCATGGCTTTGTTTGCAGGGTCTATACTTTTAAATGCATCAACACCCAATAGATCTTGCACACTATTAAAGTTTTCCATTTTTTCGAGCTTTTGTTTTTGTAAGCTTGCGACACTTGCAACATCGAGTTTGGGGTCTAATGCAGCCAAAACTAAGGCAGGTGCAGTATTGATGTTAATTTTACTCGTCACATCAGGTAATGCAGACACATATTGTTGGATTAAGTCGTATTTCGTGCCTTCAAAGCCTCGTACAAGTTTCAATTCTTCCACACTAAAAAATGGACGATTTGCCGCAGAATATGAGGGTTGTAAGCCGTTGTAATAATTACTTTCCGCACCCATCGCCCCCATAGGAAGATCATCTTGATCTTGCCAATCGATCACCGCTTGGCTAATTTCCGCAGCTAAGCCTACACGGACTAAAATACGCTCAAAATAGACTTTATTTTCCTCATTCACTTTTCCATCTATTGTAAATAAGCTATTTAAATTAAATTTTCCAGACTCATCTTTGAGTGTGCCTGTGATAAAACCACCTTCAATAGGAAAGGCAGGCATTGGCTTTGCCCAATTTTCTTGCAAATTGTCCGTATTTGGACTGTTTTGTGCATCTTGAATCAATAATTCGGAAAAAAAATCTTCAGCACTTTTGGCATAATTCAATGCTTGATTTTGACGCATCAATACTGCGGTATTTTCATTAGCAGCATATTGGCGTTTAGCAATACTTGCAGCAAGAATAGTTGCTAAAGCCACCATGACCAAAATGGTAATTAATGCGATTCCTTTTTGCTGCTTCATATTTTTCTCAAATCATGATCCATTATTGACAGGTGTACTCGCACTCGTTTGCTCACGCAAAAACTCAGTATCTAATAAACTAAAAATCCACTCATATTCAACATCACGGATCATCACTTTAATTTTAATGCCTCGTGGTAATTGACGCTCATTAAAGGCATTTTCATCAGGCCACCGCTCACCTTCGTTCGGGTTTAGCGTACTGACCTGATATTGATCGACATCGTTGAGCAGTACACTCGATAAAGGCTGTGCAGCAGCAGATAAATTCAAATTGCTATATTTCAAACGATATAATTTTTTATCTTGTGCGCTATAAACATATTCAACGCGCTCAAAACTGGCAAGTCCCTGCTTCAAAGGATCAGTCATCCCTGTTTTACTAAAACTCAATTTCTGCTGATCGAGTTGCAATGCAGGCAATATTTGTTGTCCCATACTCGCTGTTACAGGAATAATTTGCAAGGTATCGCGTTGCATTTGCTGATATGCTTCTTGTAGTTGTCCCAAATTTTGCTCATGCATCGCATTTCGTTCTTTGACTTTATTTAGATAATCAAAAATTTTCCAACCCAACGCCGCCAAAACAGCAAAGATTGCAATGGCAACCATCAGTTCAATCAATGTAAATCCTTGTGTTTTTGTTTGATTAGACATGAAATACACTCAAACTAGGATTGAACATTTTTTTGTGGATTGTTAAAAAACACAGCATTGGTAATACCTGCTTCCACTTTATGAGTTTCAGGATTATATAAACTAATTTGGATCTCTATTTTTTGAATGTTTGGACTGATCGTGCTTTCAGCTTTTTTATCGACTTGCCAGGTTTCACCTTGCGACGTAATTTGTTCAGACTGGGTTCCTGTCAATTTCGCTTGATTAATTTTCATCAACGCGACTTGATTTTGTGCCACAAATTGCGCTTTTGTTCTTAAAATCGCGTTTGCTGTAGACTGGGTATATTGCATCGCAACTTTGGTGAGTGCCATGGCAGCCACCGCAAAAATTGCCAATGCCACCACAACCTCAATGAGGGTAAACCCTAAAATACGATTCAAGTGCACACGGCTTGATGGTGTCGGACGTCTAAAAATGATATTGAATGAAAAAGCATCAGTAAAACCATATTGTGCCTGAGTACGAGATAAGGAATCACACTTCATTTTTTTATTCTTCATCTGTGACTTTTCCCAAATAATCCAAATCAATCAAAGCACCAATTGGCTTTTGATCATAATACATTTGAATTTTGACAGGTTTCGCCTCACCATTGCCAAACCAAATGACTTTAGGGGCATTATTTCCCAACAAATCAGCATTATTGGCATTTACAAAACGATGTTCTTGGCTTTGTACAACAAATGACACACGTTCAGGCAAGCTACGCAAATCAAAATTTTGTACATCTTTCCATGGTTTTCCTTCGATCACTCTTAAACTTTTATCAGCACTTTCAGTAAAAGGCTGATATTGCACAAGCTTATAGCGAAATGGTGCAACATCCGTAGCTGGTAAAATATCAAGCGCATAGATCTGTGCTTGATCATTGGCATCACGGTTTATTTTCTTTAAATCCAGCAATAAAAATTCACGTGCTTGCAAGGCTTTACGATGATCCACACCATCAATATTGAGCATGATCAAAGATGCCATAATGCTTACAATCACAATGACCACCATCAACTCAATCAAGGTAAACCCTTTTTGTAGAATAAATGATGATGGCTTATTCATGACTTAGCCAAACTCGCCAACAGATTGGGCATGTTTTGGCATCAATAAAGCTTGATCAATCAACGCCACACGCAAAGTGTCTCTTGAACCCAAATAACGTTGGTAAAAACTCGAGTTAAGAATTGCAGCACCACCATGGGTGATTGACCAAATTGAAGCCAAATAATCACGCCCTGACATTTGACTGTCAATGTCTGCCAAATATTGATCAGTCATACGAATGATAATGCGCAATCGTTGCTTACGCACTTGGTAAAGCTCATGAAATAAATCATGAATCCCTTGTCCTGTCGTCGATAAACGTTCTTCAATTTGATGAAATAACACAGTACGTTCAGGATGATGCAAATGATGCAACATAAAAAAAGCCAAATGCTCAGGAAATTCCTTTTCTGTATCTTTGACCATCTCCAACAACATGCGCTCATTACGAATAATCAGCAGCATGTACAATTCATCTTTACTCTGAAAATGTTTATAGAGCGTCCCTTTTGCGAGATCTAGTTCGGCTGCCAAAGCATCAAGCGTCATGCCTGACTCACCATTTTCTAGCAATAACTGTTCAGCCACCTGAAAAATTAATGCTTCTCTTGCTCTAAACTGAGCCTGACGATCCATCTTCACTCGATAAACTCTCTTCTTAATCTTATATCTATGGCATTAAATTTAATTTTGTCTGAGTAAATTTTCAAAATTTTGTGATGTGATTAATCCAATTTCCTCAGGTGTTTTATCATATACATCACTTAAGGCTTTGGCTACATAGGGAACGTATTTTGGCTCATTGCTTTTACCCCGATATGGCATCGGCGCAAGATATGGACTGTCCGTTTCAATTAAAACTCGATCGAGTGGCACCTGCTTCGCAACATCGCGGAGGTCTTGTGCATTTTTAAATGACACAATGCCAGAAAATGAAATGTAATAACCACAATCCAAAACAGCTTTGGCAGTTTCCCAATCTTCAGTAAAACAATGCAAAATACCATGTGTAGATTTTTCAGCACGAATAATATCTACAGTGTCATGTTTTGCAGAACGGGTATGTACCACCACGGGTTTTTTGATCAGATGTGAAGCATGAATATGGCGGGCAAAACATTCTTTTTGTTCTGCAATAAACGCTGTACTATGAAAATAATCTAAACCAGTTTCACCCAATGCCCAAACATTGTCAGGCTGTGCCAACTCAACTAACTTTTCAACAGTTGCACGTTGCATTGTGGCAACATCTTCACATGGGTGAACACCCACACTATATCCCACATCAGCATGACGTGCAGCAATGGCAGATAGCGCAATATGATCATCCAAATCTACAGAGATTGCCATAAATTTGGACACACCACCATCACGTGCTTGTTGTAATGCTGCATCCAAATCTCCCGCATAAGGCGCAAGATCTAATAAAGTTAAATGGCAATGGGTATCAACAAACACGATTTTTTCCTAAATTTCTAACGATGGCGACTTACATGGTAAAGCTATTACGTTCAGAGGCTTTTACCCCCGCCAATAATTTTTCAGCTTCATTTTTGTAATATACGCCTTTTTCACCACTGAGTTGGATCGCAAAACCTTGTGGCTTTTTGCCTGATTGTTTTTGCGAAATCCAAATGACTTTTCCTGTTAACGGAATCTTTTGTGATTGTTCAGGTAAAGTCGCCAACAAGAAAACTTCTTCACCCATTTTCACGGCTTGATTAGAAGGCACAAATAAACCACCGCCTTGCACAAAAGACATATAACTTGCTTGTAAAGTTGCACGATCTGCAATAACAACTTGTAATAAACCGCCCATACGTGGTTGCATCATTATTTCCCCAAATTATGAAACATTCATTAATTGTATAGAAAGTTGATCAATAATTAGATTGGTTTGCACATTTTGATCAACTTTTCTTTTTGATTGCTGCAAACCTTCATAGATTGAAAATAATACCTCTAAAACATACTGCTCTGCGAGTGTATTTAAAGTCAAATCGGTGTTTTTTATCTGTTGTTGTAATTTTACCGCGATCATATCCGCCAATAAATACTCAAACATTTCAATAAAATCTTGAAAATTGAGTTCTTTATTCCATTTGGTCGCAAATTGCATAGGCATACTTTTTTGCGTGACTAATTTTTGCCAATCTTGCACAAATTCAGCACGACGATTTAACCATTCTTTTTGGGCTAACTGCATGGCTTGTAATGGCATTTGATTCGACAAATTCATTAACAATTGAATTTGTTGTGTAGATGCCGTCGTTAAATGTTGTTGTAAATAATGCTGTGCTTGCTCAGGTGCAATACGATCTAAAGCAAAATGCTGTAAACGACTGCGAATGGTCGCAGGTAATTTTAGATAATGCGCTGCCAATAAAATAATCAGCACCTTTTCGCCCGGTTCTTCTAAGGTTTTTAGCAATGCATTGCTTGATGCGATATTCAATGCTTCCGCAGGCTCAATCACGATTACCCGCCAACCATCTACCGTTTGCTGCACAAAAGGCAAAAGCTCACGAATTTTTTCGATTTTAATTTTGGCATTTTGCTTTTTATTGTCTTCATCCGTACTGATATGCACATAATTCGGATGTGTATCTGACTTGAGCCACAAACAACTACTACATTCACCACATGCTGCATCAGGTTGTTTATTTAAACATAACACCCACGACAAAAAATGCTGCGCAAATGCATGTTTGCCACAGCCTTTTTTACCGTAAAACAATAAACCATGTCCAAGTTGTGGAAAACGCCCAGTTAACGTTTTCCATACATGTTCTTGCCAAGGATAAACTTGATCATTGGAAGGATTCATACTCATTTTTGCAGCCAATTATTCAAAATTTGACACATCCATGGCATTTAAACGATCCAAATCTGCTTGTGTATCCACACCCGGTGGTAAATTCACTTGCGCAACATCGATGGCAATGCGATGACCATTCTCCAAAATACGCAACTGTTCTAGGCTTTCTAGCTGTTCTAATGTTCCCATATCCCAAGTCACATAATCTTGTAATAAACGCACACGATAAGCGTATAACCCTAAGTGACGATAAGCATGACGATGCAAATTTTTCACCTCTTGCTTTGCACCTTCACGGTCATAAGGAATCGGTGAACGACTAAAATATAAAGCTTCATTCAATTGACTCATCACCACTTTGACAATACTGTCACGCTCGAATTCTTCAAGTTGATGAATCGGTTCACACAACGTTGACATTGAACAATCTGGTTTTGCCACCAATAAATCAGCAACTTGATGTACCAATGCCGCAGGTAATAAAGGTTCATCACCTTGCACATTCACAATAATATCATCCGCTGCCCAACCTTTTAGGCGAGCAACTTCACTGAGACGGTCTGTACCTGACGGATGATTTGGATTAGTCATCACCACATCTACACCTTCCGCACAACATACCTCAGCAATACGTTCATCATCCGTTGCTACACATAAGTCATCAAAATCCAAAACTTTTTTTGCTTGATCTACCACACGTAAAATCATTGGGCGACCATGAATCAACAGCAATGGTTTAGCCGGTAGTCGAGAGCTCGAATAACGTGCAGGAATAACGATATGTTTCATTTTATTCACCTTGTGAAAGTGCAATACCTAGTTCAGCCAGTTGCTGATTTAAGACGTGATAACATTCATCTGAAAGCACAGCTTCCACAGGAATCACCCAAATTTCACGCTGAAAATGCGGGTGTTGTTTTAACAGCGGCAATAATTTTACGGCATCTTTTTCAGTCGTAATAATCGGGTTGCTATCTTCAAACTGTAAGTCTTGAATTTCATAATCATAATGGTCTGGAAATTCATGACATTGAAAATGCTGTACGCCCATACTTTCCAAGGTGTGATAGAAGCGCTGTGGAAAACCAATTCCAACCACAGCATAATAATCCAAACTGGAATCAAAAATCTCAGCTTGGTCATAGCTTGGATTGAGTAAATAGGGTGCCGCAACTTCTAAATGCATATTTAATGCAGACTGCGGTTGATGTGCATGTTCAATCACCGTACTCTGCCGTAAACGAGATACTGGCTCTCGCAAATAACCTTCAGGTAAGAGTTTTTCATTCCCTAACCCACGATTATTATCCAAAACAATCCACTCAATTTGACGTTCTAATGCCCAATGTTGTAAACCATCATCACTAATGATCAGATCAAGTTCATGCTGTTTTAATAACAATTCAACACTGGCTTTGCGATTTGAACCCACCACCATCGGCACATCAGTGGATTGCACAATCAAACATGGCTCATCCCCCACTGTTTCAGGCACAGAATCCAAAGTCACTTGCGCAGGAAAAGGACCATTACCACCATAGCCACGGCTAATCACACCAACACGCACACCACTTTCTTGCAAATATTTAACCAAATGAATAAGCAATGGTGTTTTACCACTCCCGCCCACAGTAATATTTCCAATAATCATCACAGGCACAGGCGCACGATAACGCTGTTTAATACCAGATAGATAAAGCTGACGGTTGACCACAAAACCCAAACGATAGAGCCATGACAATGGGCGCAAAACAATCAACCATTTTGCTTGTCGGTTCCAAGCATTTTGAATGATTTGCGCTATAGACATAAGGTGTTATTCCTCAAAGCTACGTTCATGTAATTGATGATATGCACCATGTTGCGCCAAGAGTGCTGCATGTGTACCCTGTTCAATGATACGCCCTTTATCCATAACCACAATCACATCTGCATTCTCAATCGTCGAAAGTCGATGTGCAATCACAATCGTCGTCCGATGTTCCATCTGCTCATCAAATGCTTTTTGAATAAAATGCTCTGATTCATTGTCCAAAGCACTGGTCGCTTCATCCAAAATCAGAATTGGCGCATTTTTCAAAATCGCACGAGCAATTGCAATACGCTGACGCTGACCACCCGACAGAGTTAACCCCTGCGCACCCACCTCAGTATCATAACCACGGGGTAATGCCATAATAAAATCATGCGCATATGCCGCTTTTGCTGCAGCAATCACTTGCTCATCGGTCGCACCTTCAAGCTGACCATAAGCAATATTCTCACGAATACTACGGTTAAATAATACAACTTGTTGATTCACGATTGCGATTTGAGTTCTCAAACAAGTGATTTCGATGTCTTGAATTTGATAACCATCTAGTTCGATTTGCCCTGAGCTAATCTCATTATAACGCATGAGTAAATTCACTAAAGATGATTTACCTGCACCTGAGCGCCCAACGATTGCAACCGTCTGACCTTTCTCAATGGTCAAAGTAAAATCTGAAATGGCTTGATAACCATCAGGATAAGTCATATTGACATGCTTAAACTCAACACGACCTTGCAACTGCGGTGTCAATGTCCCGGTATTCTTTTCTTCAGGTAAATCAAGCAATTCAAATACAGAATGTGCTGCAGCCATACCACGTTGCAATTTTTCATTCACATCCGTCAAAGTCTTAATCGGCTTACTTAACATACCTGCCGCAGTGATATAAGAGACAAACTCACCCGCCGAAATATCCCCAATAATTTCGGGACGTAGTGCAATCCACATGATAATACTGAGTGCAATCGACATGATCAATTGAACGATTGGACTATTGAGCTGTTGCACCACCACCATTTTCAAACCACGCTTTAAGTTTTCTAAAGAGTGATCCTTAAAACGTGTTTGCTCAGCTATTTGTCCACCAAAACCTTTCACCACCAACTGACCATTCACCGACTCTTGTACCACATGGTTCACATCCCCCATGGTATTTTGCACTTGGGTCGATAATTTACGCATTCGTTTAGAGGCTTTACGAATAATCACCCCAATTAATGGTCCAAAAATCAAAATACAACAGGTTAATTTCCAATTGATATACAACAAATAGCCCAATAGAGAGATAGTGATCAAGCCTTGTTGTACGATAGTTTTAAGTGATTCTGTAGATGCGGCTGTCAACTGCTCGACGTTATACATAATTTTAGCTGTGATATGACCACTGCTATTGTCTAAATAATACTGCGCAGGCAGTCTTAACAATTTAGCAAAGACTTCCTGACGAATATTAAAGATTAAATTTCGTGAAATCACCGCAGTGAAATAACCACCCATAAATAAACCCACGCCACGAAAGAACATGAGCAATACCACTAAAGCAGGAAATAGCGTCGTAAAACTACGGTCTTTTTCTTGAATGGCTGTGATGATTTTTTCAAGTAGTTTTGCAACAGAAACTTCTGTTGCCGCGTTTATTGCAAAACCTAAAACGACTAAAATCGCTATGCCCCAAAATGGCTTTAAATAACTTAATAGTCGTAAATAGACTTTGAAATCTTGTTTCACTAATTAATAACCTCGGGATGGAACTTTGGTGCTGATGTTGATATTAACAAAACCGAGTTGACCTGCAACATCCATCACGCGAATGACATCTTGATGGGTTGCTTTTGCATCAGCAGCAATCACAAACATCAGATCACGCCGATCTTGGGATGTTTGTTTAATTGCGGTACTCAAATCTGCTGTTTCTTTAGATGAAAGGGCCTGACCATTCACAGCATAATGTCCACTTGAGTCTACCACGACTTCAATTTTATGTTGGTAGTCTTTCGGTGGCACACCTTGCGCGTCTGGCAGAGATAAATTGATACGGCTCTGCTGTGTAAATGTCGTAGTTAACAACAAAAACACCAAAATAAACAGCAAGCAGTCAATCATTGGCGTTAAATTAATGTGCAGATCTTCAACACTTTTTCTTTTAAATTTCATTGAAGTTGCCTATTTCTAACCTGCAATTTTTAAATCTTTATCAGTTTGTATTGTATCATTTTGTTGATAAAACAAAGCTGCGTGAAATAAAGTTGCTTGCTGCTCAAGCTCTGCTACATATTCTTGCACTAAACGTTGAAAATAACGATATGCAAACAATGCAGGAATTGCAATTAGCATCCCTGCCGCCGTGGTAATCAGCGCTTTTGAGATTCCAGGAATCATCATGGTTGGATTGGAACTTGATCCTAAATCAATCACCAAAAAGGATTCAATAATCCCTACAACCGTTCCCAACAACCCTAATAATGGCGCAGCAGCACTCAAGGTGCCTAAAAAATTAATATTTTTCTCTAAATATGAAATTTCACGAGATGCCGTAGCTTCCATTTGTGCGCGTGCAAATTGCTCACCCTTACTCGCTGCATCCAAACCTTCATGAAAAATAAATCCCAATGAACTTTGGCTCGCATTTTGGTCTGCTTTTAAGTTGTCAATCACCACAGACACTGGCTGATTTTTTTGAATCAGCAATTTTTTTGGCAAGACAACTACACGCCGCAAACGAATGAAACGTTCAATTGAAATAGCAACGGTAAAGATTGAGCACAATACAAGCGGCAGCATCAGCCAACCGCCCGCTTTGACGAGTTCCCACATGTTTATTTCCCCAAATTTAATTTTTAAAACATGATCTATAAATTTTATTATTCAGCTAAACAAATATTTAAAATGCCATCTAACTCATCCAGTGAGTTATAACTGATTACAAGTTTACCTTTTCCTTGCTTATTGTAATCAAGTTTGACATTTGCACTAAAACGCTCAGCAAGTTTTTGTGTTAACTGCTCAACGTCAGGTGCGATCTGTTTAACTTTATCTTGCTTCGGCGTATTCCAATCACGCACCAATTGCTCAGTTTGACGTACAGATAAACTTTTTTCGATGACTATTTTAGCAATCTGCAATTGATCTTTGGCTTTGAGGGTTAAAATAGCACGTGCATGCCCCATATCCAAAGCACCTTGCTGCATCAAATCTTTAATTTCATCCGCTAAACTTAAGAGACGCAATAAATTACTGACTGTAGTACGCGCTTTACCCACCGTCTCTGCAATTTCTTGATGGCTTAAACCAAACTCTTCATGAAAACGCTGCAATGCCAATGCTTGGTCTATTGGATTCAGATCTTGGCGCTGAATATTTTCAATCAATGCCAAAGCAATGGCAACTTGATCGGTTAAATCACGTACAATCGCAGGTATCTCAGTTAATCCCGCAATTTGCGCTGCACGCCAGCGACGCTCACCCGCAATAATTTCATAGGGTATAGCAGAATCATCAACAGGACGAATCACAATCGGCTGCATTACACCATGCTTTTGAATCGATGCTGCCAGCTCTTGTAAATCTTGTTCATGAATAAAACGGCGAGGTTGATACTCCCCTCGTTTTAACTGACTGACATCAATTTGTTTCAACTGACCATGATCTAAGGCTTGTGCTTCAAGTTGTAATTTTTCTTTTTGAATTGAGCCCAATAATGCATCTAAACCACGACCTTTTGCCAAGCCTCGTTTTTTAATGGTCATGCTTTGCTTCCTTTTTTCACTTTACTTTTTTTCAACATTTCTGCGGCTAAGTTAAGATAAGCAACCGCACCCTTAGAGCTTTTTTCAAAATAAATAATCGGTAAACCATGTGCAGGGGCTTCAGCCAAGCGTACATTACGCGGAATGACCGTTTCGTAAAGTTTTTTACCAAAATATTGTTCAAGCTCTGCCGATACATCACGGGTTAAGGCATTACGTGCATCATACATGGTACGTAACACACCAATAATCTCTAACTCAGGATTTAAAGCTTGTTGAATTTTATCAATCGTTTGTGTGAGATCAGCCAAACCTTCTAAGGCATAATATTCACATTGCATTGGAATCAATACACCATGTACTGCCGCCAAAGCATTCACAGTAATCAAACTTAAACTTGGTGCACAATCGACAATAATATAATCAAACTGATGCTCTATCTCTTTTAACGCTTCACGTAGAATAAACTCACGCCCATCCTGATCTGCGATCGCCAACTCGACACCCGCCAAATCACGATTTGAGCCCAAAACTTTATAACCCACTTCTGCTTTGCTAATCGCTGTTTCAATAGGCACTTCACCTAACAAAACATCCGTAACAGAATACAATAGGTCATTTTTTTGAATGCCTGAACCCATCGTTGCATTGCCCTGTGAGTCCATATCCACCAATAAAACACGCTTCTTTAAAACTGCCAAAGAAGCAGCCAAGTTCACTGCTGTTGTGGTTTTACCTACGCCACCTTTTTGGTTTGCGATTGCTAAAATTTGAGCCATGGTAACCCCAATGCTTAAGATGAGTTAAATTTGTTTTAATAAAAGAAGATGACGCTGTTCGTCTAAACGCGGCACATGCAATTCGATAATGTCACAACTAAACTGTGCTTTCAGCTGTGCAACTTCATCATCAGGAATGAGACCTTTCATCGATGCAATAATACTCTCTGCATGCATAAATGGTTTTGACGCTGCAACAAAGTCGGTGAGTGATGCAAAGGCACGGCTTGTAATAACATCAAACTGGCCCAACGCTTGAATGCTGTCTTCATTTTCCACACGAGTTTGTACTGCAACGACATTTTGTAATTTTAAGTCTGCAATAAATTGTTTTAAGAACCGAATTTTTTTACCATTTGAATCTAGCAATACACATTGGCGTTCAGGCTGACACAACGCAATGATCATGCCAGGCATACCACCACCTGTACCAATATCGAGCAATCGACCTTCAGGTAAAACATTTAAAATGCTTAAACTATCCAGAAGATGTTTCACCAACATTTCTTTAGGATCACGAATCGCGGTTAGATTATACGCTTTGTTCCACAGCACAAGCGCATCTTGATACTTTAATAAAAGTCCGAGTGCTTCATCGCTGAGTTTTAACCCAAGCTTTTCACTGCCTTGCTTTAAGTCTTGAAAATATGGATGCATAAACACGCAACATCTCTAAAAAATTATTCAAAGTATACCGATTTCTTGAGCGTGGAACACTAGTAAACGATGAGTTAATACGCAATTAAGCAAATGAACTGCTACTTAAACGTATTCACCTTGTCGAATCTGCAAATCTAAAGCCGTTAAACGTTCAGGCGTACCAACATCCACCCAAGCTGCTGACATTTTTTCGGCAGAAATTTTCTGCTCTAACATCGCTTGCTTTAGTAATGGCGCTAAAGGTCGTTTCCCTTGTGCCAAACCATCAAACATTTTAGGATCTATCACCGATACACCACTAAAAGTAAGATGCTCACCCTCTACATTTTGATCAAAAGTATACGCTCGACCATTTGCCAAAATAAAATCGCCATTTGGATGCTGACTTGGATTTTCGACAAAAACCAAATGTGCTAAATCATCAACCAATTTTACATCTAATAATTGTGCAAAATCGAAAGTCGTCCACACATCGCCATTGAGCAAAATAAACGGTTCTTCACCAAGCAAAGGCAAAGCATTAATAATACCGCCTGCCGTTTCTAAGCCCTCATTTTCACGCGTCCAACGAATGCTCACACCAAATTGCGAACCATCACCCAATGCCCCAATCAAGACATCAGCCAACCACGCGGAATTGATGATAATCTCAGTCACACCAATATTTTTTAACTTTTCGATATGCCAAACAATTAAGGCTTTTCCACCAACTTCAAGTAAAGGCTTCGGTTTGTATAACGTCAACGGACGCATACGATTACCCAAGCCTGCTGCTAAAATCATGGCTTTCATTTATGCAACAACCTCGTATTTACCATATTTTTGTTGAAAAGCAGGTAAAACTTTAACATGTATAAATTGCATAAATGGTTGTAGTTCTGCATACGGCTGAGACTCTTCCAGTAAATACCACATCACACGTGGTAAATCTTTAAGATAACCTGACTTGCCATCACGCTCGAACAAACGCACAAAAATACCTAAAATTTTAATATGACGCTGTATTGCCATGAGGTCTGCATCTTTTTTAAATTGCTCAAAATCGCGACCTTGTTTTTGTACTTCAGGCAACAAGTCATAGAACACTTTAAACCATGTATAAACACGCTCAGCATTCCACTGTACATAAGCATCACGGGTAATCGAGATTAAGTCATAGGTATCTGCCCCAATCACTGCGTCTTGGAAGTCAATCACACCAAGATCAGTCTCATTGTCTAACTTCATCAAGTTACGACTATGAAAATCACGATGTACAATGACTTGGGGTTGTGCTAATGCCGCATTCGCCAAAATTGCAAAAGTACGCTTAATCAAGGCACTTTCATCTGCACTCGGCTGAATCTTTAAAGAAGGCAATAACCAATCTGTGAACAATTCCATTTCTGAAATCAGTTTTTCATATGCATACGCTGGAAAATACCCTTCACCTTGAATGGTTTGAAGTTGTACCAACTGTTTAAAACTTTGTAGATAATATTGATCTACAGTATCATCATCTAACAAAGTCGATAACAAAACATCACCAAAATCCTCAAGCAATAAAAAGCCTTGCTCAAGATCTTTAGCCACAATATGCGGTACACGTACACCATGTTGGTCAAAGAATTCATCAATCGACACAAAAGGTACACAATCTTCTTGTTCAGGAGGTGCATCCATCAACATAAATGTTTTATTATTCAAGCTAATTCGTGCATAACGACGGAAACTAGCATCGCCTGCTAAAAAGTTGATTTCAAATTGATCTGAATTGAGTACAGATGTTATCCATGTTTGTATCAATTGTTCACGTTGTGTTTTCATTTGCAATTAAATCTATTACAGGCTGTTTTTTTGAAGTGTTAAGTGTAGCTACTTATCAACTTTTTCTCTATGATTCGACAATAATTAATTGCGATCTGCATACTTGGTTAATGAGACAAATGAAGCATCAGTTTAAATTTAATCCTTTAGCGACTGCTATTTTGACACTTCTTTGCGGAAGTTCAGTATCCAGCTATGCCGAAGCTACGGACACTGCACCAGCGGTAGATAATGAAGCATTAAAGTCTGCCCTTCAGGAAAGTTATCCTGGACAGAATTTTTACGCTCAATACTATGTCAATAAAGATTCAGCACAAGCACAAGTGCGCAATATTGACAATGCTAGCAACCGCTACTGTGATGGTGTTTGGGTCACACCATTTAATACCGATCAAAAAGCAGCACCACCTGAAGAAACCACCTCCATCATTACAGCCGATCATGGCTATTACAATCCAAATGGTGACTCCACGCTTACAGGCGATGTCGTGATTGACCAAAATGGACGCATGGTACGTGCTGATGAAGTTGTGATCGACAAAACCCAAACTTTTGCTAAAGCCAAAGGCAATGTGCAAATGGCACAAGGTGGTTTAATCGCACAAAGTGACCAAATTGACTACAACTTAAAAGAACAAACTGGCGAACTCAATAATAGCTTTTATATTGCTGAAGCAACCCATGCCCATGGGCATGCAAAAAAAATTGAAAAAACCTCACCAAGCACAGTCGTACTCGAAGATGCAAGCTATAGTACATGCCCACCAGAACAATCACCAACATGGCAAATCAAAGCCAAACAGATTGAACTTAACCAAGATACAGGTCGTGGTGTTACTCGTGGCACGAAACTTTATATCAAAGATACCCCAGTTTTAGCTGTACCGTATTTTAACTTTCCTATTGATGACCGCCGTACAACAGGGATCCTCAACCCAACCTTCGGTTTTACCAATGATGGGGGTGTGGAGGTTTCCGTCCCTGTCTATTTAAACTTAGCACCAAATTATGATGCAACCATTACCCCTCGCGTGATCAGCGACCGTGGTGTACATGCATCAGCTGCATTTCGTTATTTGACAGAAGATTTTGGTGCAGGTCGTATTTGGGGAAGCTACTTACCTTCTGACAAAGAATATGATGATCAAGATCGTAAAGACTTACATTTACTGCATGCTTGGCAAATCAACGACCAATGGTCAACTAATTTAGAATATAACTACGTTTCAGATAAAGACTTTTTCTCCGACTTAGACAGTGACCCCAACTCACGTACCGAGTTAAATCAACGTCGCGCTTGGGAGTTAAATTATGGGCATGGTATTCCGGGTTTAAATGCCAAATTACGTGTCGAAGACTTCCAAACCCTAGATAAAAGTATTCCTGATGTCGACAAACCCTATGCACGTTTACCGCAATTATTGGTCAATTATGTCAAAGGAAATCCGCAAGGCTTACAATTTGAGTTTAATAACGATACTGCGTACTTCCAAAAAGATATTAATGATTTTAATCAGATCAATAGTACAAATTCTTCCGTCTACCAACCCAGTGGTACACGACTGTATAATGAGTTCACGGCGCGTTATAATTTCCGTAACCCGTGGGGCTTTGCAATTCCTCAAGCCAGTGTACGTACTTTAAATACTTTTTATGATCAAAAAACCATTGATCGTATCGATGCGACCAATTCAAACCTAAGCAATGATAATAAAAATAAATCCGTAATCGTCCCAGAGTTTACGTTCGATACAGGTTTAACCTTTGAACGTGAAGGCAAATATTTACAAACCATTAGCCCACGTGCATTTTATGCGTACGCACCTTATGAAAATCAAAATGGTTATCCAAACTTTGACTCTACCACTGCATCGATCAGTTATGATCAATTGTTTAACCCACGTCGCTTCTATGGACATGACCGACTAGAAGATAACAACTTCCTCTCTTTAGGGGTAAGTTATAGCTTATTTGATACCGTAGGTTTAGAGCGTCTACGTGCAGGTATTGGTCAAAGCTTCTACTTTTCAGACCGCCGTGTAACCTTAAATGACTATGAAAACCAAAAGGATGAATTTGACACAGATCGCCAGTCTGGTCCTGTGCTTAGCCTATCTAGTCAACTAACAGAAAACTTTACAGTCAGCGCTAACTCAGCGTGGATGTCTAATGGCGATAATGCACAACGTGATTTCCAACTGTATTACACAGGCGATAAAGGTAACCTGTACAATATTGGCTATTTCTACCGTGATTATTTACCAGACCGACAAGACAAGTACGACCAAGTCGTTGCATCATTTATACAACCTGTAAAAGACAATTGGCGTATTATGGGCCATGTTCAATATGACATGGACAATAATGTCGCACGTGAATATCTTGCTGGTGTGAATTATGAGTCATGCTGTTGGGGTGTATCACTCTATGGCCGTGAATATTTTAATGATTTAGATAATGTAAATGACCCTGATGTCAAACCTAAACGTGCAGTCATGGTAGAATTTACATTAAAAGGCTTAGGTGGCTTAAATAACAAATTAAGCTCATTGCTTGAAAATCGTATCTTAGGCTTCGATAAAATTAATCAAACTTGGACACATTAATGAAGACGCAAAATTTAAAACAACTTTTTAAGGCTACCGCTCTCGCACTGTTTATTTCTTCATCAATGCCGACATTTGCTGCACCCACTGACCAAGTCATTGCAGTGGTTGGCGATCGTGCAATTTTAAAAAGCGACTTAATACAAGGAATGGCTGAAGCTACACATCAGCTGCAAGCACAAAAAAAAGAAGTTCCACCTGCACAGTTTTTACAACGCCAAATCTTAAATCAATTGATTATTCAAAATGCACAATTGGAACAAGTCAAACGCTATAATTTAAAAATTGACGAAAAAACTTTAAATGATGCAGTACTAAAAGTCGCAAATCAATCAGGTTCAAATTCACTCGAAGCATTTCAACAAAAACTAGATGCAATGGCTCCGGGCACTTATGAAGGTTTACGTAACCGTATTTCAGATGATTTACTCATTCAACGTTTACGTCAACAACAAGTCATGTCACGCATTAAAATTTCAGACCAAGACGTAGAAAACTTCTTAAAATCACCTGAAGGACAAGCCGCTGTTGGCAGTCAAGCACATGTCATTCATATCCGTATTTCAGGTGATGCCAATGCCAATGAACTTGAAAATGTAGCAAAGCAAATCAAAGCTGAGCTCAATACTAGCAATGACGTTAAAGCGCTAGAACAAAAATTTAGCAATGCACACATTCAAGTCGAAGGTGCTGATATGGGTTTCCGTCCATTATCAGACATCCCTGCTGAACTTGCAGCACGCGTGAGCGCTTTAAATGCAGGGCAAACGACAGACCTCATCAAAGCACAAGATGGCTTACATATTCTCAAGCTCATTGAACGTAAAGGTAACGAACAAAAAGCTTTAGTTACACAATACGAAACACGTCATATCTTAATTAAGACGTCTGAAGTCGTAACACCTGAAAATGCTAAACAAAGTGCTGAGAGTATTTTTAACCGCTTAAAAGCAGGTGATAACTTTGCCACACTTGCAGCTACATACTCAAATGACCCAGGTTCAGCACGTGATGGCGGTAGCTTAGGTTGGGTAAGCCCTGGGATGATGGTGCCTGAATTTGACAAAGTCATGCAAAATACACCCGCAGGTGAAATCAGCCAACCGTTTGAAACACAGTTCGGCTGGCACATTTTACAAGTGCAAGATATTCGCAAACAAGACATGACTGCCGAATATCAAAAACGAATGGCACGTCAAATCTTAGGTGAGCGTCAATTTGACTCTGAACTTGATGGCTGGTTGCGTGAATTACGTGCCAACACCTATGTTGAAATCAAAGATAAAAGCTTAGATGATAAAAATAATTAAGCTCAATAATTTTATCAACAATAAAAAACCAGTCTAAATTGGCTGGTTTTTTATAAAAGTAGTTAAATCGCACTTAAAATCAAAATGCAATATTTAACAAATCACTTTAAATGATTCAATATATCTTCAAAATAGCATCGCCATTTACAATATTAGATTTAATTAAAATCGTAGATTCAAAAAATTATCATTTTACAAACAATACAAATCCTTACTTTTTATGAAAAATTAAAATACTCAACAGCCTACTTATAGCACTTCCCATAAGCACAAACAGATGTTGAAGGTAATAATGTAGCAAAATAACGAAATTCCACTAGCTCATGCATAGGAATACTTTAAAGTTGTTCCATATGTACAAAAATTAAATATCAGTCAAATTCAACAATACAGTTTTGCGGCGACTCACTCTACAGTGATTTGCAGTCAACGCATTGGGCATTTATTGGTTATCTATAATTGAATATTATTTTTAGTACAAACAAACTTGATCAATGAATTGAGTAGCATATAGGTCTCTACAATCATTTTAGTGCTATTTTCAATATATAAAAAAATGGGCGCTTTCAAAGCACCCATTTCAATACATCAATTAAAATTTAATTCATGTCAAAATTATAAATTAACGATTGTTTTCGTCATCTTGTGAATCTTCAAACTTCGTTTCGCCTTCGAAACCAGAAGCTGATTGACCACCGAAGCCACCTTGACCACCGAAGCCGCCTTGGTTACCACCGAAGCCACCTTGACCACCGAAGCCACCTTGACCACCGAAGCCACCTTGACCACCAAAGCCACCTTGACCACCGAAGCCACCTTGGTTACCACCGAAGCCACCTTGACCACCGAAGCCACCTTGACCACCGAAGCCGCCTTGACCACCGAAGCCACCAGCTGCTTGACCAGGTGCACCAGCAGGCGCACCAGCAGGACGTGGATTACGTGCTGGAACAACTGTAGAAATCGCATGTTTATAAACCATTTGGCTTACAGTGTTTTTTAATAACACAACGTATTGGTCAAAAGATTCAATATGCCCTTGTAGTTTAATACCGTTTACAAGAAAGATAGAAACTGGAATACGTTCTTTACGGAGAGAATTTAAGAACGGATCTTGTAAAGTTTGACCTTTAGACATTTTATACTCCAAAAAAAAAATTAAATATCAGCGCAAAAACTATCTTTATTTTTCAATTAAAATTTATAAAAAAGATAGTAGGTAAATTTTGCTTTATCCATGTAAGTTTCGCAAGTCTTCTTGAGCTTGCTTTATAGTCAAATAGGTTTTAAATTGGTGAGATTCTTGCAAAGAACGTAACCAAGTGTATTGACGTTTAGCTAATTGTCGTGTTGCGTATAATGATTTATCCTCCATTTCTTGCTTGCTTTTAAGACTTCTATCACTATTTTTTAGATAATCTAAAGCTTGACGATAACCTACCGAACGCGCTGATGGCAAATTATCATTAAGATTATATTTTTCAATCAAAGCCTCAACCTCATTTAAAAATCCGATTTCCCACATATTTTTTAAACGAAGCGCGATTCTCTGATGTAATTCTACCCGATCTGGCAGCAATGCATAATTATGAAAACTGTAACGGTATGCGACATTTTTAGGTTGTTCTGCTTGTAATTTTGTAATCGCTTGCCCTGTCAGCTTATATACTTCTAATGCACGAATGATGCGCTGTTTATCACTCACTTTGAATTTTTCACCCGCAAGCGGGTCAACTGCTTTTAATTCCTCATACACAGCTTGCCAGCCCTCAGCTTCAGCTTGGGCTTCAATTTCAGCACGCACCGCATAGTCTGCACTCGGTAAGTTTGAAGACAAACCTTCAAGTAAGGCTTTAAAATACAACATTGTGCCACCTACAAGCACAGGTGTTTTGCCGCGTGTATGAATATCATCAATCAAAGCACATGCGTCTTCAACAAATTCAGCCGCAGAATATACTTGCAAAGGGCTAATAATATCAATGAGATGATGCGGATATTGTTGCTGCTCTGCTTTGGTTGGTTTGGCTGTTCCAATGTCCATATCTTGATAAACCAAAGCTGAATCCACCGAGATCAGCTCCACATTACCACGCTCATAGAGTTCACATGCCAAAGCGGTTTTACCACTTGCAGTAGGTCCCATTAAATTGATAACAGGCATTTGATTTGACATGAACAACTACTCTCCTCGAGCAAATAATTTATCTAATTGTGCCAATGGAAATGCCCGCCATGTTGGACGACCATGATTACACTGACTGGCAAATTCGGTTTGTTCCATCTGACGTAGCAAAGCATTCATTTCAGATAAACTTAACATTCGATGTGCACGTACCGCACCATGACATGCCATACCTGCCAAAATATGATCACGTTTTTGTTGCAGTGCTTGTGCTTCATCATTTGGGTCTAAATCATTGAGTAACTCTGGCACAAGTGCTGCAAAGTCCGCCTTATGTAAAATAGCAGGCACCCCTCGAATAATCACTTGTTCATCACCATATTGGTCAATATCTAGACCTAAACGTTCAAGTTGCGGCTTTAATTCTTCAACTCTTGTGGCTTGCATTCGGGTAATAGAAATCACTTTTGGAATCAACAGCTGCTGCGATGTCCAAAATTCAGGTTTATCCCATGCCATTTTCATTTGTTGCAACAAAATACGTTCATGGGCTGCATGCATATCAACAATAATCAAACCTTCTGTATTTTGCGCCAAAATATAAATGCCATGTAGTTGGGCAATTGCAATTCCTAAAGGATATTCATCAACTGTTGTTCGCTTCATCGCATTTAGCGCTGCAACTGATTGATCAAATGAAGCTTGATCAGATAGCCCGTTATTCACCTCTATATCGGATGTTTCACGTAAAGGCGTAAGATAACTTTTTAACGCATTATTGAGCTGCTGTGTGCCACGATATTGCTGTTGTGGTTGATAGTGCACAGCGTGTGGTTGATTTGAACTAAAATCAGTCAAAGCTTCAGGTTCAAGAGAGTGGTTACTCTCCAGTTCGCTTAGGCTATTTTGCTGCATGAGTTGTGACGTTGGCGTCATATCTCGGTGCAATTGAAATTGCTCTTGATAACGCGGTTGAACGGATTGACTCTGCGCTTGCACCTGCTCAACTTTCATAGCACTCGATAAATCAGCTGTTGCGGTTTGAAACTGTGACAATGTTTCTTTCGCAAAATGACGTACAAATTCATGCACTTCACGTTGATTTAAAAAACGAATTTCGTGTTTGGTTGGATGCACATTTACATCAATATTTTCAGGATCAACTTCTAAAAATAACAAATATGCCGCATGTTGATGTCCATGCAAAATCCCATCATATGCCATACGCAGTGCATGAGAAATAGTTTTATCTTTAACGATACGCCCATTCACATACACATATTGTAAATCGGCTTGAGCGCGTGCATCGGATGGATGTCCAAGCCAACCTGACAGACGCATACTGATGCTATCTGCATCGATCCAATACGCATTTTCAGTGAATTGACGACCGAGCAACTGTTGTACACGTTGGAAACGCAGCTCACCACTGTCCGCAATGGGAAGATTCAAACGAATATTCTCGTTATGCTCCAACACAAAACGAATATCAAAATGAGTCAAAGCAAGACGTCGAACAATTTCTTCAATATGTCCAAATTCGGTATTGGGTTTTTTTAAAAATTTACGTCGTGCAGGTACATTAAAAAATAAATCTTGTACCCGAATATGTGTGCCCTTTTGCGCTGCAATGGCTTGAATTTCTTGATGATCAAAAGCTGTGCCATTGACTTCAACTTGATAACCAACACCTGATTCATCCTGACTACTGCTCAATGTCAAACGTGACACCGCCGCAATTGAAGCCAATGCTTCACCACGAAAGCCCAAACTGACAATCGCTTGCAAATCATCGGCAGTTTGAATTTTACTGGTCGCATGCCGTGTCACAGAAAGCGCTAAATCTTCTGCGTGAATACCTTGACCATTGTCAATGATTTCAATCAAGGTACTGCCGCCATTCGCCACACGAATGATCAGCTCAGTTGCACCCGCATCAATTGAATTTTCAAGTAATTCTTTCACCACTGAAGACGGGCGTTCAATCACCTCACCTGCTGCAATTTGATTGGCAAGTGCAGGGTGTAATGTATGAATTCTTTTTTGGCTAGATTCCACTGTCGACATGCCGAAACCTATGCGTAATGATCCTGTAATTGTGTATAAAGTGCAGCATCATTCAGTTCAAGAATGACCTCTCGCATCTCTTCATGATTCGTTTTTAAAATGTTTAAAATCAGATCTGCTTGTGGAATTTCATCCCCCCCCTTAGATGGCCATTCAAATAAAAATAAAGCATTTTCAATATCTAAATAGTCACGAATCCCCATAAGTTCAAGTTCATAAGGGTCATTTAAACGATATAAATCAAAATGAAAAACATCTTTATGGTTGATTTTATAGGGTTCAACCAAAGTATAAGTCGGGCTTTTCACTGCACCTTGATGCCCCAATTGTTGCAACCAATAACGTGTCAGTGTCGTCTTACCTGCACCTAAATCACCAATCAAATAAATCACACCTTTTGCAAAATTTTCCGCCAAAATACGGGCGAGTTTTTGAGTATCTTGTTCGTTGCTGAGATTTAATTTAACTGAATACTGCATATTTGGCACGGCATGGTGAAAACAGACCAATATCATAACATTTCATAGCTTTCAATGTAAAAATTACTGTAGTGAAACAAAATATTTCATGTAATTTTCATTTAAAAAAGATCGTGGCTTAGAAATGCCCTGTCAATTTTTTCACTTTCAAAGGCATTATTTTAAATGTAATACTGCATCTGGCTTCAATTTTATCTAAAATCGATACGACCTTTTTAGCTTAAAATTACCGATTTATGTCCACCGCAAAATTTAAGCCACCGATGATTGACGGGGTAAATGCTAGTCAAGTCTATCTTCCTAAACTTGCACAACCCATGGGAAAATTATTTGATTATTTATGTGAAAAATTTCCACATATTGCAGCACACGAATGGCAACAACGTTTCCAAGATCAACTTATTTTTGATGAATATGGTCAGATCTTAACGCTCAATACGCCTTATCTTGAAAATAGTCATATTTTTTATTATCGTTTTTTAGAACATGAAATTCATGTTCCATTTCAAGCACACATATTATTTGAAAATGATCATTTTATTGCAGTCGATAAACCACATTTTTTAACCATCAGCCCTACAGGGCAATATCTGCAAGAAACTTTATTGGTACGGTTAAAAAAAGCCACCAATAATCCTGATTTAACCCCAATCCATCGTTTAGATCGTGAAACAGCAGGCATTGTTTTAATCTCAAAATGTGCTCAGACACGGGGAATATATCAGCAATTATTTGCTGAACGACAAGTGCAAAAAGTCTATCATGCCATTGCAGCTTATCGCCCTGAACTCATATTTCCTCAAGAAGTTAAGCTTAGAATGGAAAAAGGGCAGCCCTTTTATACCATGCGTATCGTTGATGGCGAGATCAACTCTAGTACAAAAATTCAATTACTAGACCATAATCACACTTGGGCAAAATACCAACTTCATCCTGAAACAGGTAAACAACATCAACTGCGTGTGCACTTAAATCACTTACATATTCCTATAAAAAATGATCCGTTTTACCCCACCGTGATGCATAAGAATGAGGCTGATTTTTCTCATCCACTGCAACTGCTTGCAAAAGAATTATGGTTTAAAGACCCGATCAGCCAAAAAGAAATGCACTTCACTACTTTAAAAGAACTGACAATTGAATGACATTGTAATGACAATTTTGTGTTTTTTCATGTCTAATCATTGAAATTACATTTAGTTTGATTAAAATGAAACATCCAAACGACAGCAAATTTTGGCTCATTCATGCGAAAAACCGAAGTCTATCAAGTACGCCTTGATTCACAAGAAAAAAAACAGGCTTTTGCTGTTTTCAAGCAATTAGGCATTACGCCTGCACAAGCAGTTCGTCTTTTTTTCAAACAAGTGGTTTTAACCAAATCCATCCCTTTTGCGATTGAAAATCAAAATATCAATATGGAACAGTTATTGAAATTAAAAAAAATCAAACAAGAGCAAGCACAACCTATAGAAGACAGCCCTCTTTCACATTTAGATGAAGACGATATTTTTGCTGAGTTGAATGCGATCCTGAATGAAAAAAGTGACAAAACTTAACAGTGTCTTATTTCTAAACAATTTTTTTGATTGAATATTCATTTTTTTCGTTATGCTCTCTTTACCACGATAACAAAACAAAGAGAGAAAAAATGATCGTAAAACGTGCTACTGAAAGTGACTTGCAACAACTTGCAATTTTGTTTGATGAGTATCGCCAGTTTTATGGTGCATCTTCAAATACATCTGAATCTTATCATTTTTTAAAACAACGTTTTGAAAATCAACAAAGTGTTATTTTTATTCATATTAAAGATGATGTCATTACTGGTTTTATTTTACTTTATCTTGGCTTTTCATCTTTAGCATGTTCAACCTATTATATTTTAGATGACGTCTATGTTACACCGATCTATCGACGCCAAGGTTCAGCAAAACAGTTGATCGATACTGCCATTTTATTTGCCAGACATGAAAATGCTTTACGCATTAGTTTAGAAACCCAAAAAACCAATTACCAATCTCATCAATTATACGAACACATGGGTTTTGTGCGTGACGATGAGTTTTGTACCTATCATTGTTTTCTCAAATAAATAGACATTGGTACGTATTATTTTATGTGAATATTCATCCTAAATATTCGATACATTCACTTTGATTTTTTGCAGCTTGAATCTGTTGTTCATTTAAATAGACATATTGCCCTTGTTCGAGTTGTCCTAAATCTAGCAAACCCACTTGCTGACGATGCAAAGTGATAACTTTATTACCCACAGCAGCCAACATACGTTTGACTTGGTGATATACACCTTGATGAATCGTTAAAGACAGTTTATTTTCTGCAAGTTTTTCAGCCTGACTTGCCGCATAAATGCCTTTTTCATTGCGCAATTCCACACCTTGCAATAACTGTTCAATTTGTATTGGGCTGATCGGATCTGCAGTTTCTACAATATACACTTTAGGTACATGTTTTTTAGGATGAGTTAAAGCCTGTAAAAATTGACCATCGTCTGTCAACAACAACATGCCCGTTGTATCTTGATCTAAACGACCAATGCACTGCACACCTCGATTTAACAACAACTCATCCATTAAGTCGAAAACACTAAAATGATGGGTAGCTTGATGTGAGCATTCATAGTCTTGTGGTTTATGTAGTGCTAAATAAACCTTTTCACGGTACTGATATTGTTGAGCGAAAACCTGAAACTTTAATTGCTGTTCTGCTATTTTAAATTTTACATCCGTGATCACTTGCCCATCTATCTGAACCGCACCACTTTTGATTAAGTGTTGACAATGTTTACGACTACCAAAACCTTGTGACTGTAAAATTTTTTCCAATAACATCATCTATGCACCATGAATCAAGCCTCGCTATTGTAACGGAATCATGCTGGATTTTGTGATTTGAGATAAAAATTCGGTTTATTGTGATGATATCGCTATACTATTCATGTTTCCCACCAACACTTTTGCATCAGAATTATGAATTTTGCATCACATCTTGATTTAAACTTAATTGTACTTTTGGTTTTATTGGCATGTGGTCTTTTTAGTCATAATAGTGCTGTGACCATTGCTGCTGCTGTACTGATCATCTTTCGGATTAGTCCTTTAAGCGAATATTTTTATTTATTGCAAAATCATGGTTTAAATATCGGGATTGTCATCTTAACCATTGGCGTACTTACCCCCATCGCGAGTGGTAAAATTCCTGGTGATGCGATTTTAAAATCATTTCTTAGTTGGAAATCTCTACTTGCTATCGCTGTCGGTCTTTTAGTGGCATGGTTAGGAGGACGTGGTGTCAAACTCATGACCAATCAACCCAATATTGTCGCAGGGTTGCTGATCGGTACTGTTGCAGGCGTTGCTGTTTTACGTGGCGTACCTGTTGGCCCCCTGATTGCAGCAGGAATTTTATCAATCATCATTGGGCTTTCTTAAGGCTTTAACCCCCATCTTGCTCAATGAAGACTTGTCTTATGCTCAATGCCAATATACTTCATCAAGCTCTAGCTTTCTTATAGAGAGCAACAAACCTATTCAGGTAATTTATGCCCGCAATGTGGACAAAAACAATATTTATTCCGCTCGCGTTCTAATGCGGCTTCGCGGCGTTCACGAATCAGTTGTAATACAATATCTTGCGTTTGTTCTGTAGATAACCCGACTTCCCTACGAATATTGTCTATTTTTTCTTCATCATCAATGATGTCAATTTCACAACTTTCCAATAAATCACGAAACTTTAATTCAAGTTGTTGTTTTCGCAATTCTAATTCATTGGCTAAACCATTGGCTAAAATACCCGCGGGTAATGCAGCCAAACCTACGCCAAGAATCGTAATAAGTGCACCTAAAAAACGCCCTAAAGGGGTGATCGGAGTGACATCACCATAACCGACGGTGGTCAATGTCACTACAGCCCACCACATGGAGGCAGGAATAGAACTAAATACTTCAGGTTGTACACGACTTTCAACCACATAAATACCTGCGGCTGCCATCACAATCATGATCAATAAAATAAAAATTACGGCTTGAAATGAGCCTCTTTCTCGTTCAATCACACGCAGTAAAATCTGTAATGAAACAAAATAACGCGTTAATTTTAATAATCGCAATAATCTTAAAATTCGTAGAAAACGTAAATCGATATGCACAAAGAAGTTAATATACGCAGGTAAAATTGCTAATAAATCAATAATTGCTGCACCACTAGTCACATAGTGCCAACGCTGTTTCCATTCCGACTCAAAAGGCTTCTCTTCAACTACGCTCCAAAAACGCAAAATATACTCGAGACTAAACACCACAATGGAAATATTTTCAAAAGTATCAAAATAAACGCGATATACCTTATAAATATCATTAATGGATTCGAGTAAAACAGCGATCACATTACCAATAATCAAAAAAATCAGTAAGAAGTTGACTGCACGACTAAACTTGGTTTCGTAGTCATCATTATGTAAGTTGTTGTAGACAAATCTGCGAAATGTATACCAAGCGGTTATTCTCATGCGTCATGCTTTGGAATGTATTTAAATTCTTATTATGGTAATACGCAGTTTTTCGCTTTACAAATGTTCATATCCTCACGACATATATTTTATACATTTTAAAATAGGGCATACCGAACATTCATAAATAAAATTTTATAAATATATAAATTTTTATTATAGTATCAATTACACTGTGCTGTTGCACAATCTCACCTACTACATAAATGGATCATTTATGTCATCGCAAAAGCAAAGCCAACTTCAACATGGCTTAAGTAACCGTCACATTCAACTCATTGCTTTGGGCGGCTCGATCGGGACTGGGCTTTTTCTTGGTATTTCACAAACCATTAAACTTGCAGGCCCTTCGGTTATTTTAGGTTATGCCATCGCAGGTTTAATCGCCTTTTTTATGATGCGCCAACTTGGTGAAATGGTGGTCGAAGAACCTGTTAGCGGCTCTTTTAGTTATTTTGCCTATAAATTTTGGAGCCCTTTTGCAGGCTTTATGTCAGGTTGGAATTATTGGGTACTCAATATTTTAGTGTGTATGGCAGAACTCAGCGCCATCGGTTTATATATACATTATTGGTGGCCTGACATTCCAACATGGATGTCTGCACTCGCTTTTTTTGTCTTAATCAATGCAATCAACTTAGTGCATGTCAAAGTTTTTGGTGAAATGGAGTTTTTATTTTCAATCATCAAAATTGTCGCAATCATCGGTATGATCGGCTTCGGTGCTTGGCTGCTCGCGAGTGGTCATGCAGGTGAAACCGCATCCATTTCCAATTTATGGGCTTTGGGCGGCTTTTTTCCGAATGGTTTGACTGGCTTAGTCATGGCAATGGCGATTATCATGTTCTCCTTTGGTGGTATTGAATTGGTCGGGATTGCTGCAGCAGAAACCAAAGACCCAACCAAAACCATTCCTAAAGCAGTCAATCAGATCGTTTATCGTGTTTTACTCTTTTATGTCTTAACCATTGTAGTTTTACTATCGTTATTTCCTTGGAATCAAATCGCTGAAGGTGGTAGTCCCTTTGTCTTGATTTTTGACTCTTTGGGCAGTCAAGGTGTTGCCACTGTTTTAAATTTTGTCGTGCTCACAGCAGCCATTTCAGTCTATAACGGAACAAGTTATGGTACGAGTCGCATGTTACTTGGACTCGCAGAACAAGGCAATGCACCTAAGTTCCTTCGTAAAATTAATCAACGTGGTATTCCCTATGCCGCGATTTTGACGTCGGCATTCGTCACTTTAATTTGTGTTGTGTTGAATTATATTTTCCCCGAAAAAGCTTTTAAATTACTGATGAGTTTGGTCGTATCCGCCATTGTGATCAATTGGATGATGTTGGCATGTACCCATCTTAAATTTAAACAGAAAATGCAAAAACTTAAGCACAATACACTTTTTCCAACCATTGCCTACCCACTGAGTAATTATATTTGTATCGCCTTTATGCTCAGTATTTTAGTCATTATGTGGTTAACACCCGATATGCGTATTGCGGTTTTATTGATTCCTGTATGGATCATCTGTTTGAGTTTAGCGTATGGGTTAAAGCAGAAAAAATGAATGTTATTTTAAAAAATCTAATTCAATATTGACTAAAAATAAATTGCGGACAGTATATTTAAAGGCACCCTTCCTCTAAAGATACTGTCCGCAGAATCAAAACCAGTCTCCCAAATGGCTTTGATTGAATAAATTTAGTATATTGAAATAGTAAGTAAAAAGTTTCTCTTATTTCAGTTTTATTTCTCTGTTTTTTGAAAATATTTTCCCTCGATTTAAATTATATTGAAAATATTTTCTAAATTTAAAGAAACTAACAATAATTATCTTAAATTAATCCTTATCGTTTGAAATTTTTTCAAAAACAACAATCTCAATTTTTAAAATACTTAAACTCAGCATCCAACCACTTATTCATGGTTGATCATCTTCACTGATTTTCTTTCACGCTTGTCTTCATACATATTTAAGTCGGCACATTCAATCAGCTGATCTATGCTCTGTGCATCTTTTGGGAAAATTGCCAAGCCTAAACTTGCCCCTATTTTTAAATCAATATTTTCAAATACAAAAGGCAAACCACATGCTTCAGAAATACGGTTCATCGCAGTTTTTGCTAAAGCTTGATTTTCCACTGAAGATAAAATCACAGCAAATTCATCGCCACCTAAACGTGCAACTAAGTCATCATGTCGAATAGACTTTTTGATTCGATCCGCAATTTCTTTTAAAGCAATATCCCCTAGTCGATGCCCATATTCATCATTGATATGTTTTAAACCATCCATATCAATCATTAAAACACCTAATTTTTTATTATTTTGCTTTGCTGTAAGCAGTCCTTGACGCAAACAATCTAAAAATAATGCCCGATTTGCCAAACCTGTCAGTTGGTCTTGCGTCGCTAACTTATACAGCTCTTGTGCCCCAAAGCGAGTGGCATGATACATTGCAGCTGCGATCAGTTCCGACATTAAAGTTAAAAGTTGTAGGTCACCTTCTTTAAATGCTGACACTTTTTCTGCATAAATTTTTAGCACACCAATCGCATCCCCACAATGAATCAAGGGAACGACCGCCATTGAACGCAGTCCAACTTTTCGACAAGCGACTTTATCTACCCGTGCATCGAGTTCACTATCTTCACAATATAAAATTTTGTTTTGTATAACACATAAGCCCGACAAACTATTTTCTTGACTTAAACGTAAGCCCAATAAATGTGCTGCCCCACCTGATACCGCACGATAGACCATCTCGCCCTCTTCTGCCAACTCCACCACAGCCCCTTTTGCTTGAGTCATCAATTGGGCTTGTTCTGCGACCAACGTCATTACAGCATTTAAATCGAGTCCCAATTTCGCAATTGCAGTTTGGGTTTGAATGACAGCCATCAGTTGTTTTTGTGTCGGTTGTTTGGATTTAGGCATATTGTGAAAGAGCGAATTTAGCGATGATTTCATTCTAAAAATAATTTCATTTTTTGTATAGCGGCTTTCAATATGGTTATTTGCTATTCTTTGACAAGTTGCAAACTTTCAAGCATTTAATGTTGTTTTTTACAGCACTTCGACACGGATTTGTAGTTTTGCATTTCATAACGAGCAAGAGTGTTATAAGCTTTTTTTAATTAAAATATCATTTAATTTTGTCATGACTGATACTGTTTACCAACTTGATCGTATTGATCGAAAAATTTTATCTGAGCTTCGTAAAGATGGTCGTTTGAGTGTGACCGAACTGGCTGAAAAGGTAAATCTGTCGACTTCTCCGTGTTGGACACGTTTAAAGCGTTTAGAAAATGCCCATATCATTGATGGTTATACCGCAAATATTAATCCAAAAGCTTTGGGCATTAATGAGTTATTTTTTATTGAAATTACACTTGAACGGCATGATGATGAAATTTTAGATGAGTTTAGTCATGCCCTTGCCAATATGCCTGAAGTTGTTGAAGCGCATTTAGTCACAGGGGATTATGATTATTTAGTGAAAGTTGCAGTAAAAAATGCAGAGCATTATGAGCGTTTTTTACGGAAAAACTTATACTCTATGAAAGGGATTCGTCATACTCGTTCTATTTTTGCGTTAAGACCGTTAAAGCTGGCAAATAGTGCGGATTTGTTAATGATTGAATAACTTTCAATTTTTCATGATCATCGTTCTATTATAGGTTTCTATTTTTCTCATTTTAAAATAAATGAAGCATTAGCACAGATACATATATCTAGCTGTGCTAATTACAACTATGGTTTATTTACTTTATTGAGCAGTATAACCACCATCTACTAAGATCGCTGTACCATTCACAAAAGAAGCTTTATCACTTGCAAGAAATAGAACAACATTTGCGACTTCTTCAGGCTGACCCAAGCGTCCAATTGGATGTAGTTTAGCGAGTGTTTCTTTTTGGCGTTCATCAGCCGCACTCAACAATGGCGTATCAATATACCCTGGACATACGGCATTAATACGTATTCCTTTGGCTGCATAATCAATAGCAAGTGTTTGGGTGAGCAGTTTTACACCAGCTTTTGCTGCTGCATATGCAGTTACTCCCTTTTTACCGACCCAACTATGGATTGAACCACAATTCACAATCACGCCTTGTTTATTTTCTGCTAGCCAATATTCAATGGCATATTTATCCACTAAATACACTGCTGTTAAGTTAATATCTATAGTTTTTTGCCAGCGATCTAAGGATAACTGGTCAATTGGTGCATCCATCGCTACACCAGCATTGGCAAAGACAATATCTAGACCAGAAAATGTATCGACTGTGTGTTGGATTAAGGCTTTATTTTCTTGTTCGTTGCGTACATCTATTTGGAAATAACTGGTGGTAAAACCTTGTTGATTAAGTTCATCACTCACTGTTTGTCCATGCTGACTTAAATCAGCAATAACTACTTTAGCGCCATTTTTGCAGAATGCCTTTACCGTTGCTAAGCCAATCCCACTTGCACCACCTGTTACAATCACTACTTTATTGTTAAAACTCATCTTTTTCATCCTTAAGCCATTACCTGTTTTATAAATAACATATCTCAGGCTAAAAACCCATTAAGTAAGTATGGTGTGTTCTGATTTATTTTTCTCAATTCTTAGCATCTTGTTTTGGCTAAATTTCTTGTTTTATGTTTTAATGGAAACAGTATGAGATGAGCCTTATATGAGTATCACGCGAGTGATACGACTAGCCCCCTGAATCAGGGGGCTTTTTAATGTCTACAATTTAGTCTATTCAATCATTGAATGTCAAAGACCCATTTTTTAGCGTCTAAATCGCTCGTGGTTTCACAGACATAATAGTCATGATCCCAAGCATCTTGATTAAAGATTTCTTTCTTAAAGTAAGTGATTTTTTTGCCATTTTCAATACAAACAAAGCTTTCGCCTTGGTCTTTGACTTGGGTTCCGTTGAGGAAACCACCGATACAGAGAAAGCGGGGTTGTTTAGACATTCAATTTACTCAGCATACTATTCATATAATTATCATAATTCCCGAGTTGATTTTCCCAAAATCTATCATTCTCAATATCATCAATAAACTGTATAGGATCAACAGCATTCGATTCTTCCTCTAGATCAAATGAATCATCTATGAAGGAATTCATAAAATCAGCCTTTCCATTTAAAGATATAATGATTTCATCAATAGATATTTTTAAATGATTATTAAAATATTGATGATCAAACTCTAAGGTTGTATCTATAATCCAAGAATGAATTTTTACATCATCTAAATTTTCAAAATATTGATTTAAAAATTCATTTCTGACATAAGCCTCTTTCTTTGAAAGTTGATAAGCTGCTTTATTTAAAGTGAAGTTTCGGTATTCGTAAATTTCTTGAATACTGCTTTTAATATAGGTCGACTTAACCTCTGCTACAATTACATGGTTTTCATATATCGCTATCAGATCAATTTCACCCGCATTGCCTATAGTAGGTTGATGTTGGCAAAAAACTTGAAAGCCTACTTTCTTAAATTTTTCAGCTAAATTTACTTCAATATTATCTGTTTCTTCTTTTAGCTCTACACGATTTTTATGCAATTTACGTACATAATTAATCATTGTAGTATTCAAATTTTGATAAGCCGTAAGCCAAGGAAACTGAAAGATAAAATCATCAATTTGATAAAATGGTTTTTGTTGCAATGTTGAAACATCATTTTCGTTATATAAATCACAACTCCAAAAATTTAAAATGGATTCCATTTTCTTCTTTTTTACATTATTTGAAGTTCCCCTAACCCATGAGGACATTCTTTTTACTTTCTCTTCTCGTTTAGCAAAAGTGAAAGGCATTCTATTTTCACCAATTACAAATCCATGCATAGTAAGCTGCGATAAAGCTTGTAAATTATTTTCTACTTTAGATAAAAAACTCATAAATTTTTCGATGTGATCTTTTAAATAATGTGCTTGCGACAAAGTCATCGTTATCATTGTTTCATAAGCATCGAACTTTTGATGATTTATACTGAAATCTGAAATCCCATAAACTTGTTTTAACTGTTCTTGTATACCAAATGCTTTTGATAACGCAATTGCATTAGCTTCTAAATTATTACCTGTATTTATAATGCTATAAATAGCATCAGATTTTAGTAGATTTTTAGTACCAATATTAAGCCAATAGTTTATTAATAAAGAGTTTTTTTCCGACCAATTATTCTTTTCAACTTTTGCATTGGTAAATATCAATTCTGAATTGTTCACACTGTAATTTACAGACTTATCAAAACAAAATGATTCGAGAACATTTCTTTTGTAGTTAATGATCTCAATTTTTATTGCTACGAGCTTTTTATACAATTCATATTGATCGTAAAGCTGTAGAGTCATACCTTCACTAGTCAAGAAAGGCATTAATTTATTTCTTAATGCCAAAGCTATCGATTGCTCAGTCAATTTTTTAGTATTTTTTTTAGAAGTTTTAACAATTTCATCAAAAGCTTTCCAAACTACTTCTGCTGAATTTTTTTCTTTTTTATCAAATTGATGAGGTAAATACTCAAAATAATCTTGATTAGGAATTAAATATTCATAAGCATATAAACTGCCAAAAACCATAGCTGTAATTTGACCAATATTCAGTTTGTTTTTAATATCCTCATAAACTCCTAGTCTAAATTTATACTGTTCTTGTAAGTGCTCTACTGTCCTAATAAAGTGACTTAACTGATCAATAGCCAATTCTTCCGCTACTACTTTCACTATTCCCCAAGAACTATGTTCAGAATTAAGGATAATTCCTGAATAACGAATTGCTAAGATAAAGCTGTGTAAATCAAGTTTTAAATATTGGATACAAATATTTTTATTATTTATTTCGTAACGGATATATTGGCTCAATGCAAGGATGTAATTTTCACTTCGCACATCACTAATATTAAGCAAATTTATAAACCTTGATTGCCAAAACATTTCAAATTTATTTTTAAAATCACCTACTTTTGGTTGTGAGCTTTTATACAAAAGATCTTCCACAATTTTTTCTTTGGCAAGTTTAGAGTCAAATTCCAGAAGTAGTGACTCAAATTTATTTTCGTAATAATTTTGCATAAAAAAATAAGGGCTGAATAATCAGCCCTTATTTTCAACTACTTAATCAATTAAGACAATTGAGCAGCAGCAATTTTTTTCGTATCTACATCAGCAGCAGCATCTGTATAAGTTTCCATCTTATCAAAGTTCAAGTATTGATAGATGTCAGCAGACATGCTGTCGATTTGAGCAGCATATTGTTGATATTCTTCTGGAGTTGGTAATTTACCAAGTACAGCAGCAACAGAAGCAAGCTCAGCAGACGCTAAGTAAACGTTCGCACCTTGACCTAAACGGTTCGGGAAGTTACGAGTAGAAGTCGATACACAAGTTGTGTTCGGTGCTACACGTGCTTGGTTACCCATACATAATGAACAACCTGGCATTTCAGTACGCGCGCCAGCTTTACCATAAGTATTATAGAAACCTTCTTCCATCAATTGGCGTTCGTCCATACGCGTTGGAGGAGCTAACCAAAGACGAGTAGACAATGAACCGCCTGGAACTTTTTCTAACAATTTACCCGCTGCACGGAAATGACCGATGTTCGTCATACAAGAACCAACGAATACTTCGTCAATTTTCCCGCCTTGAACGTCAGATAACAATTTCGCATCATCTGGATCGTTTGGACAGCAAAGAACTGGTTCAGTGATCGTAGAAAGGTCGATTTCATACACTTTCGTATATTCAGCGTCAGGATCCGCTTTAAGAAGTGATGGGTTCGCTAACCATTTTTCCATGTTTTCAACACGGCGTGCCATAGTACGTGCATCGCCATAACCTTCAGAAATCATCCATTTCAACATCGTGATGTTTGATTTCAGGTATTCAGCAACTTTCTCTTCAGAAAGTGTGATTGAACAACCAGCAGCTGAACGTTCAGCAGAAGCATCAGAAAGTTCGAATGCTTGCTCAACAGTAAGATCAGTTTCCATTTCTGTTAAGTCGATCTCTAAGATACGACCAGAGAAGATGTTTTTCTTACCTTTCTTCTCTACAGTTAAGTCACCTTGCTGAATCGCAACATAAGGAATTGCATGTACAAGGTCACGTAGTGTGATACCAGGTTGCATTTTACCTTTGAATTTCACAAGTACAGATTCAGGCATATCGAGTGGCATAACACCAGTCGCAGCAGCGAACGCTACAAGACCAGAACCCGCTGGGAATGAAATACCAATTGGGAAACGCGTATGTGAGTCACCACCAGTACCTACTGTATCTGGAAGAAGCATACGGTTTAACCAAGAGTGAATAATACCGTCACCTGGACGTAGTGATACACCACCACGGTTCATGATGAAATCAGGAAGCGAGTGTTGCATTTGAACGTCAACTGGTTTTGGATATGCAGCTGTGTGACAGAAAGATTGCATAACAAGGTCAGCAGAGAAGCCTAGGCAAGCTAAGTCTTTCAATTCATCACGTGTCATTGGACCTGTTGTATCTTGCGAACCAACAGTGGTCATCTTAGGTTCACAGTAAGTACCTGGAAGTACACCTTGACCTTCAGGAAGACCACAAGCGCGACCGACCATTTTTTGAGCTTGAGTGAAGCCTTTACCTGTTGCAGCAGGTTGAACTGGTGTACGGAACAATGTAGAAGGTGCAAGACCTAATTCTTCACGTGCTTTTGCAGTTAAACCACGACCAACGATCAAGTTGATACGACCACCCGCACGTACTTCATCTAGAAGAACTGGAGTTTTAAGTTCAGCTTCAGCGATTTGAGCACCATCTTTGAATGCAGTTACTTTTGCAGCAGCATGATCAATCTTAAGAACAATTTCGTCACCCATGTTCATGTTTTGAACATCGATTTCTACAGGTAATGCACCTGCATCTTCCATTGTATTGAAGAAAATCGGAGCGATTTTAGAACCTAAACAGTAGCCACCGTCTTTTTTGTTCGGGATGTGAGCAATTTCATCACCAAAGAACCAAAGCACAGAGTTCGTTGCAGATTTACGAGATGAACCTGTACCCACAACATCACCAACATATGCAACTTGGTTGCCTTTTGCGATGAGATCTTTGATTTGGCTTAATGGACCAACTTCACCTGGTTTTTCAGGGTTGATGCCATCACGTTCGTTTTTCAACATTGCATTTGCATGCAATGGAATGTCTGGACGGCTCCAAGCGTCTTGTGCAGGTGACAAGTCGTCAGTGTTGGTTTCGCCAGTCACTTTGAAAACAGTCAGTTTAATTTCTTCAGGAACATCTTTACGACTTGTGAACCATTCAGCGTCAGCCCAAGATTGAAGAACTGCTTTTGCATTTGCATTGCCCGCTTTTGCTTTATCAGCAACGTCATGGAACGCATCAAATACAAGAAGTGTTTTTTTCAATGCTTCAGCAGCGAGTTCACCTAAGGCAGCATCATCAAGCAATGCAACTAATGGTGCAACGTTGTAACCACCAAGCATCGTACCTAGTAAGTAAACCGCACGTTCTTTAGAAACCAAAGGAGAAGTTGCTTCACCCTTTGCCACAGCAGCTAAGAAAGCAGCTTTTACATAAGCAGCTTGGTCAACGCCCGCTGGAACACGATTTTCAAGCAAGTCAACTAAAAAAGCTTCTTCACCAGCAGGTGGGTTTTTTAATAATTCAACTAATGCAGCAGTTTGAGCATCGTCAAGTGGCTTCGGTGGGACTCCGAGTGCGGCACGTTCTTCAACGTGTTGGCGGTAAGCTTCTAGCACGGTGTTATTCCTCTTTTTTAAAAAATTACTTACGAATGTTTTGCTTCCTTGAAAGCTTCATAAGCAATATGGACAATCAAATTTTACTAAAAATCAAGCCAAAAGTTAATGCAAGCAGCGTGTTAATTCGTGATGACCGTTATTTTGTAAATAAATAGTGGCTGCTTTTTGCTACTTTTATATCCAATATATCTCTCACAAACTCATTTTTTAAAATGAATGTGCTTGCATTACGTTTAACAGATCTTAAACCGTAAAAAAGGCAACCTATTGTTGCCTGAATGGGTGAAATTTAGAATACCACCTTAGTGGACTGTGGTGCTACGTAAATAGTCTTGAAAAGCATTTCTACAGCCTTCAAATTTGATAAAAATTTCATCCTCATGCAACATAGCATGTGCAGCACTCGCAAACGAAATATGCACTTGGTAAATTTTTGCAGGCTCATCAATCACTTGGCGAATATGCACCTGATCACCTAAACTTAAAACATAGTGACTTCCACTAATCACTGCAACGCCTTGTTCATCCTCTAAGAGCAAGTCTGCATTATGTAGGTACGCAATAACTTCCATTTTCTCACTCCTCTACATTATGTAATTTTCTATTTCTATATTTTATATATGCTTTTCACTTTTTATGCTAATCATTTTTTATTGCAATATCACCCGCTCTTGCCCCATATTTACGATATGCTTCAATTGAATGCTTATGCATTGCGATCTTAAGATTTTTATTTAAAATAAAGGACATTCTATGGCATACATAGGTTTGTCTTTAACCATTCGTGTTTCTAAGCGACAAATATCATATTTTTTCATGGCAAGCTGATCTACACTTTTACCCTCTTGCGATGCTTGTATCAGTATTTCTAAGGCTTTGTCTTTATCTGCTAAAACACCCTTACCTTGATAATATGCATCTCCTAAAAAGAATTTTGCCCGTGTATTTCCACTATCAACAGCTTTTGAGTAATAATCAAAGGCCCGCTTAGGATCTCGCTCCACCCCTTGTCCGCGTGCATATAAAATTCCTAAATACAACATCGCATCTGCACTTTTGGACTCAGCAGCTTTTTGCAACATTTGCATTCCTTTATTCAGATCTTTTTTGACGACTTCACCTTGGGTGTACATCCATCCTAAATCCGCCAAAGCCTTTAAATGACCATTTTTAGCCGCCTTTTCAGTCCATTTAAATGATAATTCTGGATCTAATTCTATATATTCGCCACTACTGTAGAGCGAACCCAACATAGCTTGTGCATCCACATGACCTTGTTCAGCTGCAAGTGCAAAATATCGAAGACTTTCTTGAATATTCTTTTTTACATAATTCCCATAAAACAATAAACTTCCATAATAATATTGACCAAGTGCAAAACCTTGATCGGCAGATTTTTTTAAATACTCAGCTGCTTTAGTTTTATCCTGCACTACGCCCAGACCATGTGCATAACAATTAGATAAATTAAATGTCGCATCAGCTAATCCTTGCGCTGAAGCATATTTTAATAATTCAAAAGCCTTTTTTTCATCTTGAGCAACGATATCACCACGTTGATATATGGTCGCCAAGTTGACATACGCCAATAGTGAACCTTTTTCCCTGGCTTGATTTAAATAAAACAGCGCTTTACTACTATTTTTAGCTACATTTTCACCTTTATAGTAAAACCAACCTATTGCATTTAATGCTGGTGGATACTCTTGTTCTACGGCTAAATTTAAATATTTCAGCGCCTTTGCCTTGTCATGCTCATAATAATATTCAAAAACTTGATACTGTGCTTTAACATGTCCTGCCTCAGCATCCGCAATAAGTTGTGTTATTTGAGATTGTGATGCAACTGCAGATGGTTCGGATTCGACTGCTTCAACTTGTTGTGACTGACTGCATGCCGCTAAACTAAGACACAGTAAACTCATACTCATTTTGATATAAATTTGTTTTTTATACATGATGCAATGCCCTTAATTATTCAAACTTTCTCATAAAATATGCACGATTTTTTTGTTTGAATATTTTCGATTTCCCCTTGTGCAGACGTCTTTTCCATTGCCCAATAACGATGATCTAGACCTTAGCCATCAAGGGAAAATATTAATTTTTTAAAACGATCATTTCACCCCTTAACAATAAAGTGAAATCGCTTGCAAGATTTTTCGACTCAGCTCATCGGGCACTCAATGGCAGTGTACACTTTACCATCGACCATACTTTTGACTTCACGACAGCCCTTTGAATCCGTTTCTGTACCTTGTAACATGGCAATGGCTTGTAGCACACCTGCTTGCGCTGCCTCTTGTATTAAGCGATAGGCTTTATCCTGATCTTTTTTCGTGCCAACACCATTATAATATGCCAAAGCAAGATTGACTTTCGCCATTGGTTCTCCAAGTGCAACTGACTTTTCTAACAACTCAACTGCTTTTTGGTCATTTTGTTTTACACCATCGCCACGGCTATAAAGCGTTGCTAAGTTTGCATAAGCCAAAGCATTATTTTGTTTTACGCCTTTTTCCAGGTACTCTACGGCTTTCTTATAATCTTGTTTTAGCCCCGTACCTTTGTAATACATCCAACCCAGATTGTTTAAAGCAAGACCATGATTTTGTTTGGCTGCAGCCTCTGTCCACCGAATCCCTTGTTCAATATTTTTCGGTAAAAGCTCACCTGTTAAATAATAACTCCCTAGAGTCGCCTGGGTGTGTGCATGTCCTGATTCAGCAACCTCAGTTAACAGTTTTGTTGCTTCCACAATATCTTGTTTTGAAACGTCTGGACGATGCAATAAGATCATACCCGCCATATATTTTGACTGAGCATCCCCCAAAGCCGCACCTTTTCTTGAATATTGCAATGCTTTTTGCTCATCTTTAGCAACTGTTTCTCCTTTGCCATACATGGCAATCAGTTTGTGAATCGCATCAAGATCCCCCTGATCCGCTTTTTTAACCAATTGTTGAACATTGTCTAAATATACTTTTCCATCGGCATAAGTCACAACAGAACATCCGAGTAAAAATAAAAAACCAAGTGTATGAATACAGCGTTGAATTTTAATAAGTTGCATAATAACCTTCTGGTGTTTTTAAAAAATTTTAATAAATTACATGTATATATTTATAATAGTATTTGAATTATTGCTATTATTTCAATCTTTACATACATAAAAACCGTTCTATTAGAACGGTTTGTAATCTGGCATTTTTTTCGGGTCATGCGGTGTATTTAAACATTGTTCATATGCCTGCTGCTTAAACTTCGCTTGTACAGCCTCATGGTCTGCCTTTAACTCAGCATTTGGCATCGCATAAATTTTTTCAAGATACTGCAATATAAAGCCTTTAGTGGTTGGATCTGTGACTTTATTGGCATAATCCAAAGCTTCTTTTTTGCTAATACCATTTTGACGGTCTAAAGTGATTGAACGTGCTGCATTCCCAATACTCGTACAGTAACCTTTCCAAATTTCTTCAGGGGTAGCAGGTTTTTTTTCAGCACAACCCGATAAGACCACAACTGTACCAAGCACAGCGCAGGTGAATAAGTTTTTCATATATATCTCCTATCGGAGCTTATCATACTGAATTTGGCATCGATTGGCAGTTTTAATTGCACTTTTCTACCTATGCGAAATTCTCAGTACATCCAAGCAGCAGTGCTTAATCCTTTTTCCATCTCCAAATTCCCTACCTAGAAGTTAAATTGATTTCGTCAATCCAACTTCTGATCGTCGTAAATTTTAGAAACGCCAATGATAGAACAAGTCGATGGCTTTTTCTAAAGACTGACTTGCTTCTAAGTACAAGCGTTTATTCATTTGATAACGTAAGGTCAGTTTATTGACTGGTGTAAATACACCCACCCCATAACGAATATATAAGTCAGGGGTAATATAACCCGTTAAACTTACTTGGGTATCATCACCTGTACCTTGTGCATCTAATGCCAAACCACTTAAACCAAACGTTTGCCCTATTTGATTGGTAAAGGCACGAGTACCCCCCAAGCCTAAACTGATTCCTGCTGCGGCAATGGTATTGTTGACATCTGATTTAAAGCCCGCTTCATTACTTAAACCACTTGAACCTTCATTAATACGTCCTGTAATCAGCGCATTCATCGCCTCTTGGTCAGATAAACCAGCATCATTATAAACTTGGATATTTGGGCTGCTTGCAGTACCTGTGACCCGTAAGCCAACAGTACTTCCTGAAATCGTTTTATTGGCATCAACATCGAGTGTTGGATTTGGCAATGCGCCATTAAAACGAGCAATGGCACGATTAAGATCAAGTTTTTGCCCATAGGCTTCGATAGTCACTTTTTGACTAACACCAATGGCACCATTGGCACGCATTGCAGTCTCTAAGCCACGTTGAGATAAATACACACGCCCAATCAATGGAATACGACTATTAAAGCCTTGGAAGATAACTTTATTGCCTAGTTTAACATCAATATCTGCACGAATATCCCAAGGTTTAGCCGCTTTTAAAATCGCCAACTGATCATCCCCCTCATGTACAACACGTACATCAGAAGAAACATTGACTACTGGCGCACTCGACTCGGGCATTGAAATCAAGGCATTCGGTACATCGACTTTACCTTTGACTGTAATACGCTTACTCAAAGGATAAGCATCCATACTCATATCGGTGTCTACAACAGCTGTAATCAACGGCGCTTGACGAACCAGTAATTTGTCACCTTTGAGTGACAATTGAATACGAGGATCATTCTTCCAATCAATGTTCCCTGTCAGTTTACCCACACCACGACCACTGTTGAATGCGCCATCGATAGTGGCTTGATTTTGTTGAATATGTGAATATAACTGTACATTGGTCAAATTTACAGGCAATGAAATCATACTGATTTCACCATTTTTTAATCGCAATGCACCATCAAACAAAGGCTGTGACAAAGTACCACTGATTTTCCCTGCAAGAGAAAGCGTGCCATCCAATTTACGTACATCTGCAATAAATGGCTTCAAGATTTTTAATTGCACTTCATTAAAGGCAACCTCACCACGCATATTTTTTTGCGCAGAATATGGATCAATCACCACACTCGCATAGCCTGTACCCACATTTGGCGCTTTCAGATCTACACGTGTTAATAAACCTTCTGCAATACTTTTCACAATAACACTAGCTTCATCATAGTTCATTGAGGTTGCGGGATCATCGGGATTTTCCGCAGCAATCCCAATTTGACCTTTACGTGTAATGAGTTTTGCATCAATTTTTGGACGTGAGCCTTGTGCCCAAGCAGCTTTGGCATAGCCATTTAGTTCACCTGTTAATGCTAAGCCTTCAGGCATAAATGCAGCAAAGTCATTTAAATCTAATTTTTGGGTAATAAATGAGACATTTCCTTTGGCTGGACTAACCCGTACAGGTTGATCAAAACATAATTTACTTTGTTTACTCGACCAACAATGCTGTCCAACGTAAACCTCAGATTTTGCGGATGTAAAAATAACAGGCGCTGCTTGATCTTGTAATAAATGCGCCCGTACCGAGTCAAACTCACCTTTTTGAATCTGACCTAGCCAATCATTTTGTGCATTAAAGCCACCTGCCAATTGCACATAGAATTTTGAGTAATAATTCCAACCTTGTAGTTGTAATAAATGTGCTTTACGTGTGCCTGTTAAGGTGATCCCTGCATATTGAATCTGACGTGTACCGCTACGCAAATTATCCATACGTGCCACCATTTTTGCAGGTGCGGTATCTGACGTTGGTAACTCACCAATCAAACTCATTTTTTCAATACTGAAGCTATTATTCAAGCCAAATTTATCGACTTTAAGATTTGCTGTAGCACTTAAATGAGGCTGCGCTTGTAGGTTTAAATAACCATATGCTGTTCCCCTTAAACCGGGGTATAGCTCATATAAAGCAGGTGCATTAATTTTTAAACGTAAATTTTGTGCATTGCCTGTCGCTTGCACTTGATTTTGCGCATAAGATAAAAATAAATTATTGGCTTCAAACTGCTGCGGCATAAAGCCTTTCTCATTTGAATTAAGTACTACAGCCAAATTACCTTTTCCACGTAAAGGTTTATTGTTAATAATCCCTGCCAGATTCAAATTTTGAATATTGATACGTTTTAAACGATCTGACCATGTGCCTTGTGTTTTCACATTGCCAGACACTTCACCACGTACAGAAGACACAAAATATTGTGGTTTAAAGCGTACCAACGAGGCGTTTACATCCCAACCAATTCCATTGCTCAGATGAACCAAACCACTGGCAAAAATTTTCCCTGCAATACCATCATGTTGTAATTCTGCGATTTTGATCAGTTCAGGTGTGCCTGAAACACGCGCTTTAAGTACACCACTGCCTTGTTTAAACTGTGAAGCATTTAAAGTCCCATCATAATTGACCGCAAAACTTTTAAAACCACCACCGGCTTTTTCATCATGAAAAATGACTGCTACCGTACTTGTACCTTTGAGTTGAATGGTTTCAGCTTTGGCTTGATCTGCCATCCGTCCAGTTAAATTAATGCCTGTTAAATGAATAATTTGTTGATTTGGCTTTGCATAGCCATTGGCTTTAATTTGACCATTTAACAGATTAACAGGTGCAGCAGGAACAACCGTTTGTGGATTAAAATCCTGAGCATTAAGTAATGCATTCCACTTTAACTGACGTTTTTCATTGGGTAACTCGACCACCGCATTACCCGTTAAACTGCCTTTACCTGCAACATAACGGAATGCTGGGACATGTAAATTATTGCCTTTAAGGTCAAGTTGGGCATTGTATTGCCCTGCAGGCAATGCACCTTTTTCGTGCTGACGTACAACTGTCGCCACATGAATATTTTGCTTTCCTTCCACCAATGCCAGTTTCACTTGACCATTTTCACTACTCAACCAACCAATATACGGCACTGCACGATCAATATTTTTCCACTGCACATCCATAAGCATTGGCTCAGGCGTTTTCTTTTTCTGCTCTGCCTGATCAAGTTTGAGATTCCATGCTTCATATTTGTCAAAATTAACATTGGCAGTTAAATGCATACCCTTTTGTAAAATACCTTTGGACGCAATATTTGCATCCAAACTTGGGGGTAAAAAATCTTGAATTGCTTGGGGAATCAATTTATCTTTGGGGTTAATACGGTCTAAACGCCCTTTCATATCCCAATTCACATGATCTTTCCAACTCACTAAGCCAGCGACATTGACTGCGCCCCCCATGACTTGACCATTGAAATTTTTGATATTTAACTGATTGATTAAATCGGTATGCGCTAAAGCACTATATTGACCTTGTGGAATATTTGCACCACTCAAGTCAGTATTTAAGTCTAAATCTAAACCTTGAATGTCCCCGTTAAACTTGGCAATCCCGTCTTTTGCGAAGAGTTTTTGTTCAGGTAAAATAGGTAAATGGTAATTTTTTAAAATCAATGCACCTTGCATCGGTACATGTGGACGCATCGGATGCAATACTGCCCAAGCAGTTAATAATTCTGGTGTATGGGTTGCAACACCTGCTTGAATGGTATCGAGCGTTCCTCGTGCATGCACATAAATATCTTGAATATTTAAATGACTTAATGCAGGTAGATTTAAAATTGCTTTGGCTTTGAGTGGATATTTGCCTTTAAAATCCATCATCCCTTCGGCATTTTTAACTGCCAAATAGCCCATGTCCATACTCGAATTTTTAAACTTTAACTCAGTCCCAGACCATAAGGCATCTTCTAAATGCACATCTTTAAAATCAACCTTGCTGCTTGAGCTTTGAATCTGCAAATGATCAACATCTGCTTGGTCTAAACGCAGTACAAAAGGTAATTTGATTTCACTAAACTTAAAAGGCTCATTACTCGGTGGCGTTTTACTGATCAGTCTAAGATTACGAACATCTGCATGACTCAAATGAATTTCTTTATCCAAAATCGCACGCCAACCCAAAGACACATCAGCCCGATCAATTTTGACATCCACAGCAGCCAAGGTCACTAAAACATTTTTTAAAATAATCCCTTGTAATAAATTCCCACCTTCATATTCATAGTGGATAATTTTTTGACTGGCTGCAACTCGATCTAATAAAAACTTACTGCCTTTATCCGTTGAAAACATCACAACCAACGCAGCAACTAATAAAACAATAACCAAGCCGATCGACAACAATACATTACGCAATATATTGTGCTTTTTCGGTGTCTGCTCAGCTTGTTGCGGAGGCTTTTGATCATTATTTTGAAGCTCTTGCTGTTTATCGTCAGCCATAATTATCCCAAATGTAAATTTTTATTGAATGAATTAAAGTTGTGAACCAATAAAGAAGTGTAAACGAATTGGATGATCAGGATCAGAAATACCTGATGCAACATCTAAACGAATAGGACCAATCGGTGATTTCCAACGAATCCCGACCCCTACGCCATATTCTGGATCATTGGAAAATTTTTCATCAAAGGCATTACCAAAGTCACTAAAGATCGCTGCACGCCATCCCTCTTTAAATTGATAATTGTATTCTAAAGAACCTACAGCCAAAGCTTGCCCGCCCATTTTATAGCCATATTCTTCTGGGGATAAACTCTTATAGTCAAAACCGCGTAAGCTTTGGTCACCTCCCGCAAAGAAGCGCAAGTTATAGGGGACTTGATCAAATTTTTTGGCAAAAATATAGCCTGTTTCTAAACCTGCCACAAATTGATGATCATCATTTTCCCCGAGTGAATACAATCCTTTCCACGTCGCGTTGACAATTGCCATATCCGTATCAGACAGTAAGCTTTCACTACCGAGTTGTACTTTATAAGATTGTTTAAAACCTCGCGTTGGATTAAGACGATTATCACTGCTGGTTTTCGATGCTTCATAACCCACCAATAAAGATTCTTGCTCTTGGTTCGCACCAGGCACTAAAAATGCTTCAGGAATTTTATCTATGTCCACAATACCTGATTGGGTCACTCGGTCTAAACGATAACGCAGTCCAAAGACATGTTGCCATTCCTTACGAGAACCTTTAATGATACGGTCTGCCCCTGCTACCGCAGACTCAATCACCAAGTTCATATCATTCCCGATACCATCACGTTGTTCGCGCTCATATCCCCCGACTAAACTAATATAGTCATTGAGTGGATGGTTATAAGGAATGTTATAGCGACCATCAAAAGATTGACGAATTTGTGATAATTCCATATTGGCATCAAATGAATGACCATAATGGTTCACAATGGCACGGCGATATTGTCCACGTAAACGTACACCTGTATCCGTACCGTAACCTATACCCGCTTCCACACTATTGAGACGGTCGGCATTTAAAGTGACAATAACAGGAATGACTTTTTCGTCACGAGCTTTTTGCTGTAATAGCTCTGTTTCCGATTGTTTTTCTTGTTGCTGTACTTGTGCAATACGCGCATTTGGGTTGATTTCGCTAGTGCTTGTCCCTGCAAATTGCTTTTCATCTACGACATTTTGTGTCACTTCTTTCGCGGAGAATTGCTGTTTTTGAGTTTCTTTTTGATCTGCAAATGCTGCTTCTGAAACTTTCTCTTGATCCACTAAAGCTTGCAAATCAGGCGGTAACTCTAACGGTTTTTCAATTGGATCTGGCTTAACTGCATCCACTAAGGTGTAGTTAAAATAACGTGAGTTGGTTAAGTTATTCGCTAAAGCATTTACACGCCAAGCGGTATAATCTGCTCCTGCACTCCAAGGTGCCATAGATTTTAAGACTTTTAAATCTATGGGCAATGGCTTGCTTGGATCACTCATTCTAAATTCAACTTCACCGATCTTATAACGCTCACCCGTTTCATAACGTAAGTTAATTTCGGCTTTGTTTTGTGGTTGCGTCACTTTAACATCATGCAAACGCCAGTAGCTGTCAAAGAAACCATTGTTATTGGCAGCATCTACAATCCGTGATTTGGTGGTTTCATATAAACCATGATGTAAAATGTCACCTTCTTCTTGTTCAGGCAAAACACGAATCACTTGGAATTGGGCAAGATTTTGTCCTGCACCCGAATATTCTATCTCTTGTTTTTCAATGGTTACTGGGTCATTGGGTGTGACTAAAACTTTGACTTTATTTTCATTTAATTTCTGAAATTTAAACTGTGCATTATAATAACCTACTGCTTGTGCGGCTTGATTGGCTAAAGTACGTAATTGTGGAACTGCAAAATTAAAATCAGAAAAAGCTTCTGTGGTAAAACTTGAAAGTTTCGCCTTAATATTATCACCAAGGATTGTAGGTGCACCCTCGACTTCAGCACTGATTCGAGAGACTTTTGCCGTATCAAATTTAGGTGGACGAATACGATATAAAGCCCGTTTGAAAATATTGGCTTCTTTTTGTTCCGTTTTTTGCTCGTTTGAATGATCGGTTAAAGTTTTACCTAATTCATTTTCCTGTACAATAATTTTATTATCTGATTCAATCGATTGCATCAATTGTTCAACATTTACAGGTGCTTGGGTAATTTCGCTAATTTCTTGCTGTGTTGCATCATTGACTGTAATTTCAGGTGCTTTTGCTACCCCATTACGAAAATTTTGTGCCTCGACTTTAGCTTCTTCTGCGACTTTAAAAATTTCATTGGCTAAATTTAAATCAACTGTATTATCAGGCAACTCTTCTAATTGTTCAAACGTTATTGGTTTAAATTCATTTAACTGACCTGCTGCTTGCTCTTGTTGTTGCAACATATCCACGCTATCTACAGCGATGGTTTTTTGATTTAGTTCAGCAACATTCTCGTCTATTTTATCAATTTTTACCTGACTTAAACCTTGTTGTTCTGCCGCTTTTTCAAGTTGTTCTGGCGTATTTCCTGCAACTGTATTTGTAGTTTCTGTTGTTTCAGGTCTGTCCGCAGAGTGTGTAATTTGTGCTAAAAACACACTCAAAAAAACACTTGCACACAACAGTTTATTCCGTTCATTTGTGCTAAAAATATGCTGCATACAATGTGCAAGCACTGATTTTTTAAATTTGATTTTTGCTAGCATAGCAAGCTCTAAACACCCTAAAATATGAATGGAAAATAACAGTAATGAACGTCCCCAGACTACAACTTAAATCACTTGGTTTTTCACATTATCTTGGAAGTTAAAATATCATACATGATTTTGCGATATAGTTACTAAATCTCCACACTTCTTAATATAACTTAAATGAATGGTTTTCCGATGGAAAAAAATGAACATATCTTAGCAACACGGCGTTTTTTGCCCATGTTTATGACCCAATTTTTCGGGGCATTAAATGATAATGTGTTTAAAGGCTCATTACTCCTTGTGATTACCTACGGCTGGATTCATTTACATGGTACAGCGATTAGCACTTTAAATAATCTTGCTGCCCTGTTATTTATTTTGCCGTATTTTATTTTTTCTGCCACGGCGGGACAAATTGCAGACAAATATGAACGTTCTTCTTTGGTTCGTGCCATTAAAATCTTAGAAATTATCATCATGCTACTGGCAACAGTTGGTTTTATGATGGGCAATTTATGGGTTTTACTTTTTGCACTGTTTTTAATGGGCACCCACAGTACCTTTTTTGGTCCAATTAAATATGCGATTTTACCTGAGATTTTAAAGCCGAATGAATTAATGTCAGGGAATGCTTTATTTCAGTCAGGCACTTCGATTGCGATTTTATTGGGAACGATCATAGGCGGTGCTGTGATTTCTGTCTCTGCAGGCAATTTAATTTGGATCAGTCTGACGGTTGTGGCGATCGCAGTACTAGGTTTTGTCGCGAGTCTTTTTATTCTTAAACAACCGACTTCAAATACACAGTTAAAAATAGATTGGAATTTTGTGCGTACCAGTTATCAGACCATAAAATATGCGAAAAGTTTACCTTTGGTATTTTTAGTCTTATTAGGAAATTCATGGTATTGGTTCTATGGTGCGACCTATTTAACGCAAATTCCACAAGTAACTTTGCAAAACTTACATGCCAATGAAAATGTTTCAAGCCTATTATTGACGTTCTTTTCTGTTGGTATCGGCGTGGGTTCTTTATTATGCCGTAAATTTGGTGGTCGTGAAGTCAATATTAAAATGGTCCCGATTGGCGCAATCGGTTTAACCGTTTTCGCTTTTTATTTTGCGGCAAGTTTAGCATTTATTCCACACTATACAGGCGAGTTATTAGGCATTGCAGAGGTATTTCAAGCAGGTTGGGCGTATTATCATGTCATGCTTGCTGTCACATTACTTGGTATTTGTGGTGGTTTTTATATCGTACCACTCTATGCCATGATGCAAGCGTATACCCCAAAATCACATCGCGCTCGTGTCGTTGCTGCTAACAATATTTTTAATGCGATATTTATGGTTTCATCAGCAATTTTCTCTATACTTATTTTAAGTGTACTCAAACTTAATATTAAAATATTATTTAGCATTACAGCAATTTTAAGCGGCATATTCTGTATTGGGTTATTAATGCGTTTAAAACCATTAATCGCAACAACTCAAATCACATTGGAGGACTAACATGCGTCATTACACTGGCATCGACAAATTGATTCACTCTTTTGATCAAGCCTTAAGAAGTTTAGTTCCCGGCACGACTTCCGCACAGCGTAGCAATCCTTCTGAAAACACTGAAACCAAGCTTGCTGTCAGTGAAGCACGTCATGTAGCAGGTTTAATGCGTGTCAATCATAGTGGCGAAGTGTGTGCACAAGCACTGTATCATGGACAAGCTTTGACCGCGAAATTGCCCAATGTACGCCGTGAAATGGAGTTTGCTGCGATTGAAGAGCAAGATCATTTGGCATGGTGCGAAGATCGTTTAAAAGAGTTAGACAGTCACACAAGTTTATTGAATCCTGTTTGGTATGGTTTATCTTTTGGTATGGGAGCGATTGCAGGAATCGCAGGAGATAAATACAGCTTAGGATTTGTCGCTGAAACTGAACGTCAAGTGAGTTTGCATTTACAACATCATATTAGCCAACTGCCACCGCAAGATGAGCGTTCACGTAAAATTTTGATACAAATGAATGAAGATGAGTTACATCATCGAGACACAGCATTAAAGGCAGGTGGGGTAGATTTACCAATTCCAGTGAAAATTACAATGACTGCGATTTCTAAGCTAATGACCAAGACCAGTTATTTTATTTAATTGTTTTGTATTTTAATTTTTTAAAATAAGCAATAAAAAGAGCATCCTAGGATGCTCTTTGATCTAAATCAAGTAGAATATGTTTTACCAACTAAAGCCAACACCCACACCACCAGATTTTTCTTCCTCGGTCATAGCACCGCCTAAACTGATGCTGGTATTGTCATTAATCATACGTTGGTAACCCACAGCAACTGCTTTTTCATCCCCTTGAAAGCCTGCACCCACCCCCACTCGATTACGCCCTTTAAGACCTGAAGTACTATTTGCCATGTTCATCATTGCTGCTGTCATCGCCCCCTGACGATCAAAACGTTTATCAACCTCATGGAAACGACGATCTGTTTCTAAACGATGGTCTGAGAATGCATGCTCTAAACGATTAAATTGAGTATCTGTATATTCTTTCGAAGATTTTAAAGTTTCTGCCTCAGCTGCTTGCATTTGTCTTAAGTTCACAGCATCGGTTGCTTCGGTTGCATCTGCCACATGAATGATTTGTCGTTCAGCATCTTTTGCTCCAACAGATACTGTATTATCTCGATCTGATGCTGAATTATTACCTAGAACCACGGCATTTTTGGCTTCAGTGTTGATATTATTTCCTAATACAAAAGTACCATCACCTTTAATTGCATTGTCATTACCAACAGCATAACTATTATTGCCTGACACCTTGTTTGGATCACCAAAAGCACCTGAACGCTCACCAGCCACAATATTCCCTTTGCCCACAGCAGTAGATTGATGACCTGTGACTGTAGAACCTTGCCCAATGGAAGTAGATTGATTGCCTGAAGCCACTGCACTATCACCAATTGCAACAGAACCTGAACCAGTAGCTTGTGCAGGAGTTAAATTATTTTGATCTGCATTTACAGTAACCAAAGGATTACTCTGACTATTGAGCCACTGTTGTTCCGTTCCTTTGTACCCATTTTTTACTGCAACATCATAAGCACTAAGACCTTGATCACCTTTATCGCCTTTCGCACCATCTTTGCCATTTAAACCATCAAGACCATTGGCTCCGTCTTTACCGTTTAGACCATCTTTGCCCGACGCACCTGTTAAGCCTTGATCTCCCTTATCGCCTTTCGCACCATCTTTGCCATTTAAACCATCAAGACCATTAGCTCCGTCTTTACCGTTTACACCATCTTTGCCCGACACACCTGTTAAGCCTTGATCTCCCTTATCGCCCTTCGCGCCATCTTTGCCATTCAAGCCATCAACACCATTGGCACCTGTATCGCCTTTCGCACCTTGCAGTGAACTAAGCCACTGTGTTTCTGTTCCTGTAAATCCGTTATTTTTTGCAATATCATACGCACTTAAACCATTTGCACCTGCCACTCCGCCTGTAGTTTCAACTTTAGATAATCGGGTATCTAAATTTGTCAGCTTCGTATCTACAGCAGTCAATGCGCTTCCTACATCTCTGTAATTTCGATTTTGAATCGTAAAGCTTGGTGCAACAAAGTTGCCATTATTAAATGCGGCTCCTCCTCCTAATGATGAAACGAATGCATTTTCATTACGTTGCACTTGGTTCTGTGTCGCTGCAACATTACCACTCAGATTAAAAAGATCTGCTTGAGCTTGCCCTACATCACCCTGTAAATTGGTGATATTGTTTTCTGCCGTGCCGACACGACCATCTAAGGTGGTCAAATTCGTTTGAGTCGTACCTAAGTTAGTTTGCAAGGTATCAATGTCTGTTTCTGTTTGTGTTACACGCGTATCTAGACCTGTAATCGCTGTGCTATTCGTTGTAATGTCTGACTGCACTTGTACCACATCCCCCTTTAAATTGGTGATATTGCTTTCTGCCGTGCCAACACGACCATCTAGGGTAGTCAAATTCGTTTGAGTCGTACCTAAGTTAGTTTGCAAGGTACCAATATCTGTTTCTGTTTGTGTTACTCGAGTATCTAAGGCCGTTACATTGCTATTGGCGGCATTTAACTGACGGCCTGTCACCGCATCGGTTGAAGTAATATCTAAAGTCGCATCTTGTAAGTTAGTCAGTTTGGTTCCGTTGGTACCTTGTAGACGCACAATATCTTTGTTGACTGTGTCATAAACAACGGCATTCGCTGAAATTCCAACTAAACCATTTTGTAAAGCAGTAATATCATTTGTATTGGTCGTAACTCGCCCATCCAACGCATTCACTGTACTTTGGTCAGCTTTCACCTTTAATTGTCCAAAGTTCACAGCATCATCATCATTAACGCCTGCTTTAAGATTACTAATGCTCGTGCCTGCTGTACCTGCTAAAGTAATGTGTTCTTTGTTTGAGCCTGTATCATACAATACAGCATCTGCGGTTTTCTGATCTGTATAGCCTTTAGCAGTGCTTAATGTCGATGTAGTTTCTTGATCTGTATAGCCTTTGGCAGTGCTTAATGTTGACGCAACTTCTTGATCGGTATAGCCTTTGGCAGTGCTTAATGTCGATGCAACTTCTTGATCGGTATAACCTTTGGCAGTGCTTAATGTCGATGCAACTTCTTGATCTGTATAGCCTTTGGCAGTGGTTAAAGTGGATGCAGTTTCTTGATCGGTATAACCTTTGGCAGTGCTTAATGTCGATGCAGTTTCTTGATCTGTATAGCCTTTGGCAGTGGTTAAAGTCGATGCAACTTCTTGATCTGTATAGCCTTTTGCAGTGCTTAATGTCGATGCAACTTCTTGATCTGTATAGCCTTTGGCAGTGCTTAATGTTGACGCAACTTCTTGATCGGTATAGCCTTTGGCAGTGCTTAATGTTGTGGTTAAACCTGTATTCAAATCCGTAGTGGATGCTTTGCTTGCCAAACCTGTATTTGCATCATTTACTTGATTATTTAATGCTGTGAAATCAGTTTGATTAACTTTTAAAGCCAAACCAGCATTTAAATCCTTGGTTGATGCTTTAGTGGCAACTGCATCATTGGTGGCATTTAACTGTTTACCTGTTACCGCATCTGTTGAGTTTGCATCTAATGTGGCATCTTGTAGATTGGTAATTTTGGTGCCTGCAGTTCCACCTGTAAGGGTAATTTTCGCTTTGTTTGAACCTGCATCATACAATACAGCATCAGCACTCGGTGCAATCGAACTCAATGCATTATCCACATAGCGTTTATTGGCTGCATCTGTTGCATTTACCGCATCTGCCACATTAGTAATGCGTTTTTCTACACCTACTTTTCCTACAGAAACTGTGTTTTCTTCATCCGCAACTGAATTATAACCAATTGCTGTCGCATTTTTAGCAGTTGCGATGCTTGCAACACCAAATACACTGCTATTCTCAGCTGCCGCAATGTTTTGGCTACCCACTGCATTACTTGCTTTACCTAATGCGATATTACCGCCTGTTTTTAGGCTATTAATCACACTGGCTTGATTTTCTGTACTTAATGTAACGCCATTGATGGATGTCAATTTAGAAGGATTAGATTTTAGATCATTCCAATTTGTTGCTGTTGTAACAACTGCCACACCATCAATACGATCTACAGTACCTGAAGAGGTAGTCGTTGCAGGTGTTCTAGCACCTAACTCACTTGACAATGGCGCTGGTAAAGTGACCATTAAATGAGAACTACTACCAATGGCTGATGAACCCTGACCTACAGCTGTATTGTTAGAACCCATCGCACTACTTAAATTACCTGTACTACTATTACCCGCACCAATCGCACTCGCATCTTTACTCGTACTCGATGTTCGGTTATTTGAACCAATGGCATTGCTACCTTTGCCATCTGCAAAGTTTCTTAGACCTAAAGCAGAATTGCTTTCACCCAAAGCACTATTACCAAAACCAACTGCACTACTTTGTTTACCAACAATAGTGTTTTGGCTACCGATTGCACTATTTGCATTGCCAATCACCGTATTTGCGCCTTGTTGTAATCCTTGTAAAAATGCTTGTTTTTCGGCTAATGTTAAGGTTGTATTGCCATTCACAGATGTCAGTTTACTTGGGTCATTGATTAAATCTGCCCAGCTACTTGCGGTGGTTGCTACCGTAATGCCTGCAATTTCAGTGATATTTGTAGCTAAACCATAAGGTTTTAATACAATTTCATTCATATCACTCATCGTTGATGACATTGGACCATTGTTAGAAACCAATCGGCCCGCTACAGAAGATGCACCACCGATTGCAGATGAACCTTCTCCACTGACATAGTTATGCGCACCCATTGCACTACTTTGCTGACCCACAGAAGTATTCGCATAGCCTACAGCACTACTGTTTTTAGCAGATGCAAGGTTTTGTACACCAACAGCGGTGCTTGATGTCCCAACTGCAATGTTACCGCCCTGTTTTGCTGCGGCAATAAAATTTGCAACACGCGTTGGATCTGTAACAGGAACACCATTGGCAGTAAAGCCTGTAATATCATCAATGGATGTCCCTGCACCTGTCGTGGTGACAGTTACACCATCAATGGCAGTAATTTTACCTGTGCTGTCTTTTTGCACTGTATGCGCTGTACCACTATAAGCACCTAAAGCATTATCACTGACATCATGGGCATAGTTCTTGGTAATACCTGTACCACCTGTAACGCTAGTCAATGCTTGGTTTAGGGTATTTAAATTCACCGCATCAGTGCCTTTAGTAGCATTTGCCACATTGGTAATGCGTTTTTCTGCACCACTACGCCCAACTGATACTGTATTGGCTTCATCTGCTAATGAGTCAAACCCTAATGCTGTGGCATTTTGTGCGGTTGCCTGACTACCCACCCCAAATACACTACTACGATCAGCTGTTGCACTCACGCCTGCGCCAATAGCAACGGCACTGACACCTGTTGCTGCTGCGGTTTCTGAGTTCGTCAAATTTCTATTATCAATACTCTGATTTGCATTTTGGTCATACCATCCACCAAAGGCAAGCGCACCTGTTTTATTGGCAACTGCACCTGTACCAAAAGCACTACTTACTGTACCAGATGCTGTATTTTTTAAACCCACTGCTGTTGCGCCAGCTCCGGTTGCAGTATTAACTCTACCAATTGCAATTGCTGCACCATAGGAGTAGCCATCAGAAAAAAATGGACTATAACCAGCTTGGTTTATTGGTTGATCTAAACTTGCATCCGCTGTATTCATATTACCTATTGCAACACTTCCTACACTTAGAGCATTATTCTCCCACCCCACCGCACTGCTCCAATCCCCTGAGGCTTGACTTCTCACCCCAACAGCTAATGAACCAATACCTGTCGCCATTTCACCATTAACATTAGAACCTGTGCTTGTATTAGTAGAGTTCACACCAAAGTATTTGGTTTTACTGTCTTTAAGCTGTTTAACATTTACCGCATCGGTATCTGCTACACCTGCTGTTAAGTTAGAAATGGTTGTACCATTAACACCTCGCAACGTAATCACATCGGTGTTGCTGCTGTCATAACCAATTTTTGTTGCCAAACCTGCGGTTAAATCGGCTTGTGATGCTTTAGTAGCTAGGCCTGTTGCAGTATCGGTCACAATATCATTTAATGCGGTTAAATCGGCTGCTGATGCTTTAGTGGCTAAGCCTGTTGCTGTGTCATTAATCGCTGCATCTAAACTTGCAATATCTGTTTTTGCTGCATTTAACTGTTTACCAGTGACAGCATCTGTTGAGTTTGCATCTAAAGTTGCATCTTGTAGATTGGTAATTTTGGTGCCTGCTGTTCCACCTGCAAGGGTAATTGTCGCTTTATTTGAACCTGTGTCATACAACACACTGTCCGCATTTGCTCCCCCTGTTGGAATGGCTGAAATTAACCCTTGTACTTGTGATAAGTTCACAGCATCTTTGGCTTGCGTACCGTCCGCCACATTGCTAATGGTTGTACCTGCTGTACCACCTAGGGTAATTTTGTCTACATTGCCTGCATCATAACCAATTCTTGTTGCTAAACCTGCGGTTAAATCGGCTGCTGATGCTTTAGTTGCCAAGCCTGTTGCGGTATCAGTCACGATGTCTGTTAAATCAGCCAAATTGGTATTGGTTGTATTTAGCTGTTTACCTGTTACCGCATCCATTGATGCGGTATCTAAAGTTGCATCTTGTAGATTAGTCAGCTTTGTACCTGCTGTACCACCTAGCGTTACAGTGTCTTTTGTGGCTGCATCATACAAAACTGCAAGCCCTGCACCACCACCTGCAATAAGACTTTGTACCTGTGATAAGTTCACAGCATCTTTAGCTTGTGTACCATCGGCGACGTTGGTAATTTGTTTTTCTGCACCTGCTTTACCTACCGATATACTATTGACTCGGTCAGTTTCTGAACCATTACCCAATGCTGTAGCACCTTCATGGCTTGCAATGCTGTTACTACCAAATGCGCTGCTATTTAATGCCGTAGCTTGGTTGTTAAACCCGACGGCATTACTCATATGTCCCGATGCAGTATTTTGTACACCCATGGCACTACTTTGTGTACCTGAAGCAATATTGCCTACGCCTAATGCATTCGACAACATGCCATAAGCATCATTAAAACGAGGGGGTTGGTTATGTAGCAAATCTATAAAAATTTGTTTTTCTTCTAAACTCAAACTTTGACCGTTAATTGTATCGATATCCGTAGCAGTCAAGGTTTGAGCAACATTCTGCGCATTAGGATCGGTGATATCATTCTGCGTAATAACATCAATACCATCTATTGTGATTCTTTTTGCATTATTTGAATCGAGTTCAACCCGCATTTTAGGTATATTCGTAATGCTATTCCCCACCGCATTTGAAAGAATGCCTGCGGACGTATTGCCAAAACCCATTGCAGTACTTACAAAGCCTGTAGACTGATTTCCAAAACCTATTGCAGTACTTGCAAAACCTGTAGATGTATTCTGAGTACCAACCGAATTTGCAAACATTCCTGAAGCAGTATTGTTCACACCGACCGCATTGGCCATCAATTCTGAAGCAATATTATTCATACCGACTGCATTGGTTTGTATTCCTATAGCCAAGTTCCCTCCTTTCTTGGCTGCATTTTTAAAGGCAGCAAGTTCTGTCGGGTCTGTAACGGTTAAATAACCTCCACTCATAGGATTTTTTATTTTATATGAAATAATATCATCTATATTTAGACCGTTTGCAGTAACGTCTATTCCTGCAACTTTGGTTAATGTTGTTCCATCATTTTCAGTCAAATGTTGGTTGCCTGTAGCTACGCCTAATGCATTACTACCAGAATTACTTAATACATAGTTATCATTTACAACCGTACTCCCTGTTGGAATGGCGGCAATTAAAGTTTGTACTTGTCCTAAATTCACAGCGTCAGTGTTGGCTGTACCCGCTTTCACATGGGTAATTTGTTTTTCTGCACCTGCTTTACCAACAGATACACTATTTGCACGGTCTGTTTCGGCCTGATAACCAATCGCTGTGGCATTGGCATGATTGGCAACGCTTTGATACCCAATTGCTGTACTAAAATTTGCTTGCGCCTTATTTTCAGCACCAATTGCTGTACTCGATTGTCCAATAGCCTCATTTTTATAACCCACTGCTGTGGTGTCCCAATGGGAGGCCTTATTCTCTACACCTATGGCAGTACTTCCAGCCCCAGAGGCAATATTTTGATAACCTAAAGCAACATCATGATACGATTCAGCTTTATTCTCTAATCCCACAGCAATGCTTTCTGTTCCTGCGACAATATTATTAAGCCCAAGTGCAGTGCTTGATGTACCTGCAGCAATATTCCCCACTTGCCAACTTTGCGCTAAAGCGATCACATTGCGCTTATCATCATCAGATAATAAATTTCCTGATAAACCATTAAATTCTGAAATTTGATTAATATCATTTAAATCATCAATATCAGTGACTGTTGAGGTAATTTGAATCCCAAAAAGAGAACTTAATGTACCCCCTGTACCGTTATATTCTGGATCAGCACTTAAAGTAAATTGTCCAGAGCCACCTAAAGCAACAGAAAAATCGCCTAAAGCCGCATTCCATGAACCTACCGCATTGGCTTGTGAGCCTGTAATATTGTTTCTGCCTAATCCTGTACCTGTATTACCTACCGTATTATTACGGCCTACCGCAATACCAGAATTTTGTACTGAATTATTGCGTCCAACACCTAATGCACTGTCTCCAACAATATTATTTGTTCCCATCGCATCGGAATCTGATTCCACAGTATTTTTTAGTCCAAACGCCGTGCTAGTCGATGACATAAAACCATTCACGGTATTCAGTGTACCCACACCAATGGATAAATTTCCCGAAACATGATTACTTGTTCCAATAGCATTGGCACCAATACCATTGGCAATATTTTTACCACCATTTTTAATCAGTGCTAAAAATGCATCCTTATCAAAAGACCAAATTAGACCACTTGTTTGGTCAAATTCATACAAAGTATTTGCATTTAATTCTGCCAATGTTGTAGCTGAAGTATTCACTCGAATACCATCTATGGCAATAATATATCCATTTACATCCTTCGTTAATTTGGAGGTATCAATCCCCGCACCTATTGCATTAGACAATGTATTTGAAGCCTGATTATTATTCCCTATTGCATTAGAATTACCACCTGAAGCTAAATTCGATGACCCCATACTGCTACTATTAACGCCACTTGCCCAATTGTTATTGCCAACCGCAGTGCTATTTTTCCCAAGTGCTAAATTTCCACCTTGCGTCATTTTTAATAATAAATTTTGAGCTTCAATCGGTGTAATGGCTTTACCATCAATATGGGTTAAATTGGCAGGATTAGCCAAAATATCAGCCCAAGTTAAATTTACGTTATTACTGGCTAAAGTAATGGCCAAACCATTGATATGTGTTATCGCATTTAAGGTATAACTCTTTGAAAGTACAGGTGTTGTAGAAGTCACAAAAGGGCTTGCACCCATTGCAGTACTACCTGTATTAAAAGTTGTATTATTGATACCACAAGTAAAATTCGTAGGATCTAGGGATGGACTTGACGGTGGTACAGACGATAAGCATTCCACAGCCCAACTGCTATTTAATCCGAGTAACAACATGGTGGTTGCCAATAAAGTACGACTTAAAGGCACCGCTAACCCTACAGATGTATGAACACTGTTGAGTTGTGTAATTTTTTCAGAAACACCGCCTTCTGTATGCTGTTTTTTTCCTGAATTTTTGGCATTTTCAGACACAACAACCATACGTCCTAAAGACTTATTCCAAATTTTTTTAAAAATGTGATTCATGACTTAAACTTCCATTTATGTAGTAATTGTTATTATTTCAGTACATATTTGTTATTTTTTATATCCCTGAGATCAGGTATTCTGACTAACATTATTTAAAATAAATAAAAATTAATATTTCCCAATAATAACAATATTATCTTTAAACTTTATTGAATTACGCCAAAAAACCATCAAATACCCAATTTCAGGGATATGCAAAGCATAAGAATAAAGGCACAGTATAGAAAATAAATTATTAGAGAGTTGTGATGATTAATAATGAGTTAAGTTTACCTGTTCCTGTCATTATTGTTGAAGATGAACCACTTATCCAAGTTCGCCTCAAAGAAATATTACTCAACATTGGCTATATGCCTGAAAATTTGTTTTTTGCAACCAATTTAAAACAAGCCCATTCCTTATTACAAAGGCATTCTGTTTCATTTGCACTCATCGATCTCGGTTTACCTGATGGCAATGGCATAGATTTTATTAAAACTTTAAAAAAATATGATCCGAGTATTTTAGTGCTCGTTGTGTCAGCATGGAGTACAGAAGATGCGATTCTCATGGCGATCAGTGCAGGTGCAACAGGCTATGTGTTAAAAGAACGAGATAACCTTGAAGTTATGCTCTCTATCCGCAGTGTACTTCGTGGCGGTGCTCCGATTGATCCTTTTATTGCACAAAAAATCTTACAAAAATTGCATTTAGATGAATCATCAAGCCAAGTCATGTCAATTGAATCAACTAAAAAACAAGAAAATACCGAAGTTTTATCCAAACGTGAACAAGAGATTTTAATTTTAGTTTCACAAGGTTTAAGCAATAAAGAAATTGCGGAACAGCTCAATCTTTCTCGTTATACCATAGAGTCACATGTCAAACATATTTATAGAAAATTATCGGTATCGACGCGTATTATGGCTGTAGATGTTGGACGAAATTTAGGAATTTTAGATTGATTTTACGTCTAATTTTAAGCTTTGCTTTATATTTTATTTTTCACCTCACTTATGCACAGCCTTTGGTAGAAACACCCACAACATTAAATAACTGTGATTTTAAAATCATCAGCACACAAGTGGTTAAAGTCGCCAATAACTCAGAGCAGATTCCTCAAACAGGATGGGAAAATGTAGCTTTGCCACACAATTGGGATCTAGCATGGAAAGACTACTCAGGTACAGCATGGTATAAAATTCTTTGGCAACGTCATTGCCACTCAAAAGTTGCTCAAGCACAGCCTGCTGCTTTTGTTGTCGATCGGATTAACATGGCAGGAGCTGTCTATAGTAATCATGAACTCCTTTGGCATGATCAATCTATGGTTGAGCCTTTATCACGTAGTTGGAATATTCCTCGCATGTGGGTCTTACCCGCTTCCACCCTGAACCCAGATACAAATGAAATTTTGATTAAAGTCATTGGGGTACAAACTCAAGCGTCAGGTTTAAATACAATTGCGTTTAACTCAGTCGATTATATTACTCAGTTGCACCAACAATATATTCTTGAAAGACGTAGCACTTATTTTATTAATCTAATTATTACTTTGGTTTTAGGCTTAACAGGTTTGTTTATATGGTTATTCCGTCGTAAGGAAGATGCTTTTGGTTGGTTTGCTTTAACATCGCTATTTTGGATTTTATTTATTAGCAATATTTTAATGACCAAACCATTGCCATTTACAGATACATTGCTGACATCTCGTCTAAATATAATATTTCTATTGGGCTATGTAAGCTGTTTATGTTTATTTTCATGGCGCTTTGCCAAACAGCGCTATCAAAGAACAGAATATATCTTGTTTGGTATCAGTATATGCCTCGCTATTTTATTATTAGTTGTACCGCTACAATATTTAAAAAATACCCTTCTATTTTGTTTTATTTATAGTGCTTTAGTATTTTTTAGCAACTGCCTATACTTTCAATGGCTGGCGTATAAAAATCGTAGTGCCGAAATATTTATGTTAGCAGCAGTTTTTATTATTTTTATAGTGATTTGCCTACATGACGTTGTAATCTATCAAGCTAATATTCATGCGTTTTTGTGGTTACCATTTGCAGCACCTGTGACCAGTTTGGCGATCTCCTGTATTTTAGCATGGCGCATTGCACAAAATATTAACCAAGTGGAGCTATTTAATAAAAAATTGAGTAAGACAGTTGAAACAATTACCTTAGATTTAGAACAATCATTAAGTAAAAAATATCAACTTGAAGCCAATAATATGCGACTCCAAGAACGTTTAAACCTTGCGCATGAATTGCATGATGGTTTAGGTGGCTCAATTTCCCGTTCAATGATTTTGCTCGATTTAAATGACAATATCGACAAAGCACAAATGATGTCGATACTTAAACTATTACGTAATGATTTACGTCAAGTTATAGACTCAGGTTCTAGCTTTGGCTCTAAAGTTCCTGACAATCCTGTACTTTGGGCAGCTCCCGTACGCCATCGTTTTGTACAAATTTTTGAAGAAATGGATATACATTCAACATGGCAAATGCCAACTGCATGGAAAAACACACCAAGTATGATTCAATCTCTTACTTTGGCACGTGTCGCTGAAGAAGCTCTCAATAACATTGTCAAACACAGTCAAGCCACAGAAGTGAAAGTGACCTTATATGAAAATGAACAAGCATGTTTAATTTTAGAAATTCAAGATAATGGCGTTGGCTTTGATGCGGCTTCGGTACAGCAAGGTTTTCATGTCGGTTTACACAGTATGCAAGTGCGTGTGCAGCGCTTAGGCGGTGATTTTGAAATGTTATCAACAGTAGGAGAAACCATCATTCGTACATCCATTCAACTGTAAAACCAACTCAACCTGTGTATACACCAAAAGATAAGAGAGGATGTCATCCTCTCTTTGGGCATCTATATGAGATTTTTTAAATTGATGATTGTTTGCGTCTATCAAGCGGTGCAATCATCACTATACTCGCCAAGACAAATATCGCCGCCAAAAACACAAGCGCTTTTTTATGTTCAGTTTCAGGTTTTTGTGGTGTGCTTGGTGAGTTAAAATCTAAATCAACAATGATCGGCTCATGATCTGAGCAACGGAATGCATCAGCTGTATAAAAATCTGCTTTGTGAGATTCAGTTTTATATTCTTCATTATAATCCAATGCTGTAGGTTCATTAGCATTGATATACCATGCACATTTTGGATTTGATTCCCCTACTCGCAAAGTATTTTTCGCATTGAAGCATCAGGCATAGTGCTTTATTTGGGTTACGATAACCATCATCCAAAATAATTTTAGACAATACATTATATTGGCTGAACATCAATTGTGCATGTGCTGAAAAGAAACAACCTAATAGACTCAGGCTCAGCGCAAAATATTGTAGTTTTAATATTTTCATCGTTTTGACTTTTTGTTCAATCAATTTTATTCAGTTGCTAAGCAATATCATTTTAATAAATGCCATATCATATACAGCTTCGCGCTAAATCTCAGTATTTCCCCTACATAAATGACAAAAAAGTTTGACTTGATAATTAGAGGTCTTAAAATACGCCTTTTGAATTTTTGGTAATCCCCAAGCTTATGTCGAACGATCAAATTGAAGCGCAAGTTGTAGAGTTAGACAATTTGCATGAGCACCGCGAAATTGTGACGTTTATGCGCCGTTCTGCGCCATTAAATACCTCACAACGATCTGCGCTTGAACAACATCGTGATCTAATTTTGGAATACCCTGTTGGCGATTTACGTCAGCATTTTCCACATCCTGAACGTCCTTTAACGGTAGAAATCGGTTTTGGCATGGGGCGTTCTTTGGTACTGATGGCAAAAGCAAATCCTGAACGCAACTTTGTTGGCATAGAGGTGCATGTTCCAGGTATTGCACAATGTGTCTATGAAGCAGGTGTGGCCGAAGTGAAAAACTTACGTGTTTTAGATGCCGATGCCATCCAAGTATTACGTGAAATGCCAGATAATAGCATCAACACTGTACAATTATATTTCCCTGATCCTTGGCAAAAGAAACGCCATTTTAAACGTCGTTTTGTTTCTCATGATCGTATGCCATTGGTTGAAGAAAAATTGGAAATTGGCGGTACATTCCATGCTGCAACAGATTGGGAACCGTATGCTGAATGGATGCTTGACGTTTTAGACAATCGTCCACGTTTAGAAAACTTAGCAGGTAAAGGCAACAGCTACCCACGTCCTGACTGGCGTCCACAAACCAAATTTGAACGTCGTGGCATCGAAGCTGGTCACAAAATTAATGATTTTATTTTTAAGAAAATAAGTTAATAGTTTACTGTTATTCAGTAGGTTCTAGTAAGTTACAATAACAATATAAAATACGCTATTTATTATATATTTAGCGTATTTTTTTATTTCTTTATTATTCAGCTATATTCAATAAATTCAGTTAGTGCTATGCTTTTTTAGTTGCAGATAAGTTGCAACTTAACTTAACAACCACTTTGCACCTAAAAAATTATGCCTAAAGACAATGGATATTCTTTTGGAACACCGAGAGAAATAGATGCTTTAAAAGCACTTGAAAAACGCTATATGGCAAAGGACAAGCTAAATAACGGCTTGTTTATAGAAGTGAAACCGACTGGAAGCAAAGTATGGTTATATCGCTACACATATAATGGAAAACAAGAGCGTTTAACGATTGGTCGTTACCCTGATATTTCTCTAAAAGATGCAAGAGCAAAGCGAGATGAAACAGCTTCATTAGTTGCCAAAGGTATATCGCCAAAATTAGAACAACAAAAAAATGAAAAGTATCAAGTCACCTTTAGACATTATGGCGAGCAATACATTAACGAGGTCGTTGCCAAAGATCGTGTGACAACTACAATCATGGAGCTATATTTAAACAATGATATATATCCAGTTATTGGAGATTTAGCATTTAATCAAATTACCATTGAACATATACGTTCTATTATTTGGAAGAAAAAAGATGAGGGCAAAGACCCTACAGCTTGGCAGATTCGCAGCCTACTTAGTCGAATGTTTGAGTATGCCATTACAAAAGGCTTAGCAGAGTACAATTTAGTCCTAGCGATTCAAGCAAAGCATGTCTATAAAGCAAAACCAAGAAATCGTCATTTATCTATTGCGGAAATACGAACTTTCTACACCACTCTTTTTGAAATGCCAAAAATTCAGGAAAGCTACAAACTGGGGTTACTCCTTTCCTTGCTTACACTACTCAGAAAATCAGAACTGACCAATGCGAAATGGGAACACATCGACTTTGAACAAAATACGTGGCTGGTCCCCAATCCAAAGTCAGACAACAACGGTTTAACAAGATCAATGGTTGTTTATTTGTCTGAGCAGATGATTGATATTTTAAAGAAGTTGCAGCAAATCAACAGTGAAAGTCCTTATATATTTGCAGGGCGGTTTAATCGTTCCCCTATTTCACATAACACGCTGAACAGCGCACAAGAAAAAGCCATGTTAAAAGCCAATGTAGAACATTTCACTATTCACGATCTAAGACGCACGGCAAGCACCATTTTAAATGAACAAGGTTTTAATGCTGATGTGATAGAGAAATGTTTAAACCATAAAGCGACAGGTGTACGTGCTGTTTATAACAAGGCTGAGTATGCAAATGAGCGTAAAAAGATGATGCAGAAATGGAGTGATTTTGTTTTTAGTGTAATTTATGAACAAAATTTAATCTTTTTCAATGAAGCAAAAGGGGCTTAATTGTATCTATTTGTAAAACTTTAATAATAACAGCGTTATTAAAATTATTCATTAATGAATAAAATGTTCAGTAAACTGAACAACTTATATAGAATTCTCTATATTATTTTAGCAATTAAGTCAAAAGCTTGAATAAATAATAGCATTTATTTTAGTTTGAAATATTAAAGGTTCAAATTTGAATAATAGCGTTATTTTGATGTCGATTTTTCTAGCAATCGCTCAACAATGGGAGTAGCCATTTAATAATTTTTACCGTAGAGTTACAGCATGTTCATTGAGTTGTAATAAATGCGAAAGCAATCAATGAGCAATAAAAAAGAGCTAAGAACGCCAATTCTTAACTCTTTTGGATGACATGAAAGAACGCCAATTCTTTCATGTCGATATTTTTAAACTATGTCCTACCAAGACACAAACCTAAAGGAACTTTAGAAATGTAAACAGCTTAAAAACGTCTTTTGTCGTATATACGATAGTTGAAACTATAGTAAACCTTTTATTCAAAGTAAACCTTTTGTTTACTATTGCTGATATTCATTAGTTCTTATTGAACTTATTGAATGGTAACTAATAACTATATCTATCTGATAAAACTTAGTTTAAAAGCTCAAACATTCCTACGTTCCTTTTTTGTGTCTAGGCATTTCCACTACTGGAGAATGTTTAGATGACTTTATCTAAATCGCAACAAACTGAAAATAATCGCTTGATTCGCCGTAAAGAAGTCCAAGAAAAAACAGGACTTGGAGCTTCATCCATCTATGCCATGATGAGAAGCGGTGATTTCCCCCAATGCTTAAACCTGTCAGAACGCCGTGTCGCTTGGATTGAATCAGATGTCGATTCATGGGTAGCAGATCGTATAGCCAAACATAAAGCCAACATTGTAACGATGGAGGCTTAAACATGAACCATCAAACCCAAGTTTTAAACCACCTCAAGCAAGGTAAAACCTTGAGCCAAGCCGAAGCAATCAATCTATTTAATTGCTATCGCCTGAGTGCTGTCATACAGCGTTTACGCCGTTCAGGTTGTGACATTGTGACCCACCAAGAGGCGAACTTAAACCGTGACGGCTACCACGCTCGTTATGAATTGATCGGGGAGTTTGTTGCATGAATCCATCTATTTTTAATTTTAATGAACACGGCGTTCGAGTTGCCTTTGATGAAAATGGACAGCCTTTATTTTGCTTGGCTGATGTTTGTAAGGCATTAGATATGCAAAGAGCAAACCCAAGCCGATTTAACTTAAATCCAAAGGGTACACATAGTTTGTGTACCCCTACCACAAGCGGAAATCAATTCATTACTTTTATCAGTGAAGAAAATCTTTACCGCATTGTTTTCCGATCTACCAAAAAAGAAGCATTAAATTTCCAAACTTGGGTATTTAAAGAGGTATTACCAAGCATTCGTAAGACTGGCAATTATTCAGTTACAGCACGACAAACCGCTTTTGATGAATTAAACCGCCTTTGCATACAAGAAAAAATATCCAAGGACAAAGGCTCATTTCATAGTCTTGGAATGCACCGCCGTAAACGTGAAAAGCACCAAAACGCTATCCGCATCGAAACATGCAAGGCAAATATTCAACTTAGTTTTGAGGGGGTTACACAATGAAAAATCATACACCCCCTAAAATTCAGGCAATAGATACGCTCAAATCTGAGTGCATCTATTTAGATATGAGCAAATTTGCTCACATTTATTCTGACAGTATTTTAAATCCTATGGGGGTATGCCCAAAACTGGATACACCCCTACAATATTTTGAGGCATATAACATGCTGTTTTCAAAGATTAATCTAAAATCGGCTTTACGCTTAAACCTGAAAAATAAATCACTTAATATTGCCAACATGCCCAAGTATGGTTATGCTGTAGACCTCTCAAAACTTACTAGCGTCACCCCACAGCGTCATTGTGGTTTTATTGTGCCTAAATTTTGCATAGGCTCTCAATCTATGCTCAAAATACAAGGTACAAGTGTTTCAGCTACACACACAAGGCTGCAATCCCTCTATGAGGGGATGACACGACAAAATAAGGTTTTGCCGAATATGTCGGGCGGTTCTAGTAAGCCGAGAGTGAATCCCCTCACCCTAATCTCTCAAATTAGCGTGATTCTCAACTCAAAATTACTAGGAGGCAATCATGCCTAATCAAAACAACACTACAAACACGCCTAAAACTTATAACGCTGGTGACATGCATGATTTAGCTTCAATGGCTGAGTGCGATATGGATTGGATGAGTACCGCCCTATCAAATGTGCAACTCAAAGTTAAACAAATTAAAAAAGATTTAATGGCTCGCTATCCAAATGCTGAATACCATTTTTCAGACCTAGAGAAAGTCTTAGAAATGTTTGTATATTTAGCAGAAGATCGTTGCCGTTATCATGAAAAAGAAGCTGAAAAATTCAGAGAAGAATACGAAGCAAATAAAAAGGCGGTGACACTATGAATATCACCACCTCCACCATCAAACCCGATTCGATTCTAGCAAATTGTACGTTGCTTAATCCATCGGATGACACATATTTAAACCATCCCATCATTGAACGCTTTGGCAGTCCATCACAGCCGATCTATGTTGATCAATGCAAGGTAGACATTAACGGCGTGACCTATGAACAGCCTTTGATTCTGCCGATCTATGACGCTCAATTGGAACTCGTACAATGCGCCGTATTGCAGAATGAACAACGTATTCAAGTCATACCTGATGGATTGGCAAAAGGCTTTGCTTGCTATGGTGAAATGCAGAAAGATAAACCTGTCATCATCACCCATAACTTAGAGGTATTTTTTAAACTTGCCTCCAGTATTGCCATTGGTTTTGAACCACCATTACAGCCGTTTTCCGTTGTATTGGTGATATTGCCTAACCTATGCAATATCAACCTAACAGAACTCAAAGCCTTTGATTTTGAGCAAATACAATATGTTATTCAGCAGTTATCTAAAGCAGGCTATCAACAGTTATACCTACCTGTTAGACCTGAACAGATACAGCTTGAAGCATTCCAAAACCTCGAGAGAAACACGTCTGTCCATTTGCTCAATCAATATATCAAGATTGGTGAAAGCGAGTTTTTTACTGAGTTGAATAAGGATAATGACGTTGAGGAAGTACAAGCATTTATAACTGAATCAATAGCTTTATTGCCTGAACTCGACCCATTACCTAAAGGACATTTAGCCAAGCCATTTCGTTATGGTGATGGTGTATTTCATCTTTTAGATAGTGGCTTGTACTACATTGAACAAACAAAGGATGATGAGTATAGACGCTATATTTCCAGTCCGATTCGAGTATTGGCACAAACAAGGGACACCACCAATAACGCATGGGGTCGATTGCTTGAATGGTACGATGCAGACGGTGTAAAACACACACAAGCCTTATCAATGGAACTATTCCAATCTGATGGCGTGGAACTTCGCAAGGCTTTGGCTTATCAAGGCGTTATCATTGCACCAGATGGCAGAGCAAGAAATTTATTGCAAAGTTATTTGATGAGCTACCCAACCCATGCAAGGGCGTTATGTGTTGATCGTGTTGGATGGCATGACAATGTTTTTGTGTTGCCCAATGAGCAGATCGGACAACATGAACATGACGATTTAATTGTCTATCAAACCACACAAGGCATTGATAGTAACTATCAGAGCAAAGGCAGTTTAGAACAATGGCAAAGTCATATTTCTATGCCACTTGCTGCTCATTCCAAATTAGTTGTGGCGTTGAGTTCGGCTTTTGCAGGGCAATTGCTGACCCCACTGGAACAGCAGACAGGTGCAGGCGTTCACTTCAAAGGGCAATCCTCTAAAGGCAAAACCACCGCTTTATATGTCGGTTGTAGTGTATGGGGCAAGCCTAGCCAATATTGCAAAACATGGAAATCAACAGGCAACGCTTTAGAACATACCGCATATATTCACAATGATGGTTTTTTGGCACTGGATGAGATTGGAGAAGTCGCCAACCCTAAAGAGTTGGGTAACATTGCCTACATGCTTGCCAATGGTAAAGGCAAAGCAAGGCTAACTAAGGAAATCAAAGCCAAGCCCTCTTATGCTTGGAAAGTCATTTTCCTATCTACAGGTGAAAAGAGCCTGAAAGAAATCATGCAAGAGAACGGACAAAAGACCAAACTAGGGCAAGAAATCCGTTTGATTGATATTGATATAGATCAGTCTGAATATGGTTTATTTGATCAGATCGACTTTGCCGAAGATGGTGCAAAACAATCTAGGGTATTGGTCGAGCGTTCTAATCAGTTCTACGGCGTTGCAGGCATGGCATGGCTGAAATACCTCACCCAAGACAAAGATAATGTCATGCAGCAGGCTAAGCAGCTATTGGAGCAATATCACCGTGAATTGGTAGCAGAACACAATCAAGGTCATATTGTCCGTGTTGCAAATGCCTTTGCCTTGATTGCTGTTGCAGGTGAACTTGCTACACAAGCAGGAATTACAGGATGGCAACCAGGTACAGCATTTAACGCCGTGAAAGACGTATTCAATGCTTGGGTCAATGAGTTTGAATATGTCGGGGACTACCAAACCAAAGAATATATTTTGCATGTTAAGGCATTCTTTGAGGCAAATGAATCAAGTCGTTTTGAATCTATCACCCCTGACCCTGACCAAATCGAAAAGATCATTAACCGTGTGGGTTACTGGAAGATCGAGAACGGCGAAAAGTTATTTCTTGTGTTGCCTGAACAGTTCAAAAATGAAGTGTGCAAAGGACATGACAGTCGAAAAGTGGCAAAGGCTTTATTGATTGAGAAGTTACTAGAGCATGATACTGGCAAGAATACAAAGACAGTCCGTCTACCCAGTCGAACTAAAGCGATTCGAGTTTACGCCGTAAAAGACGCTATTTTTAGTTGGGAATAGCAAAAACATAGGGCAACAAAGGCAACAAGGGCAACACCCTTATAAATAAAGGCTTTGAACCTGTTGCCCATATAAAATGGCAACAGGCAACAAAGGCAACACGTTAAGATATTCTTATGTTTAATTTCATTTTCACTGAAATGTTGCCCATGTTGCCCAAGTGAAAAAAAAGAGGCAACAGCCTGAAACCCTTTGACAGCAAGCATGTTGCCTATGTTGCCCACGTTGCCCCTTAAAAATAGACATTCCAAGAGAATTTAAGAGATTTAGAACAATGCCAAACGTAAACAAAGTTATTTTAATGGGCGTTTTAGGTCGTGACCCTGAAACAAAGAATTTCCCCAATGGTGGCAGTATTACCAATTTCAGCATAGCAACGACTGAGCAATGGAAAGACAAAACCACTGGAGAACGTAAAGAACACACCGAATGGCATCGAATCAGTACCAATAACCGATTGGCAGAGATTGCAGGCAAGTACCTTAAAAAAGGCAGTAAGGTTTATATTGAGGGCAGTTTAAGGACACGGAAATGGAAAGATCAAAGCGGTGTAGATCGGGAGATAGTCGAAGTTCGGGCGGATGTATTACAGTTGCTTTGATCTGCATTGAGCCTCTTAAATGAGGCTTTTTATTGAACTACTATTTTTTATGGCGTAACAGTGATTACATATTGAACTCATTATGACATAACAAAAACTATAACCGGGTAAAACTCACGGTGAGTAACGGTAGTCTTGAGTACAAAGTGAGCAAATCATATTTTTATAGGTAGTAGTGAAAAAAGGTATATCTATTTTCATATTTACCATATCGACATATAAGACACCTCATGTCGATTTTTTAGCTTTCTATCGACATACACAAGAAGCTCTTAAATATCTGCATGGTCATTTTAACCATTGAGGTTTAACTTGCTGAGATTCTAAATGTGACCAAGTGGATCTATTACTGAAATCATGATGATTGAAAGCTCGTTTTTTTTGACGACCTTAATAAGTTGAATACGATAGTCTGATGTAACGGCACACCTATCCGCATTTCAAATGCCAATGCGTCATCATTTCTTTTGACGATATTAATAAACTGCAAAACGCAAATTTGCGTTCACCTTAAAAATCATGAATGGATAGATTTTAAATGCTGCTTTATTCACCCTTAAAAGAGGTATTTGGCTTATCGTCAAAAGTGACAACAACCCAAAGGGTCGCATTTCAAATGCCACCCTCAAATTGAGGTTAAAACTTCCCTAATCCCTAAAATATTTTTTGAATGGTTGTTTATAGTTGTCATTGCCTACAGATCAAGGCGATTGAACTCGCCATTTTAAATGTGAAAAACATAATGAACCCGAACAAGTCACCAGTAGAATAAAATGCACTGGAGCGCATGAGGGATAGCATTCCAACCACTCATTTATTATTCATCAAGTCAAGACCCTCAATTTTTAATTTCGGGCGTATAAAAATATGTTTATAGGTGCGGTCATGTAGCTTTAAACCTCTAGATTTTTGGTTACCCCCTACGATTGCTTAAATCATCCGTAAATCCATCTTTTGTTTATTTAGTTGCAAGTTAGTTGCAAATTAAAATATAAAATAATAAGTTATTGTTTATAAATAAATAATAGTGATTAATTATTTTCTTTTTAAGAAAATCAACTAGTTTTTAAAATCTTAAAAAATGCCAAATCATCTGATTTGGCATTTTTATTGACTTCCATGTTTTTAATCAAAAAGCCAACCACTCGAAAGTGATTGGCTTTTAGTTATGGCATATTCAGTGAATCTATCAACTTAATTTTAATTTAGAAAAATCAAGTTGGCCATTTTCAGCACTAATCAAAATCGTATCACCCGCGCTAAAATCACCCGCCAAGATACGTTGTGCCAAAGTATTCTCGATCTGTTGTTGAATAGCTCTTTTTAAAGGACGCGCACCATACACAGGATCAAATCCTGCATCAATCAAGATATCGAATGCTTGATCATCCACAGTCAACCCAATATCACGTTCAGCTAAACGAGAACGTAAACGATCCAACTGAATATCGGCAATGCCACGAATTTGTGATTTTTTCAACGAATGGAAAACCACAAGCTCGTCAATACGGTTGATGAATTCAGGGCGGAAATGTTGTGAAACTGCTCCCATCACGACCGCACGAACTTCTTCATCCGTTGCACCATCACCCAACTCACGTACATCGCTTGAACCTAAGTTTGAAGTCATCACAATCACGGTATTTTTAAAGTCAATTAAACGACCTTGTGAATCCGTTAAACGACCGTCATCCAACACTTGTAGAAGTATGTTGAATACATCAGGATGTGCTTTTTCAACTTCGTCAAACAACACAATGCTATAAGGTTTACGACGTACAGCCTCAGTTAGCACACCACCTTCTTCATAACCCACGTAGCCTGGAGGCGCACCAACCAAACGGCTCACCGAATGTTTTTCCATAAACTCTGACATATCGATACGAATAATTGCATCATCACTATCAAACAGGAAATTACCCAATGCTTTAGTCAATTCAGTTTTACCAACACCTGTTGGCCCAAGGAATAAGAATGAACCACTTGGACGGTTCGGATCGGACAAGCCTGCACGTGAACGACGCACAGCATTGGATACGGCTACGACTGCCTCATCCTGACCCACCACACGGTTATGTAAGAATTCTTCCATATGAAGCAATTTCTCGCGTTCACCTTGCAGCATTTTCGATACAGGAATACCCGTTGCAGCACTGACCACTTCAGCAATTTCGTTTTCAGTAACTTTGGTACGGATCAGTTTCGGTTCTTCATTGACTTCCGCAACTTCTTCTTCATTCAAGCGTTTTTGTAACTCAGGAATCACACCATATTGCAAACGACTTGCTTCTGCCAAGTCACCTTCACGTTGTGCTTTTTCAAAGGCTGTACGGGCTTTATCAAGTTCAATCTGAGCTTGATTTGTACCATCGATTAAGCGTTTTTCCGCAATCCACACTTCTTCCAAATCGCTATATTCTTTCTGAACTTCAGCAATTTGTTTTTCAAGATGTTCAACTTCAGCTTTGCTGACAGAATCAGCATCTTTTTTCACTGCTTCCAACTGCATTTTGAGTTGAATTAATCGACGATCTAAACGGTCAAGTGGCTCAGGTTTTGAGTCAATTTCCATTTTAATACGTGATGCAGCTTCATCAATCAGGTCAATGGCTTTATCGGGCAATTGACGGTCTGTGATATAGCGATGCGACATTTTCGCCGCAGCAATAATGGCTGAGTCAAGAATTTGCACACCATGATGGGTTGCATACTTGTCTTTAAGACCACGAAGAATCGCAATGGTATCTTCAACACTCGGTTCATCGACCAATACTTTTTGGAAACGACGCTCTAAAGCTGCATCTTTTTCAATGAATTGACGATATTCATCTAATGTTGTTGCACCAACACAGCGTAACTCACCACGTGCCAATGCAGGTTTCAACATATTACCTGCATCCATTGCACCATCACCCTTACCTGCACCAACAAGTGTATGTAACTCGTCAATAAATAGGATGATTTCACCATCGTATTTAGCAAGGTCTTTTAACACTGCTTTTAGGCGTTCTTCAAACTCACCACGATATTTCGCACCTGCAAGTAAAGAACCTAAATCAAGTGATAAAACACGTTTACCTTTCAAGCTTTCAGGCACTTCCCCATTGACAATACGTTGTGCCAAACCTTCTACAATCGCGGTTTTACCTACACCAGGTTCACCGATCAATACAGGGTTATTCTTGGTACGGCGTGACAATACTTGAATGGTACGACGAATTTCTTCATCACGACCAATCACTGGGTCTAACTTGCCTGACAATGCGCGTTCAGTCAGGTCAATGGTGTATTTATTTAACGAATCACGTTGATCTTCATGGTTATTTGCCATAACTTGTTCGCCACCTCGAATATTTTCAATTGCTTTGCGTAGCTTGTCAGTTGTTACACCTACGCTTGTTAATAATGTTTTGGTTGCGCCTGTTTCAGCGAGTGCCAATATCACCCAATCGGTAGACAGGAATTCATCCCCAGCTTTTTGCGCAAAACTATCTGCTAAATTCAGCGCACGTACCGCTTCAGGGTTCAGGTTTATATCACCTGTAGGTGTTCCAATTTTGGGTGCATCATTGAGTGCTTGTTGTAGTTTATTTTTAAGTTCAGGTAAATTTGCACCTGATTGTTGCAATAAACTGAGATTAGAAGGTTCTTCTAATAACGCTGAAAGAATGTGAATTCCTTCAATGGCTGTATGGTCTTTGCCCATCGCTAAAGATTGTGCATCTGATAACGCTTGCTGTAGGCGGTTTGTAAATTTTTCAAAACGCATTCTTGTTATTCCTCACAACAAATTTTGTACTTGAATATTAAATGGGAACGCTTTTTTAGATTTCAACACCAATTTTAAATTATTTAATATATTTTTCAAAAGCTTACTAAAACACTCAAGATAAATTTCAGTACTAATATGCGCCCTGAATGTTTCTTTTTCAAGTCAACTGTTTAGAAAAATATAAGGGCTAATTTAAAATATTTGTATTTGCATGATAATGTTTTAAAGTAAGCTGAAATGAGAATTTTTAGAATAAAAACAATGTTGATTTTTGGTAAAAGATGAATGCATATAGCAATTTCACAACGATTTTAAAATAGGATAAATTATGGGCGAACAGACACAACATATAACTATCGCTTTATTTAGCAATGAGAGCCATATTTCTAAATTTATCAATATATTAGTAAATACCTATCAAATTAAAATTTTAGAAAAAAAGTTTTATGCCAACGCAAGACCGTATAGGTTATATTTCATTAATGAATACCCTCATTTCTACTCTGAAGAATTCATTAAGAAATATCAAAATTATATTTATGATTTTGAACATTCAAACAGCTTAGGATATCCTTACGAAAATTTAGCGGATTCCGCGATCTCACTCACTATCAATTAGAGGTTGAGTTTTACGAATATTTTAGATTTCTTATTGATGAAAATGCCCCCATAGAAATTTTAAAAAATAAGATAAATAAACAAACTTTAATGCAATTTGATATATTTTTTTATTTTGATATTTTTTTAAATAAATATGTTCTATTTCAGGTCATTACGAGTGACATATATAATTTACTAAGAAGTTATTTTTTTTATATAAACGACAGAAAAAACTATCTACTTTATGCAAAAGAATTTATGCAATCAAATAACGGCTTGATTAGCGAAGAATGTGAAGATTTATATCAAAAAAATTTTTACTACTATGAAAAATTAATGGTTCAGACATTAAATCCATCAGTATTTATTGATTTAATAAAATACTCAGATTGTTTTAGTTTTGATGAAGATACAATATTAAACCTAAACTACTATTTCTTAGGGAAACACAATCTAAAATTAAAAAATGATTTTCACTGGAATAGAATAAACAAATTATATTTGAATTTTGATAATTAAATATAAATCAAATTTCACTCTTAATATTTCATATATGATTAAAAATCAATCACATATGTAAAAGTAGAGTGTTCCAATGCCACAATTGACATTGGAATTTTTAATGCAAACTAAACTTTCGATTTGGTTGCTGAACTTTGCGATACCGCACTATTGGCAGGCACACTTTGTGTAATCCATACATTCCCACCAATAATTGCCCCTTGACCAATGGTAATACGCCCTAAAATCGTCGCACCTGCGTAAATCACCACATTATCTTCAACGATTGGATGACGTGCATATTCTTTCTGCAAACGACCATCACCGTCCACTTCAAAACGTTTTGCACCTAAAGTCACTGCCTGATAAATACGGACATTTTTACCAATAATGCAGGTTTCACCAATCACGACACCTGTTCCATGATCAATAAAGAAACCTTGATCGACTTGTGCACCAGGATGGATATCAATCCCTGTTTTAGAATGCGCAATTTCAGCAATTAATCGTGCTAATAAAGATAAATCTTTTTTATAAAACTCATGGGCGATACGGTGGTAAATGATCGCTAAAACACCCGGATAGCACAGTAAAACTTCATCAACACTGCGTGCAGCAGGATCCCCCTCATAAGCAGCGATAACATCTGTATCTAAAATACGGCGTAACTCAGGCAATTTCTGTGCAAACTCAGTCACTAAACGTTGTGCAAGAATATCTGCAGCCTCAACATCTTGCTGCTGCTTTTTATATTTATAATCATAGCTTAGATTTAATTTCACCTGTTCTCGTAAAGCATACAACGTTTTTTCTAGTGTATGTGCGATATAAAAATTTTCACTTTGTTGGCGTAAGTCATGTGGTCCTAAACGCATAGGAAATAAAATTCCACATAGATCATTCATGATTTTTTTGATTTCTTCTTTTGAGGGTAATTCTCTCCCACCAAAATCTTTAAGACTTTTCTGTTTTGTACGCCATTCATTACGTGCTTGCTGTAATGCTGTGACAATATCTTGGATGTTCCATTGAGTCATGGGCTTACCTGCATGAGATTTCTTTTTTCATTATATGAATAAAGTGCTGTCAACAACATTCCTTATTCAATTGTTGTAGATAATCTTATTTTATTTGCCAAGTTTTAGATAAACATTGTTGATATATTCATATCTGAATTTTGTATTTAACACTAAATAACACTAGAGCATTGTATTAATTGCTTACAATCTATCATCACGGGATTTAGAATAATCGATAAACTCTTCTTTTTTAAAAATAAGAATAAGTAATTCAATTTTTATTCATTTTCAGAATATAAAAAATCATTATATTTAATATCAACTTCTCTAATAAATTATTTCAAATGCTGGAAAGCTTCGCTTTAAAGCGACTTTTCCTAGCATTAAATTTAGGTACATGACATGAACGGCATAACTCAAATTGACATCCCAACTTTGAATGATCATAACATTCAACAAATCTTCGCTGATGCCAAGCAACGTGTTGAAGATCATTATCTAGAATTTACAGGGACAGTGTTACCACATGAAGCATGGGCTTTATTTCAAGCTGGACATGCAGTGATTGTGGATGTACGTACCAATGAAGAACGTAAATTTGTGGGCTATGTTGAAGATACCATACATATTCCTTGGGCAACAGGCACTGCGCTAAATCGTAATCCTCGATTTGCGAAAGAACTCGAAAATAAGGTTGGCAAGGACAAAATCATTCTTCTACTGTGCCGAAGTGGTAAACGTTCAGCTGCTGCTGCAAATGTGGCATTTAATGCAGGTTTTGAAAATATTTATAATATTGAACAAGGTTTTGAAGGTGATCTCGATGAAAACAATCATCGTGGTGTTTTCAATGGTTGGCGTTTCCACAATCTGCCTTGGCGACAAGAATAAATTTGGGATATAGGAATAAAACAAAGCTTTATTCCTTATATCTAAAGTATTTTTTATGAAATATTAAGATTGATTAAATTTAAAGCATAAATACAATCAATTTAATCCAATAAAAAACCAAAAATGAAAATTTAACATACTCATTAAATTATTGGAGAAGATAAAAAAGTAACACCTTTTCAAACAGCAATAAATAACGAATTAAATACAACCAAGGATTTATACATGGCTAAGAACCAAGAAGTGGCACGCCAAGCGCTGAACGATCAGGCAGCTCGTCAACTTGCCAATGCAACAAAAACCGTTCCTCAACTCTCGACCATCACACCACGTTGGTTAACACATTTATTACAATGGACGCCTGTTGAAGCAGGTATCTACCGTGTCAACAAAGTCAGCAATACCGATGATATTCAAGTGGCTTGTACACAACGTGATGAAGCAACTTTGCCACAAACTTTTGTCGATTATGAAGTAAATCCTCGTGAATATTTTCTAAATGGCGTTTCAACTGTTCTAGATATCCATACCCGTGTTTCCGACTTATATAGCAGTCCGCATGATCAAATTAAAGAACAATTACGCTTAACCATTGAAACCATTAAAGAGCGTCAAGAAAGTGAACTGATCAATAACCCTGAATACGGTTTATTGGCAAGTGTTGCAGACGAGCAACGTATTTCTACATTGACAGGCGCACCGACACCTGACGACTTGGATGATTTGTTACGTAAAGTATGGAAAGAACCAGGGTTCTTCCTTGCTCATCCTGATGCAATTGCTGCATTTGGTCGTGAATGTACACGTCGTGGTGTTCCGCCTCCTACAGTTAGCCTATTTGGTTCGCAATTTATTACTTGGCGTGGTATTCCTCTTATTCCATCGAACAAGATCCCAGTTGAAGATGGTAAAACCAAAATTATCCTGCTTCGTGTAGGTGAAAAACGTCAAGGTGTAGTCGGTCTATTCCAACCAGGGCTTGCAGGTGAACAAGCACCAGGCTTATCTGTACGCTTCATGGGAATCAACCGTAATGCCATCGCATCTTACTTAATCTCATTGTACTGTTCTCTTGCGGTACTTACAGATGATGCGCTTGCTGTACTTGAAGATGTGGAGGTAGACAAATACCATGACTATCCAACAACTTACAAGTAATCAACCCACAGTAGATATTTCTTCGGGTACACCTGATGCACCGATCAGTGAATCTATAATTGCACAGTTGGCTGCTGAGTTTTTCACTGCATTACCAAAGCAAAACCCACAAGGTTTTAACTTTGATTTGCCAAGCCACCAACCACAGCCCAAAGATCCTATTGCAGCACTTTCAGGTCGAGTGCCTGCTGTCGTTCAACAAACCAGTTTAAATCCTGCTTCGACGCAGCATTTTGTTGAACCTACGGCTGACCATCCTGAGCGTAGAATCTTGTCTTCTGCTCCCGTGATTGGTGGTGCAAATACGCCTGACCCTTTGGCAGCAACACATGGTCTTGATTTGTCTTTTGCGTCTACAGCATTAACAAACTCAGTGCCACAGCAAGCTACACCAGCAAATGTACCTGCTGCGACACCAAGCCCTGCTCAACCAAACAGTGCATCGTCAAATTACTACTTTTTGGATTTACCTCAACCTGAGGCTGTGAATCCGCAAACTGTAAATAGCAATGCGAGTCAAGTTGATGTATTGAAAAATCCGTATGCTTTTGACAATTTTCATGTGACTGATGACCATCAATTACATGGTGTTTTGCAAGATCGTAATGACAAACCTGCTACAGCAGCATCTGGTTATTATTTTCTACAATCTCCAACAATTGAAACGGCTCGTCCACATTCAGATTTGCAAATCCCAACGACAGCACAAAACTATCAACCGATTGATATTTTGCAAATTCGTAAAGATTTTCCAATCTTGCAAGAACGCGTCAATGGTAAGCAATTGGTTTGGCTAGACAATGCTGCTACAACGCATAAGCCAAAAGCCGTGATTGATCGAATTTCATATTTTTATGAGCATGAAAACTCGAACATTCACCGTGCTGCACATGAACTTGCAGCTCGCGCCAGTGATGCTTACGAACATGCGCGTGATGTAGTTGCTCGATTTATTGGTGCACCTGCTGCAAAGAATATCGTCTTTGTGCGTGGTACAACTGAAGGCATTAATTTAATTGCTAAATCATGGGGCAAGCAAAATATTCAAGCGGGTGATGAAATTATTGTCTCTCATCTTGAACACCATGCAAATATTGTCCCTTGGTATCAATTAACCAAAGAAACAGGCGCTAAACTGCGTGTGATTCCTGTTGATGATACAGGTCAAATTCAGATTGAGGAGTTTGTAAAACTGCTTAATCCAAGAACTAAACTTGTTTCAATCACTCAGGTTTCCAATGCCTTAGGTACTGTAACACCAACTCAAGAAATCATTGCCCTTGCACATGCTGCGGGTGTACGTGTTTTGATTGATGGTGCACAGTCTGTTTCGCATATGCCGACTAATGTTTCTGCACTAGATGCTGACTTCTTTGTGTTCTCTGGACATAAAGTCTTTGGCCCTACTGGGATCGGCGCGGTCTATGCCAAATCTGAATTACTCGACACCATGCCTGTTTGGGAAGGTGGCGGTAATATGATTCAAGACGTGACTTTTGAAAATGTGATTTACCAACCTGCGCCAAATAAATTTGAAGCAGGAACAGGAAATATTGCTGACGCAGTCGGTCTTGGTGCAGCGCTCGAATATGTTGAAAGCATTGGTATCCATAATATTGCACGTTATGAACATGACTTGCTTGAATATGGTCAACATGCCCTACAAAGCGTTTCAGGTTTGCGTTTAATTGGAACAGCACTCAACAAAGCCAGCGTGATGTCATTTACTTTGGCAGGTTATGAAACTGAAGAAGTGGGTAAAATTCTTAACCAATATGGAATCGCAGTTCGTACAGGGCACCACTGTGCTCAACCGATCTTGCGCCGTTTTGGTGTAGAACGCACGGTACGCCCTTCTTTGGCGTTTTATAACACCACTGAAGAAATTGATTTATTGGTTTCGGTATTGCATCAACTGAGACGAGCAAAACCCTACAAATCTTAATTATTTTATCTATAGATAACCGTCACATGCTTAATTGATTAGGCATGTGATTTATTTCTTATCATACAAATTTGTTTCTAACCGCTATTTTTTGCAGCTTTTCTCACTACAAAAAATGCTTAGGCTATTTAATAGTAACAATCAAGTGCTTGAGTTTACACTTTCAAAAGTTACACTTGATAAGAATTTATCACACTTTAAAAGCTTATGTTTTCAATCAAAAAAACCTTTATTCTCTGCGGATTACTAACAAGCACGCAACTTTTTGCTCTACCGCAAGACTCACGCCGTGCAGGTGGAATTGCAGTGATCCCGCTTTCACAAAATATTTCCGAAGTAAAATATAAAGACCAACCGATTTTAATCACGCAACCCAATGCCCAACGTTATGCAATTTTTGGGATTCCTCTTTCTACCCCTGTAGGCTCACTAGAACTACAAACCAATGCTCAACCCATTCAAATTGAAATTCAGCCTTATAAATATGCTGAACAACGACTTTCTGTAAAAAATCAGGATTATGTAAACCCACAACAAGAACAACTTGATCGATACGTAGTAGAAGCCAAAGAACAAAATGACATTTATACCTCTTTCAGTCCTGCACAATTTTCTGATTTTCCAAATTTTATACGTCCAACTGCTGGAAAGTTTAGTAACTCTTTTGGACGTAAACGTTTCTTTAATGGTGAAGAACGCGCACCACACTCAGGTTTAGACATTCCTGCCCCTGTCGGACAGAAAGTAGTTGCTCCAGCAGCTGGTGTTGTCGTAGGGGTAGGTGATTATTTCTTCAATGGTAAAACTGTTTTAGTTGATCATGGGCAAGGCTTAATCAGTATGTTTTGCCACTTAAGTAAAGTTAATGTTGCAAAAGGACAGAAATTAACGCAAGGAGAAGTTTTAGGCTTAGTCGGCAAAACAGGCCGTGTAACAGGTCCACATCTACATTGGGGAATGAGTTTAAATAATGCTCGAGTTGATCCACAATTATTTTTATATCAATAAAATTTAAGTGATTTGCTTATATTTAAGTGAAAATTGAAAAATAGAAACATTTTGTAATAATTTTTATTGATCTTTTTTCAATTTAAATAAATTTAGTGATTTTCATCAATTTTTTAAAATTAAATGTTGACTGATATACTCGGCATTCGACTTAAATACGATCAAAATCACATAAAAAAAGCCAAAAAACATTTTTTTGGCTTCATTTTTGCTTTCTATTCTGCTGCTAGGATTTCAAAATCATGGCTGATCTCAACACCACCGTCTGATAACATTTTACTTGCAGAACAGTACTTTTCAGCAGAAAGTTCAACAGCTTTAGCTACTTGTTTTTCTTTTACATCTCGTCCCGTCACGACAAAATGTAAATGAATTTTAGTAAAGACGGCAGGGATTGTATCTGCTCGCTCAGCTTTAAGCTGACATACAACACCTGTCACATCTTGGCGAGATTTCTTTAATATTGTCACAATATCAAAAGAAGCACACCCACCAAGTCCCATTAATATCAGCTCCATGGGACGTGGTCCACGGTTTTCTCCACCATATTCAGCAGAACCATCCATGACAACTTGGTGCCCACTTTCCGATTTTGCTTCGAAAGCAACATTCTCTAACCAATGTACGCTAGTTTGCATTGCAACTACCTAAAAAAAGCTATAAATTTATAGTGTACGGTACACTAGCATAAAATGAGTTGATAAGGAATTTCATCTCTTTCGCTTCTACGTGACGAGTTCAATTTAGATTTATGATCTAGTTATTATCCAATTTGGAATTTTTAGCATGTCTTCTAATTTAGCACAACTAAGTACAGACGCTTTGTCACCAGGACAACTGCCTGAATCTGTCAAAGCATTACTCAAGCGTGCTCACATCAATCGCTTCCCGAAACGTACCACTATTGTTGATGCGGGTTCAGAGTCAAAATCACTGTATTTAATTTTAAAGGGATCAGTATCAATCATTTTACGTGAAGATGATGATCGTGAAATTGTGGTTGCATATCTCAATCCAGGCGATTTCTTCGGGGAAATGGGGTTGTTTGAACAAAACCCACAACGTACAGCAGAAGTAAGAACACGTGATGTTTGTGAAATTGCTGAAATTTCTTATGAGAATTTTCATGACATCAGCAAACAATATCCTGACTTAAGCTATGCTGTTTTCGCACAATTGGTCAGACGTTTAAAAAATACGACGCGCAAAGTAACAGACTTGGCATTTATTGATGTGTCGGGTCGTATTGCACGTTGTTTGATTGATCTTTCATCACAACCTGAAGCCATGATTTTACCAAATGGCCGTCAAATCCGCATTACTCGTCAGGAAATTGGACGTATTGTGGGTTGTTCTCGTGAAATGGTGGGTCGTGTTCTGAAAACACTTGAAGAACAAGGCATGATCGAAACAGATGGTAAAGCAATTTTAATTTTTGATGTATCTTTAGAAGAATCTTCGTATTCTGACGACGATGAACAAGATGACGAATAATTCGTTTTAAATCTCTAAAAAGCAAATCTTCGGATTTGCTTTTTTGTTTAGTCATCCTTTAGAAATCATTATACACAATTCAGAAATCAAAATAATTTACACAGGCTATGATGTTTAAGCGCAATATATTGAATAACATCAGTTCAACCAAAACATTTAAGGACAATCTCAATGAAATTTAATCCACTGGGTCAATCCGGTATTCTCGTTCCAGAAATTTGCTTAGGGACCATGACCTTTGGTGAGCAAAATAATCAAGTACAAGCTTTTGAACAACTCAACTATGCTTTAGATCAAGGGTTATATTTTTGGGATACTGCGGAAATGTATCCCGTACCGCCTAAACCTGAAACACAAGGTGCAACCGAACAAATCATTGGCAATTGGATTGCACAAAATGGGCAACGAGACAAATTATTCCTTGCATCTAAAATAGCAGGACCACAACAAGGTGGCAGCCATATTCGAGATGGGCAGACTAAGTTTATTGAAAGTGAGATTTCATCAGCTATAGATGGCTCTTTAAAGCGCTTACAGACCGATTATATAGATTTGTATCAGTTACATTGGCCACAGCGCCCAACTAACTTTTTTGGCAAACTCGGCTATAGTAACCACGAAGCACAGCAAAACCAAGAGATTACCCCTCTTGAACACACCTTAGAAGCATTATCGAAAGAAGTTGAAAAAGGTCGTATTCGCCATATTGGTTTATCCAATGAAACCCCGTGGGGAACGTTGAAATTTTTACACTTAGCTGAAAAATTAGGCTTAGAAAAAGTCGTTAGTGTACAAAATCCATATAACTTACTCAATCGTAGTTATGAAGTTGGCATGGCCGAAATTGCACATTATGAAGGTGTTGGATTATTAGCATATTCACCGTTAGCTTTTGGTTATTTGACAGGAAAATTCCGTCATGGGGCACGCCCTGCTGATGCCCGTATCACGCTATTTAGTCGTTTTAGCCGCTATAGCAATCCTGAAAGTGAATGGGCAATCGAACAATATGCTTTATTAGCAGAAAAGCACAATTTGAGCTTAACGCAACTTGCTTTAGCGTATATTCAACAGCAATTTTTTGTGACCAGTACCATTATTGGGGCGACCAATTTAACGCAGCTCAAAGAAAATATTGCTGCTTTTGATGTGACATTGTCAGATGAAGTTTTACAAGGTATTGAAGATATTCATCGTCAACAACCAAATCCCGCACCTTAATCGATTAGATTGATATTGCGCTTCTTTTGCATTCATTGGAAGCAAATAAAAAAAGACTTCCTCGGAAGTCTTTTTGCTAATTTCAAGGAAGATTTTATCTTAGCGCCCTAAAATGCCACGTGCGACAATTTCTTTCATAATTTCATTGGTTCCGCCATAAATACGCTGAATACGCGCATCGACAAAGAAACGTGAAATTGGATATTCAGTCATATAGCCATAACCACCAAAGAGTTGCAGTAAATTATCAGCAACTTTCATTTGCATGTCTGAGCTAAAACTTTTCAATGCAGCCGCAGTTTCTACATCCAGTTTCTTTTCTTTATATAGCGCTAAGTTTTGGTTATAAAATGCTGCTGTTGCCAATTCATCAATCTTCGCTTGTGCTAACACAAAACGTGTATTTTGGAAGCTACCAATTTTTTGACCAAATGCTTGGCGTTCTTGCACATATTGCGTAGTCACATCAATTGCACCACGAATCGCACCCAAAGCCGTTGCAGCAATCGCTGTACGCTCACGTGGTAACTCTTGCATCAAATAGGCAAAACCTTGCCCTGCATTCCCTAACAGTTGATTGGCTGGCACTTTGACATTGTCAAAGAACAGTTCAGAGGTATCTTGTGAATGTAAACCAATCTTGTCTAAGTTCGTCCCCTTTTTAAAGCCTTCTAAATGCGTATCGACCAATAACAACGAAACACCTTTAGCACGTGCTTGAGGATCCGTTTTTGCAGCTAAGACCACTAAGTCTGCATGCTGACCATTAGAAATGAACGTTTTTGAACCATTTAGCACATAATGATCGCCATTTAATATCGCAGATGAGCGCATACCTTGTAAGTCTGAACCTGCACCTGGTTCAGTCATCCCAATCGCACCAACGACATCACCTGCTACCATTTTAGGTAACCAATATTGTTTTTGTTCTTCATTTGCAATGTTTAAAATATACGGTGCTGCGATTTCTGAGTGACATGAAATCGCTGTAGAAAGTGCACCATAGCCTGCGCGTGCTGACTCTTCAACCAACATTAAAGAATATTCAGTTGGGACACCATAACCGCCATATTCTTCTGGTACATCCACACAGAGAAAGCCGTTGTCACCCAATAATTTCCACATCGAACGTGGCATTAAACCGTCTTTTTCCCATTGTTCATAATGAGGTGCAACGTGTTCATTCATAAAGCGTTTGAAATTATCTTTAAAGAGTTCTAAGTCTGCATCGTATGCCAACATCTGCGATTTTCCTTTTGGGCTTATTCTTGGGTAATTGTCTTGTTTATCTTATCTGAGTTTTAATTTTAATGTCATGACTTTTCATGACGAGAGCATCAGGTTAATTCGGTCAATAGTCAAAGTATAACTGTATAAAATTAAGACATTTTGAGTCTAAGTTATTTATCAGTAAAACTAACCAATCGCTTTAAATTTTATATTCTGAAAAAGATGCATTCACTGCAAAAAATGATATAAAAAAACCGCAATACAATGACACTCATCATATTGCGGTTGGATACATTTCACCGAGACGGGTTTCACCCCAATATCAAGATTTAAGCATGCTTTTGAGTTGTATCTTCAAGCATTTGCTTATCTAATTCTTCAGGATGGTTCAATGCATAATTCAACTTGTCTTGGTCCAAGTGACCTACCCATTTTGCAACGACAATCGTTGCCAAAGAGTTCCCCACAAGATTGGTCAAAGCACGTGCTTCTGACATAAAACGGTCAATTCCGAGGATCAATGCCAAACCTGCAACAGGAATATGTCCTACCGCAGATAAAGTCGCTGCCATAACAATAAAGCCAGAACCTGTTACCCCTGCTGCACCTTTCGATGAAATCAATAACACCACAAGTAAAGTAATCTGATGGGATAAATCAAGCTGTGTATTGGTCGCTTGCGCAATAAAAATAGCAGCCATGGTCAAGTAAATCGAAGTACCATCTAAGTTAAATGAATACCCTGTTGGAATCACCAAACCAACAACCGATTTTTCACATCCTGCGATTTCCAATTTTTTCAACATTCGTGGTAAAACCGACTCTGAAGATGATGTACCCAGTACAATCAATAATTCTTCACGAATCATACGAATCATTTTTAAGATGCTAAAACCACAAACACGGCTGATTGTACCTAGCACAATAAAGATAAATAACAAACAAGTGAGATAGAAACAAATGATCAACTGAGCAAGTTGTGCAAGACTACCAATCCCATATTTACCAATGGTGAATGCCATTGCACCAAAAGCACCAATTGGTGCAAGTTTCATGATCATATTCACAATGTTAAAAAACACATGTGCAATTTGATCAACCAACTTCAATACAGGTTTGCCTGCATCGCCCAATTTATGTAAAGCAAATCCAAATAAGATTGCAAAAAGTAAAACTTGTAAAATTTCACCTTCGGCAAATGCCCCAACCACTGTATTTGGAATAATATTCATCAAGAAATCAACAGTTGACTGGGATGCACCCGACTCAACGTATTTAGAAATACCTGATGTATCCAATGATGCAGGATCAATATTCATGCCTACACCCGGTTTTGCAATATTGATGACCAACAAACCAATCAATAAGGCAATAGTGGAGACAATTTCAAAATATAATAAAGCAATACCACCTGTCTTACCGACAGATTTCATACTTTCCATACCTGCGATACCACTGACCACCGTACAGAAAATAACAGGTGCAATAATCATCTTAATCAGACGAATAAACGCATCTCCCAGTGGTTTTAATTGCTCACCAATACCTGGAATATGTTTTTCAACACCATTGACCAATTGTGTGGTACTTGGGAAATAATGCCCCACAAGCACACCTGCAATAATGGCAACAATCACTTGGAAATAAAGTGACTTATACAAAGGTTTTTTAGCCATAATGATAACTTCTTTCGATATTTCTAATAACAGAAATATTTTATTTGTAGTGATCCTGAAAAGAAACACAGCCAAGTCGTTCTCATTCAACTCGATAAAGACTGATTTTTAAAAATAGAAATCTCCCTAGAAAATAGCATTTTCTAGAAAATTCATATCCTTAAAAAATTTTAATGCGCCTTAATTAAGACTTAAAAGCAATAAAAAAATACTTTTAAATTTTAAGAGAACAGGAGATTTAAAAATAAAACTTTTTAAGTTTAATAAAAAATCATGATCTAGACGCAAAAAAAATGTAAAAATCGAATACTTATTAATCATATCTACATTAGACCTTAGTATTAGACACATGTCTTTGCTGCCTTTCTATACTTTTTATGTCATAGTATTTTGTAGATATTTCTAACTTTTTATCAGTCATTTATGAATACAAAACGTAATTTATATCAAGATTTTGAACATCCATTTGCGCAATATATCCGTATTATTGGAAAGGGTAAAAATGGTGCACGTTCCTTGACCTATGAAGAAGCCTATCAAGCTTTTTCGATGATTCTAAAAAATGAAGTTTTGGATGTGCAACTTGGCGCTTTTTTGATGCTGCTACGAGTCAAAGAAGAATCTGTTGATGAACTCGTAGGATTTGTGCAAGCCACTAAAGACCAATTAACCTTCAGCCCCCTAGACGTCGATTTGGATTGGTCATCCTATGCTGGTAAACGTAAACATTTTCCCTGGTTTTTACTCGCAGCACTCACCTTAGCAAAACATGGCTATAAAGTCGTGATGCATGGTGCTTCGGGACATACGATTAACCGAATCTATACCGAACAAGTTCTTGAATACTTAGGTTATCCAATTTGCCAAAATGAAAATGACGTTGCACAACAGTTAGCAACGCATCATTTTGCCTTTCTGCCTTTACATGTCATCTCACCCATTTTAAGTGATCTCATTGGTTTAAGAAATGTGATGGGGCTACGTTCACCTATTCATACATTGGCACGTTTGATTAATCCTTTTCATGCCAAAGCAACCATGCAAGCCATTTTTCACCCTGCATATCGTAGCTCACATCAACAGTCTGCTTTCAAATTAGGTTATCAAAATAGTGCTGTAATCAAAGGTGAAGGTGGCGAATTTGAACGTAATCCTGATGCCAAAACCCTAATTTGTGGAATTAAACATGGTGAACTGTATGAGCATGAATTACCAAAGCTCACCGACAACCGTAGCCCCGCCGAAGAAGAATTAGATTTAGAGATTTTTAAAGCGGTATGGTTAGGTCAACAAAAACATGAATATGGCGAAGTTGCCGTTGTTGAAACTATGGGGATTGCACTCTATACCATGGGTGTAGTGAATGACTACAATGAGGCAATGTTAAAAGCTCAAGTGCTATGGAATAGTCGTTTTTAACTGTTTTAGTTGCTCGGTCAACCTTATCGCAGACAGGGCACAAATACAAAAAAGGACGAATATCAATCGTCCTTTTTTCATGTTCATTTATACGAAACGAATGGGTTTAAACTCAGGTTCAGGTACATGAGAATCACATTCATCCCCCTCTTCTTTATGCCCTTTATCAATATAACCCGAACGTTCTTTTTCATCTAAATTTTGATGTTCCCATGCAATGACCGCTTGCATACAAATTTCACGTTGCTCTTTCGTCAAAACAATACCATTTGGCCATTTACCAATTTCAACGGCAGTTTTCAAACGTGCTACGACATCTGCGTCAAGCATAGAAAGCATTTGTTCAATATTCATGATTAATCCTGCTGTTGCAATGAATCAAAATCTTGGTTCCAACCGAGTTTAGTACGACATGCCATATAGAAATCATAACCCGGTGGATGGATAAGCGTTAATTTAAAGGGATGTTTACGAATATGCAAACAATCGCCTACATTTAATGAAATACTGCTTTGCCCATCTGCACTGACCATCGGTAATACACGATTTTCGCGAATTTCAATTTTAATTTCGCTTTGTCCACCGACCACGATTGGACGAGAAGATAAAGTATGTGGATGCATAGGAACTAAGGCAATGGCATCCATACTCGGATGTAAAATCGGACCACCACCAGAGAGTGCATAAGCCGTTGAACCTGTTGGCGTTGAAACAATTAAACCATCACTGTGCTGACGATAGACATATTGACCATCTATTTTGAGGTCAAAATCAATCATGTGTACAGATTTACCCGAATGTAACACCACGTCATTGAGTGCGATTGCTTCATAAATGCTTTGATTCTGACTGCGAATTTCCATTTCCAATAAGAAACGGCGGTCGATCTGAAACTCACCTTTTAACACTTGATCTAATTTAAAGATTACTTCAGTCGGTTTAATATCGGTTAAAAAGCCCAAACGCCCCCGATTCACCCCCAATACAGGTGTACTGTATTTCACCAAAGCACGTGCAGCATGTAGCAGTGAACCATCTCCCCCCACCACGATGACCAAATCCACAACTTCACCCAACAGATGTCGACTAACTGTTTGTGTATTGGTATAAGGCACCAATTCTGCTGTTTCAGAATCAAAAACTGGATGTAAACCTAAGCCAAGCAAGTGATCATGGATCAAACACAAAGTGTCGACCACAGAAGATTTATCTGGGCGACCAATCAGACCAATATTTCTAAATGCTTTTGACGAGATATGTGTTGGGTTCATCAATTTCCTTTATATCAACCTGATAAAACTGCATCCAAATCATGCAACGCAGCTTAGTTTCAAAGCATTTCTTCGGATTGCACTATTATTCTAAACGATGCAATGAATTATACATATTAAATATCAAGGCTTAAACTTTTATTGCAATGCCCTATTTATTTTGTATTTTTAAGCAAGTGGTTCAAAGTATTTGAAAAAACAACCTCCCAAAAAACCAAAAAACATAATTAAAATTCAAAAACCTATAAAATGAAATATTGGTGTTCATATATTTTTCACTCATCGTTAAAAAATCAGCTTAAATGTGTTGTTTTACAATTTATTGTATGGTTTCAATGTGAAATTGCTTAATTTCACAGTTTAATTATTGCAAATTCCTAAAAAGCTTCGCATGATTGACAAAATTTCTCAGGTTTTTTGCATATTTTTATGAAGTCAGAACGTGGAATAGGCATCATTGCACTAATTTTCTGTGTGCTCATTATTGCTGGATTTTTAGCTTTTAGTATTTATTTGGTTCGATTAGACACAATTATTCGAGATAAATTTGAGGGAAATCGTTGGGATATTCCTGCGAAAGTTTTTGCACGCCCATTAGAACTTTATGCAAATGCTCCTGTGACAACCAATGATTTTGAACAAGAATTAAAACTACTTGGCTATAGCAAAAAAGACAGTTATGAAAAATCTGGCAGTTATGTTGTTCAAAATAATAGCTATTATGTGCATACCCGCGGTTTTGACTACGGCGATAGCGTAGACCCTGAGCAAATTTTACAAGTTTCATTTAATGAAGATACCGTTGCTGATATTAAAGCTACAAAACCTTCCAATACAGGTATTGCTCGTTTAGAGCCAATGTTGGTGGGTGGAATTTTCCCACAACATAATGAAGATCGCGTCCTCATTAAACTCAATAAAGTGCCAAAAACTTTAATTGAAGCCTTAGTGGCAACTGAAGACCGTAATTTTTATCACCATCATGGAATTTCATTCCGTGGTACAGCACGTGCCATCGTCAGTAATGTCACAGGTGGCAAACGTCAAGGTGGTTCAACACTGACACAACAGCTCGTTAAAAACTTTTACCTTTCACCTGAAAAAACTTTAAAACGTAAAGTAAATGAAGCATTTATGTCTTTATTGCTTGAGTTTCATTATAGCAAGGATGAAATTTTAGAAGCGTATTTAAATGAAGTAAATTTAGGGCAAAATGGCAACTACTCTATCAATGGTTATGGTTTAGCCTCACAATTTTATTTTGGTTTACCTTTACGTGAACTCAATATTGCACAACAAGCTTATTTAGTCGGCTTAGTTCAAGGACCAACGTTATACAATCCTTGGAAAAACCCTGAAGGTGCAAAAAAGCGTCGTGATATTGTTCTCAACAATATGTTGGTGATGGGTTATTTAACCCAAGAAGAATATGAGCGTGAAACTGCTCGCCCGCTCAATGTCGTCAAAAAACCAACAACAGGTCCTTCAAAATTTCCTGACTTTTTAGACATCGTACGTCGTCAGTTGAAAAAAGAATACCAAGAATCTGATCTAACCAATCAAGGCTTGCGTATTTTCACTACGCTTGATCCAATTGCACAGACTAAAGTCCAACATAGCTTCCGTGACACTGTAAGCCGTTTAGCAAATGCCAATCCATCCCGTTTAAAAAATTTACAAGGTGCTGTGCTCGTGACACAACCTGAAAATGGTGAACTGATTGCAGCAGTAGGCTCAACCCAAGATTTCACAGGTTTTAACCGTGCGATTGATGCAAAACGTCAAGTGGGATCTTTACTGAAACCGATCATTTATTTAAGTGCTTTAGAGTCAGGGCGTTATACATGGGCAAGTCAAATTGAAGACAGCCCAATCAGTATTCCTGTCGATGGCAATAAATCTTGGACACCAAAAAATTATAGTGGTGGTGGACATGGTTATGTACCGATGGTGCAAGCTCTTGCACATTCTTATAATTTATCTGCGGTACGTTTAGGGCAAGAATTTGGTCTATCTACATTTAAAAATCAACTGACCAAATTTGGTGTAGAGTCTAATATTCCAAATTATCCGTCTATTTTCCTAGGTGCAGTCGATATGTCACCGATGGAAGTCATGAGTATTTATGGCAACTTTGCAACAGGCGGTTTTAAATATCCAACCAAAGCCATTCGCTCAGTCGTAGATGCCGATGGTCGTTTGCTACAACGCTATAGTTTAAATGTGCAACAAACGATCGACCCATCCTCTGCTTATATTTTGAATTATGGTTTACAACAAGTGATGTCATCAGGCACAGGGCAATCTGCTTATGGCAGTCTATCATCTGAGCTAAAACTGGCGGGTAAATCAGGCACAACCAATGATACCCGCGACTCATGGTTTGCTGGGTATTCAGGTAACCATTTAGCCGTAGTATGGCTCGGACTTGACGATAACAAAGTGACAGGCTTAACAGGCTCATCAGGTGCTTTACCTGTATGGACCAATGTCATGAAACAATTGCGCCAAAAACCAGTCAATCTGCGTCAAACTGACAATGTTCAATGGCAATGGATTGACAGTGAAAGTGGTCAACTTTCCGCACAAGGTTGTGCCAATAGTTTTTATATTCCGCTCTTGCGTAACTCAGTACCTCGACAAGCTACAGCATGTGGTATGCCACATTATCAAGTAGAGCCGACTTACATTCCTGATACGCAAAATAACCCACCTGCCGAGAACTCTAACGATAGTATAGAAAATTACATTCGTGAAAGTGAAAGCAACATGGATCAAGATTTAAATAGTCAAGGTCATGTAATTTCAAGTGGTCGTTATGAAAATTAAGAGTGTTATTATGCAAATCGTTCCACCAAAGATGCGCCAAAAAACTCAGCAGAAAATCATACCAATCAAATACCTTGGTGCATTGGCGATTGTACTTGCGATCGCAGGTTGTCAATCTAATCCGATTCAAACAGGTTCAGGCAAGAAACCTGAACCTGTGCCACAAAACCCCAAAGCGAAAGTCGAAACACCTGACGGGGTTAAAATCATCCCTTATGATCGCCCTGAGATCAAACGTGAATCCATGCAAGTGATTGTACCCGAACAAAAAGCTCAATCACAAAAGTTTGATGATGGACACAGCATTCCTGCTTTTAATCAATTGATTAAAAAAACTGAGGCAGCATTTCGCCAAAGCAAATGGAATGAGGCAGAAAATTTTGCGCTGCAAGCACAGCGTTTAGCACCACAATCTGCTGAAACCTATTTATGGTTAGCATTAATCGCCAATCATAAAAATCAGGCAAAAAATGCCGAATCTTTGGCGAGACGTGGTTTAAGTTTTGCACAAAGTGATGCGATGCGTAAGCAATTATGGAATGCGATTTTAAAATCTGCACAACAGCAAAAAAATGCTAAAACCATTGCAGAAGCACAAGCAAAGATCAAAGCGCTTTAAGCCTTGATCTTTTCATTTGTCATCTTGCTATCAAAAGCTGTAAACATTGTGTTTAACGTTAAAATGCCCGAATTCCTGCAACACCATAAGCAAAATACTGCTGTGCGATCGCTAAATCTTCAGGCTTTAAACCACCTAAAGCAAACACAGGAACAGCGCAGTCTTTTGCCCATAGTGCAAATTTCTCCCAACCTAAAGCATTGTTTTCTGGGTGCGTTGCGGTATGCAAAACAGGACTGAGCAATATGGCCTCAAAACCTAAATGCTGTGCTTTTTGCAAAGACAATAAATCATGACAAGCAGCGATACAACGCACACCAATATTGAGATCATGTCGCTGTGCTTGCATCACTTGAGATTGTTTGAAATGTACTGTGAATATTTGAGTTTTAATCTGCTCAGGTAGCTTGCGCCAAAGATCGACATTCACCACTAAACGCGCTAATTTTGTTGGATCTAAGTGCATGAGAAATTGTAGGTCTTCAACATGCAATTCATCCACTCGCCAATACATTAAATACTCAGGATTTAGCGTTTCAATCTCTTGAATATGCGCTGAGATCTTAATGAAATGTTGCCAAAATAAACGTTCAACAATGGCTTGATTGGCTTTGGGAAAATTTAATTTTGTCAGTTGATCACGTGTGTACCATGTCCAAGGCGATTGAATATTTTCCAAATTTTCAGCATTTACTTGGCCATGAAATACATGTAAATTCACAATAATATCGTCATATTCGTGGCAAATCACATCAAAGATATGCCAGTCTTGAACTCCTATTCCGACTTCTTCAAACACCTCTCTACGACAGGCTTGCTCGGGTGTTTCGCCATGTTCAACTTTACCCCCAGGAAACTCATATTTGTTACCTTGATGTTGCGCTGCTGCTCTCCATCCAACGAGTACTTTAGTTTGATGAAATAATAAGGCGATCGCCACATTTACCACAGGTTTTGTCATCACTTTTTCATCACTTATTTTACAGAATGTAAGTAAATCGCTTTTTTTTGCAAATAACAACAATTATCGTTGACAGCCTTATTCGATAATGATTATCATTTAAAACATTAAATGACGTCCCACACGGAGTAGAACAATGAACGCACCTTTTAGCTTATTCACACGTAATAATGAATCGACCAATGCCTTACCGATGCTACATTCCAACAATTTATTCGCGCTTGGTCGTGAAATCCGTATTATGCATGCAGGTGAAGAATACCGCTTACGTTTAACACGTAATAACCGTCTTATTTTAACCAAATAAGTATAAAAATAATTTAATAAAATAAAAATTGTGGGAACAAGCAGTATGAATCAGCGCATACTGCTTTTTTAAACAATGCTGTATTGTAAACGTTCTAGGCATTTTCAGCGACAGAACCACTGTACTGTTTACTACCAAATCCATTGAAAAGACAAACATAATAATTACTACACAAACTAGAACCTAAAATCTTCCTTCCCACATAAATATGTGAGCAACAATCTGCTTTGCAAAGATTTTAAGCTAACTTTTAACGTAGCTTTTCATCAATATGCTTACAATTCACCACACTCTTTGAACTGATATATTGCTTACCTAACCAAACCAAATGTGGATCTCGTGCATGTGGATTAACATATTGATATTCCACCAAAACAGATGTTAAAAAATCCCACAGTTTGCGATGCTGCTGATATTCACTATTGGACATATTCACAGGTTTGACACGATTTACATATTCTGTAAATTTATTGGTCAGCATACAGTTGTCTAGACCTTGGCTTACATGCTGCACCAGCAAAGAGGTCATAATATGATCAGAATGATCTTGTTGATTAATATATAAATTATCTTCTGCAATATTAAAAGTAATCTCTTTTTTGCCTGCTTCAAGTTGCACAATATCGGACAGTGTTTGAATTAAATCTTGTTGAGTATACGTATTTTGTTGATCAATGCTTGAAATTGTTTTTATTTTTCCACGATACAATTTTTCCAAGCTTTGAAATTGGGTTGTGGGGAAACCATTTCCCGTCATATTCCCATCAGGTAATAAAAAATTATAAAATACAATATTTTCACCCAATTGCTTTCGCTGAAAAGTATGTTGATTAATTTTAATTTCAGTGCTGATAATCCTATTTTTATCATGATTCCAATGATTCACTGATTTCTCATGCGCCAATAAACGTGCTTCCCAATACGTTTTTTTCATCGCAGAATAGTGAGGTAAATGTATTGCTTCACCACCATCACCTGCGGTCGTCAAAATAAATACATTTTTATTTTGATGTTGCACATAAAACTGTGCATTTTTCGCCATAAATAATTGAATATCATCGGGATGTGCTGCCACAAAGAATTGCACGGTTTTATTTTGTGTTGGTGTCACTTGCGGTTCTATCGTGGGGGTATTGTCCTGTTCTGAAGAACCTCCTCCACACGCACTCAACAATGTTGACAAAAATAAAATCGAAGTTAAAAAAGTAATTTTAAAATTATTATTCATAATAGAAAAATGTTGTAAATTATGCGCACATTATACAAAAGATTTCAGCTTAATTTCATTTTATCCAAATATTAATGCAAAAGTTTTAAACCCATCTTTACAATAAAATTTGGTTTCTATTTTATGGAACCTGTTGAAAATATTCACTCAAATGAGTTAAATTTAACCCAATCTATTTTCAAGAATTTTTATTTATAAAAATAGTTTTTTAATTTTAGTTAGAATTGTGCACTTTAAAATTTAATTTTGGGCATTCATTGTCGGATTTTTAATATGTTAAATGTAAATAAAATCTTCGCCCTTACTTTCACTTTGGGTATAGCCCAACATACTCTGGCGGGGTACTCCGATGAAATCAGTTATTTTGAATTTCTTGAAAAACGAGATGTGCCTAAAGAAGTTACGACACTTATTCCAGTCAATGAAAAACTGTTGGATTTTAATTTTGGTCATTTAAATGATGACGTATTATGGGATCTTGCACTCATTACAGTGCCAAGCGATGAGTTTAATCTTGCTCAACAAGAAAATCGCTTACCCAAAAAAAGAACACTAAATCTATATTTAGGTGATGGTCAGTCATTTAAGCTAAAACTCCAACATCAATATGCCTTTAAAAATCTTGATGAAAAAGCAATTCTAAGTATTTGGCAAACTGGAATTCTAGATACTGAAAATCACTATATACATCCTAAAGTTCGTAAAATTTATGATCTTTTAGATCCAGATGCGCCATTTCAACAAGCCACTGGAGGTTTTACCCTAAGTCAAAGTTTTGAAAATTATTCATATTCCATCAAATTTATTTGGGATAAAAAGCTTCAAGACTGGATTTATGCAGGTGCATTAGGAACGACTCATTCGAATCCGCAACTTGATGCGACCTCGGAAGATGAAAGTTCAGTGACTGCAGCTACTGAAGTAGCATCTTATGAAACAAGTTCAAACTATGTATTGCTGCTAAAGGAAAATCCAGAAACCAAAGCCTTAAAAGATTTTTACTTTGATCATCCTGAATATGAAGATAGTTATTCCTTTGATCCTGACAACTATGGTCCACCTGAATAAAGCTTGAGCATAAATGAAAATTTTAAATATTCGAACATCTTGTATTTCAACACTATTATTGCTTTGCTCAGCAACGATCTACGCTGAACATTTGGTGTATATTCCCCAAGATATGCGACAAAGTATTGATGCAAATGACACTGCGATCCATCTCAAATATGGTCCATTCAGTCAAAAAGAAAAATATGATGCGCTGGTCATCACCATCAATGCCAAAGATAGAAAGAAATTTAAAAGTGATTATCAAAACTTATATACCCTTCCTAGAAGTATTTATATCTTCAGTTGGCGTGACCAAAAATGGCAATTGTTAGGTAAAAATGATGTGATTTTAAAACCAGTATCAGAACGCGAAAACTATTCTCCTAATATCGATCAAGTTGAATTTATACGGGATGATGACCCTCAAATTCCACCTTATCTATATATTATTCGCGAAGGTGAAAATAGGAAATGGGCAGATTCACAAGCCTCTTTTAACTTAAAATTCGATACTGAAAATCAAAAAGTTTATGTTACTGAAGAATCTTATTCTTATAAAAATCCTGAAAATGAATTCTTCCCATGTTCAATCACCCAAAAATATCCATTAGGTCAACAAGCTTTTAATACTTTTACCGATCATGAGGATGCACTTATTTCCGCACAACTCAAAACCAATACATGCGAGAATGTGATCATTGAGTAACACTTCAAGAGCATTCTGGAATGCTCTTTTTCATGTGTGATATAAGTCAAAAACTGATATTTAGTTTAGAGGCACAACCCTTAAAACTTCTTCCAAAGTAGTGATCCCCTCCAATACTTTACGTGCCCCTGCGATACGTAATGGATCAATCCCCTCCTGCTTAGCCTGAGCCCGTAACTCATCAAGTGTCGCATTGGCGGAAATTTTTTGCTTGGCTTCTAGACTAATCGGCATAAATTCATAAATTCCAACACGCCCTTGATAACCTGTATGACGACACTCCTCACAACCCACGGCTTTAAAAACAAAATCAGGCATGTGTAATGAATAACCAAATGTTAAATGTTTCCATTCTTGGTCATTAATAAAGGTTTCTTGTTTACAATGTGGACAAAGTTGACGTACTAAGCGCTGCGCCAAAACACCTAAAATCGTTGCTGCGGTTAAAAATGGTTGTACTCCCAAATCATGCAAACGAGTCAAACTTGAAGGTGCATCATTGGTATGCAAGGTTGACAACACCAAATGTCCCGTCAATGCGGCTTGAATTGCCATATTCGCAGTGTCTGAGTCGCGGATTTCCCCGACCATAATAATATCAGGGTCTTGGCGCATCAATGCACGAATACCATCTGCAAAACCCAGCTCAATCCCGTGATTTACCTGCATTTGGTTAAAACTCGGCTCTAACATTTCAATCGGGTCTTCAATAGTACAAACATTGACTTGCTCAGTAGCTAACTGCTTTAAAGAGGAATATAACGTGGTGGTTTTGCCTGAACCCGTTGGCCCTGTCACCAAAATAATCCCATGACTATGCTGAGTCATCGCTTGCCAAGCTTGTAGTAAATTTCCATCAAAACCAAGCTGCTTAAAGCTCCGCACCAACACTTCAGGATCGAAAATACGCATGACCAGCTTTTCACCAAAAGCGGTTGGAAGTGTTGCTAAACGTAGCTCAGTTTCTTGCCCTTTTGGTGTACGAGTTTTTAAACGTCCATCTTGCGGTTTACGCTTTTCTGCAACATTCATTCGCCCTAAAATTTTAATTCGGGAAATCACGGCGGTTAATGTATTGGCAGGCATATTATAAATAGTATGCAATACACCATCGATACGAAAACGAATTTTCCCATTGTCTTTGCGTGGTTCTAAATGAATATCGCTGGCCCGTTGTTCAAACGCAAATTGTAAAACCCAATCCACCAATTTCACAATGTGTTGATCATTTGCATCAGGATTTTGTGTATCGCCTAACTGCAATAATGCTTCTACGCCTTTATTTTCTTTTTGGTGTGCACCTGATTTTTGTGATGAAATGACAGCTCGACTGACTTGGTAATATTCCACCAAATAACGTTGCAATTGTTCAGGATTTAACAATACTCTTTGAATTTTTTTGGGTTTTAAACTGCTTTCAAGGTTTTGCATCCAATCAAGAATAAAAGGCTGATCTGTGCCAATCAACACTTGATCAGGCTGAATCTCAACAGCCAAAATACGATTACGTAAAGCAAATTCTTGCGACATCACCGCAGTCAAATTCGCCACATCTGCTTTTAATGGGTCAATGATGTAAAGCGGCAAATTGGTTTTATCTGCTAGCCATTGACACAGAGTACTCAGGGTTAGACGTTTTTGAGGTTCGTTTTGATCTGTTAAATTAAAATTGGCAATCCATTGTAATGGATGCCATTTCAGTTGATCACGTTGCCGATGTGTGGTTTGCACCAACAGTTTTTCACGCTCTGTAATCCGTTGATCTTTTAATAATTGTTCTAAACACCAAGTGGTATCAATTTCAAAGTTAAATTGCATTATTATTTCCCCAATCGTGTTATCACTATAACAAATAATGCTTTGTCATAAGCCTTATCACGCGATATTTTTCGAGCAGATGTTTAATTTTTATAAAATCTGACGCAACATCTGCCTTAGAAATATTTTAAATGCCTTTAACTTTGACTGATCGGCTTAAACCTATACCATGTCACTCCATAGTAGCGCGATTTTCTGCATTAACTGCGCTCGATACGGTGCTGTTGGATTACAAGGATTACGCTTTACTTCATTTTCATAAAATGCTTGCCACGCTTGCACCATGGCTAAAGTCACGCCTTTTTCCTTAAAACCTGCAATATCTGATTTTTGTACACGGTTCAAACGCTGTTTTACACCCTCTTCACTTGTCCCAACCGATTACACCTTGCTCAAATATCGGCAAATTCATATAGTTTGGCGCTTGCGGAATTGCATGATGTTGAATATTTTCATACACCGGACATTACCTTTGTACAGTATTTTTCACTTGCGCTTGTTCCGTTGAACAAGCACTCAACATATATGCATTGAGTAAAATAATTGGAAATAGTTTCATTTTCAAAATCTCGTGATTAAAAATTTAAACGAATATCAATCAAGAATTAGCGCCGCATTTCTAAGAAAAACCAACTCATTCTTCTCACTCAAAATTTATTGAGATCTGTGATATCAGGCTACTGTGACTACCATTTATAAGTAAATTTACATACAATCAAATGAGAAGCAGTAAGGGAAGCCAACAAAAAATGTCATTTAAAATTCATGTGATTGATGTCAAAAACCAACTCCAAAATTATATTTGGTTACTTGAACACACCATAAGCCATGATGTGGTGGCAATCGACCCAACTGAAGCACATTTGGTTCAATCCTACTGTTTAGAAAATCAATTAAATTTAAGTCAAATTTGGCTCACCCACTGGCATAAAGACCATGTTGGTGGTGTTCCTGCCTTGATTACTAAACAAAATCTCGCAGTGTATGGACCACGGGATGAATTAAGCCATTTGCCTTTTATCAACCATCCTTTACAACATGATGATCAATTTGAATTTCATGGTTTAAATATTGAAATTATTGCAGTGCCAGGACATACGCTAGGGCATATTGTATATTTTATAGATGAATTAGACAGTGTTTTCTGCGGAGATACATTATTTGCGATGGGATGTGGACGCATGTTTGAAGGTACAGCTGAGCAATTTTATCATTCCTTAAACCGCTTAGCAGCATTGCCACCACGCACACAAGTCTACTGCACACATGAATACACTTTGTCGAATGCAGAATTTGCCTTACATGTAGAACCTGATAATTTTGCACTACAACAACGTGCAGAAAAAGTTCGCCAATTACGTGAACGAGGTGAAATTACCCTGCCTAGTACAATTGAACTTGAACTAGAAACCAACCCTTTTCTACGTGTCGATAGCGTTGAAGAGTTTGCTAGAATTCGTGCGCTCAAAGATAACTTTTAAACGATCAATATCATGTAATTCAAATCAACATCTGTGCATTTACAAGGCATTCATTACTAACTGTATTGCTTTTACGCAGCGCAGTATGAAAATGACCGCAACGAGAACGACTTTGAAACAAACAGCAATCTGCTGCATACACACCATGATAGCGATGAAATAAACTTAAAATAATTTTGCTGGGAAAATATTGAGCAATACTGCTGAATTTATAAGCATCTTGATATATTTTCTTACAGATTCATAAAAAATTTCATCTTAAAAGAGATATATCAAATTATTTTTAAATTGGCTTAAGCATCTTGATGATATTTTAATAAAATTTATATTTTTTATAAACTTACTATCAAAAGAGCAACTCAATCAATAAAAAAATGATCCCAATATTCGAAAAATTAAGTTCCCCAATTGATCAAAAATTGCTATAAAAAAATTATTTCATCATTTCTCCCCTTTAAAAATTTGAAAGTCATCCCTATTAATTTTACAGACAGGAATTAAGGAGAGCCTTCCATGAAAAAGGTAGTGAAAGCAAAGAATCTAATCGCATTTCGTATTTGGTTAGAAAAGCTTGGATATTCAGTGAAAAATTTAGCAGATGGCAAAGGCTTTACCTTCAGCTTTAAAAAAGAATATGGCTTAGTGACCTGTGACCTTGCTGGCAATAACTTAGCATTCCAACTGGGTGAAGAATTTGAAGATCATTTAAAAGCTTAAAATTTTAAATATTTTCTTGCTTAAATCAATATCAAAGGCATCTGTTTTGGATGCCTAAAAATTTTTATATTTTTAAAAAGGCATAAAAAAAGCAAGACCGATAAATCTTGCTTTTTAAAATATGGTGGGGACGGAGAGACTCGAACTCTCACACCTTGCGGCGCTGGAACCTAAATCCAGTGCGTCTACCAATTTCGCCACGTCCCCGAATTTTTATCACTTTCGTGATTAAAATTAAATAAGTTGGCAGAGGATCAAGGACTCGAACCTTGACGAACGGTTTTGGAGACCGTCATGCTACCATTACACCAATCCTCTAGTGCAGATTACTAAGTTTTCGGACCACCTAATAATTGCTTGGTGGGGACGGAGAGACTCGAACTCTCACACCTTGCGGCGCTGGAACCTAAATCCAGTGCGTCTACCAATTTCGCCACGTCCCCGATGGCTGTGTATATTATAGAGATCATTTGGGTCTGACAAGCCCTTTTTTATAAAAAAACACTTGTTTGTTTAAATATAAAACAAAACCACCTTTCTTCGTCTTTTCTTTAGCCAATTTTGCTTAATAGTTGTTTTATTTGATAAATATTTGTACAACGTTGTGAAATTTGTTTACGTAACATCAGACTCAAAACTTCTTCAAAGGCTTGAAATTGAGGTGTAAGCTGTATTTTTAAGTTTTGACAATGCAAAAAAGCCCAATCTTGATAACTTCTTGCTTGCAATTTTTCTTGTTTCAACCATTCTAACCAAATAATCCCTAAAGCATACAGATCGGATTGGAACGATTTCGGCTTTGCATGGAATAACTCAGGTGCCATATAACGTGGTGTTGCAGTATTTGGCATATCTTTGACATCATCAAGATGAGCACTTTGTTCAAAATCAATTAAGCACAAACGTCCTGATTGTTGTCTAAAATGTTCAATTTTTAAATCACCATGAATAAAACCCAGTTCATGCAGATGTTCCAAGACCTCTAAACTTTGCCTTAAAATTTGAATTACCTGGAAAAGTTGCAGTTGTAATATATTCTCTGCAAAAAGTGCTGCTGCGTCTTGTAACTGTAAAGAATCACGCAATAAAAGTGGTGAAGAAGCACTAGAGTCTATCGTGCTGGTAATGGAAAAATCACATAAAAATGAATAATTAGGAGATTCCAAAGCATTTAAACGACTATACATCTTGAGTTCATGTAAAAAACCACGCTCATAGTCTGCATTCACATGGGCAAGCTGCTGCTTAATCCAGTACTTACCCGTTGTATTTTCTACACAATAAATTCTCCGCCCAAAACTTTGGCTTCGGGCAGAATTTATAGCGGTAGCCAATGGTTTGATGTTCATGCCTGCTCTTTCTGTCTAGCATTCACTTTATTTTTCAAACTAAAGTTTAAAACCTCTAAACAATGTTGAATGGTTTTACCTATACGTGCATGGGTTTCTATACTTGAAATTTTTGGCCAAGTTGCACGTTCACCCTCTCGCTGAAGCAATGCAAATAATTCAGGGCGTGGATTTTGTAACATGTACTGATAATGTTTCAGGCTATAATTTCCAATGATATTGACATCACCATAGTAGCGCTGATCAATAATACCGTAGCCATGTTCTAACAATCTGCGAACGGTTGGAATGCGCCCTACACGATCTCGGGTAAAGTCCATCACATCCATGGCAATAGTTTTACCGTGTTTGCGGACTATACGCTCAGGCCAACTCAGTAAATCTTTACGAAAGCGTTCAGTGTCTGTTTGCATAAATGGCACAATATGCGGATTGACCTGACTGGCAATGGTATAATTAATATTATATAAGCGCGACATTTTTTCTTGTGGAAAATCACTACGTACACTGCCATCCACCCAACGGGTACTGGCTAAATAGGGTGTATGGACCGAGTCATAACGCTTGCCTGTTAAACGTACAGGCGGGAATAAAATTGGAACTGCGCATGATGCCAAAACCGCACTCCACACCAATAAGTCAGGTGCAGTATATTTATTCATAATACGTGCATCTTCATGTGAAACATTATACGGCGCAACACTGATATTAATATCCAAGCCAGACTGTTGATAAGCCTCCTCAAAAGTCAAATCACCTAGATTTTCAACCAAAAATTTCTTTAAATAGTGAACATCAGCAAAACCACCATTACCCTTGATCAGCTCACGCAAGCTTCTAAAATGAAATGCCTCACTATAAAAGTGTTCACCTGACAAAATATCAAATATTTCACTTGGTTTTGAAATTCCCAACATCGCCGTCATGATCGCCCCAGCACTAGAACCTGACAGCACTTTGGGCAATAGATCTTGTTCAATCAGTGCTTTACATACACCCGTATGAAAAAGCCCCAGTGTTGCACCGCCCGAAAACATGATGGCAGGCTGCCCATAGACTTTTTCACAATTTTTAAAAAACTCAATTTTTTCCTGTACGCTCAAATCTTCACAAGCCACAGAAGCAATAAATGCCAAACTTTGACTGACTTCTTCGACATAATCTTCAATGAGTTTCTTCGTACCCACATAGGTTTCGGTAAATAATAAAGGATGAGCAATATTAGCAAGATCGTGACTTAAACCTTCACTTAATATGTAAATTAAGTCCGCAGTGCGCTTTTGATGGCGATAACGACGTAGAATATTTAATCTGTGGGCAATAATTTCAGAGTCAAAATAAGGTGAGCTATTGTCATATTTCCATTCTTGCGTACCACTTTCTTCATCCAATTTTAATGCTGTCGCCTTCCACTCTTCATAACTTTCAGCTTGTGCAAGTTGTCTTTTTAATTTTTTGATGCGATAGGCTTGATGTGGATTGAGATCATGTTTAAATTCTATGTTCATTTGTCGCATGGTCCTATAATTTAACTCTAAAAATAGAGTGTGTGTTCCATTCACTATGCTGAATATTCTTTACAGAAGCAATTACTCAAAACGACTATTTTTTGACTAAGATGTTCATTTCCACAGTATTTCGTTTGTCTTCGGTGTATGCTCATAGCATATCTTAACAAACTGTAAAATATTAGCGAACTGTTATGGCCACTCTTGATTTACCTGATCATTTAATCCAATCCTTATCTATCGTGCTTGAACAACTAAAAAACGTACTGCCTGAACCCAAGCAAGATCCTGATTTTTCTGCGCCTGCCTTTCGTTGGCAAGACAAGCAGCTCAAACCCATTTATCAACCTAAAGCGATTTTATTAGCAGACCTTAAAGGCATCGAACGTCAACGTGATAAAATTTTGCAAAATACTGAACAATTTTTAAATGGTTTACCTGCCAATGATATTTTGCTAACAGGTTCACGGGGTACAGGTAAATCTTCGATTGTGCGTGCATTATTGCCCCGATACCAAGCTCAAGGATTACGTTTGATTGAAATTGAACGTGATGACCTATCTGACCTTCCTGAAATCCAAAAAATGATCCAAGCACGTCCTGAAAAATTTATCGTGTATTGTGATGACTTGGCATTTAATGCTGAAGATGAAAACTATCGTAGTTTAAAGAGTGTTTTAGATGGCTCATTACAGTCAGGTTCAAACAATTTCATCATTTATGCCACCAGTAACCGCCGTCATTTACTGCCTGAATTTATGCATGAAAATACCCCTGTTATGCGTGCAGATGTGCCTCAACATAACGAATTGCATCCCCAAGAAGCCATTGAAGAAAAAATTTCACTGTCAGATCGCTTTGGGCTTTGGTTGTCTTTTTATCCGATGGATCAAAATCTTTACCTAGAAATCGTTGCGCATTATTTAGCCAAAGAAAATATGCCTTTTGATGATGAAACACGTGCCGAAGCCCTACGTTGGTGTCAAGCACGTGGGCAACGTTCTGGCCGTGCAGCCTATCAATTTTCAAAACATTGGATTGGCGCTCAACAATTAAAAGCCTTATGATATAAATATAACTAGAATGTAAATCAATAGACAATATGCTGGATCATATTGTCTATTTTTATGAAATCACCACACTATTTAAATAAAAATAATAAGTGCTAAAACTTCCTATAAGTGTGAGCCAAATCGGTAATTTACTTTTTAATAATGCAATGATTGTGATCACAAAGAGTAGATCTAACCATTGCACAATGTATTTCTCAGTCATTTGTACAATCAAACACAATAACAACCCGACGACAGCAGCATGAATCCCCTGAATTGCTTTATAAATTGTTTGTTGTTGCATGAACCAAGACCAATACGGCAAAGTAGCAAAAATCAATAAAAATGATGGGATATAAATCATGAGTGTCGCTAGACTTGCATTCACAACAACAGATGATGTAAATGGCAACAAAGCCCCCAAATAACTGGCAAAACTAAATAATGGACCTGGCATTAGCTGTACAATCGCATAACCCAAATCAAAACTTTCATTGGCGACTAAATCCGTTGCAACAAAATCTTGATGTAGCATCGGTAAAATAATATGCCCACCTCCAAAAACCAAAGAAGCAGAGCGATAAAAACCCTCAAAAGCTTGCAGAAACAATGATGGACTCAAATGATTTAAAATTGGAAATAATAAAAATGGCACAATGAATACAATCAACCACATATAAGCTTTGGTAGCTTTAAACGAAATGCTATTGTTTTCAACATCATGCTGTGGATCTTTTGCTTTTGCTAAAAATAATCCAACAATTGCAGCGAGTAAAATTACAATGATTTGATTTGCTGATACAGGCACAACATAAATAAAAATCATAGCAAATAGCATCAGCAAATATTGCCAAAAATACTGACAAAGACTACGTAACATTTGCCAAAATGCGAATATCACCACAGCCAACACAATCAATTGAATGACATGAAAAAAATGTTGATTTAGACTGGTAAAAAAATACTGTCCCAATACTGCGGCACAAGTCATCAAAATCGCCGAAGGCAAAGTAAATCCCAACCAAGCACAAAACGCACCGCTATAGCCATTTTTTAAATAACCAATGGCAATCCCTACTTGACTGCTGGTAGGTCCAGGAATAATTTGTGCCAAAGCAAGTACTTTAAAATATTCTTGTTCATCTAACCACGATGATCTCTTAATCAAAAAATTATGAAATAAAACAATATGTGCCGCTGGTCCACCAAAGGCAATACAACCTAGCTTTAGAAAAGTGATAAAAATATAAAAATTTGAAAATCTATTTTGAGTTAAAGCGATCATAAAAACATTCAAATAAAGCCAATAAACAATTAAAAAAAATTTAAGTATCGTATTGAGCGCAAAATACCTGATCTTTAGTTGCACAGTCTCCAATGCTAATCTTCTTCAGTGACAAAGCTATGACATGCTCTTGATCAGCAAAAGTCATTTTTAATCTATAACACAGCAAGACTTTCACTTTAATGTCATGCTTACACCTCATCTAACTATAGATTTTTGATGCCTGATTTTTATATAAAAAACACAATTACATTTCATAATTTCAACAATTTAACTGCTCAATCTATTTTAAAATGATACTACTTCTATTTTAATAAAGCGTTATAAAAATGAGCATTGATAATTTTAGACAAACCATCCAACCCTTCTTTTGGGTAGCGCATGAAAACAGCTATTCAGTATGCCTCACCGAGTTAAATTTTAAATCAGAAATTATTGCAAGTCGTGCTGATGAAGGCTTTGAAGGAAATGGCTATGATTGGGCAGCATTGGCAAGCACTTATGTCGACAAACAACTGCCTGAATTAGTGGACACGATCAAGTTTGACCCTGAAGCGGATATGTTTTGTGCTTATTCAAAAGATGCCGAAGCTCTAAGGAAATTTATTGTGTTATTTAGACATGCTTTGGACAAAACCGAGTTTATGATTGAAATATTTTCTTATGCAGAGTTAGATTAGCCACTACTTTAAAATACATTATTTTTCTGGTGTGCTTCATAAAGAAAGGGGCTTTTCGCCCCTTTCTTCATTTAACATTTTTTTAATTTTAAAAAAATTATTCAGGCTTGGTTAACTCAGTCATCGGCCAACGTGGTGTCGTCGTTACAGACAAACCATCCTGCTGCCCTGCTTTAAGACGCTGATAACCCGCAAAAGCAATCATGGCGCCATTGTCGGTACATAAAGCAGGTTCAGCATAGTAAACCGTCGCTTTAATTTTCGCTAAATCGGCTTCTAAACGCTCACGCAAACGCTTATTGGCACTGACACCCCCTGCAATCACCAAACGTTTCATTCCTGTTTGCTTCAGTGCTTTGACTGATTTTTTAACCAATGTATCTACAAGCGCTTCTTGGAATGATGCGGCAATATCAGCATCCCGATTTTCATCGTCTAGTTTTTTCAGTTGCACTGAAACCGCAGTTTTTAATCCACTAAAAGAAAATTCTAAACCTTGATGCAACATTGGACGCGGAAATTCAAAGGCATTTTTATCGCCCTGTTCTGCTAAACGTGAAATATTTGGCCCACCTGGATACGGCAATTTCAACATTTTCGCAACTTTATCAAAGGCTTCACCCGCGGCATCGTCGATCGATTCGCCTAAAATTTCATATTCACCAATCCCATGAGCAGCCATTAATTGCGTATGCCCACCTGAGACCAATAAAGCGACAAACGGAAATTCTGGTGGTGTAGCCGATAAAAGTGGTGCAAGCATATGACCTTCCATATGGTGCACACCAATCGCAGGCTTATTTAATGCAAATGCCAAAGTTCGACCAAACAATGCGCCTGTCATCAGTGCCCCCATCAAACCAGGTCCACGTGTATAGGCAACCGCATCAATCTCAGATTTTTTTATCTGACTGTCTGCAAGCAGCTGATTAATTAAAGGAATAAGTTTACGCACATGGTCACGTGAGGCAAGCTCAGGGACGACCCCACCATATTCAGCATGTAATTTGATCTGACTATATAACACCTGTCCTCTTAAGCCGACTTCACTGTCGTACAGCGCCAAACCTGTTTCATCACATGAAGTTTCTAAGCCCAGAACGATCATTAAACTACCTTTTACCCGTATCAAAATATTGCCAAAGCTATTATAGACTTGTGATATGAGATGTAAATGAGTAAAATACTGTCCTTCACTTGTGATCAAGGGTAATTCCACCCTGATCTTATCCATAACTTAATGAGGATTCTTCATGCCACAAGTTAAATTGAAAGAAGGCGAACCAGTAGACGTAGCGATCCGTCGTTTCAAACGTTCATGCGAAAAAGCAGGTGTTCTTGCTGACGTTCGTAAACGTGAATTCTACGAAAAACCTACTCAAGAACGTAAACGTAAAAAAGCTGCTGCTGTTAAACGCTACCAAAAGAAATTGGCGCGTGAATCAGTACGTACGACTCGCCTTTACTAAGATTTATTTGTGAATGATTGACTGACTGGACAACTTAAATGACTACTTTAAAAAACCAAATCACTGACGTTTTAAAAGCCGCTATGCGTGCTAAAGAAATGGATAAGTTAACGGTAATACGTGGTCTACAGGCAGCAATCAAGCAAATCGAAGTCGATGAGCGCATTGAGCTTGATGATACTCAGGTTCTTGCGGTCATTGAAAAGCAAATCAAACAACGCAAAGAGTCGGTTAAAGCCTTTTTAGGTGCTAATCGCGAAGATTTAGCTAGTAAAGAACAAGCCGAAATCGAGGTTTTATCTCAATTTCTACCTGAAGCTATGTCAGAGGACGAGCTTGATTCTCTCATTGCGCAAACGATTGAAGCGCAAGGTGCTACTAGCATGAAAGATATGGGTAAGGTGATGAATTCTCTACGTCCGATCATAGCCGGACGTGCCGATCCTGCACAAGTTTCGAGCAAAATTAAAGCAAAACTTGCTTAATTTCCCAGTCTAAAATCTATCTATTGTTTGGTTTGGTCTATTCATACAGCAATAAAATTATTTTGCAATGAAATAATCACTGTTGAATAGCCCAAATGAATTCTCTATATTCTTCTCATCTTATCTAAACAAACACTTCCGATTTTCAAGCTAACTTTTTACGGCACATCTATTTTAAATACATATACTTTTAAGGTGTACAGCTTCAACATTTAAAAGCAGTAAATATTTAATTTCCACATGCATTTCATTTAACTATGATTCAAATCACACTGAATATTATATTTTTTAAGGATTTGCATCTCAGGTGAACTATTGACCTTATTAATTACATCTTGTTTCGTGATTGACATATAAGATGGCGGTAAACTACTGCGATTTTCATCTGTCACTTTATACATATCATCCACGTAAGTTTTTACGATGGCACAATATTGTGTTTTTTGTTGTGCATCAAACTGCGTGATTTGAGGGTTGAGACTGCGTAAAAAGTTTTTCATTTGCATATTGTATTGCGTTGAAATTTTTTCAACTTGTCTTGCATAACGTTCCACCGAGTCCGCCACTGCATGTTGTGCACACCCCACGAAAAGTAAAACTGCCATTATTTTTTTCATAAATTTACTTAAAAATTAAAAGAGTTGATTTTAGAATAAGATTAACTTTTTCCATAGAAAATAGATATTTATATTTGTTACAAAGTGAACATTCAAACATTTTTTGTGCAATTAAATCTTTAATTTACGTTCATCTTGCATCACTTTTAAGCGTGTATCAATGCGTGCGGTCATTGCATTATTCCCTTTTGCCAAACGTTGTGCATGCAATAAAGATTTAATCGCATTTTCCTCGTCCCCCCCCCAATACTGTACTTCTGCACGGTAATACAATACATTCACTGTACGTAACGGATTATTTTTATCTAAATTTGCAGCTTGTTGTAATAATTGCCAACCTTGTATATCGGTTTTATTTTTGCTGACAAAACGATTCACCAATTTTTCAGCATCTTGCCCTTTATTCTGTCGAATATACACCTCAGCAAGCTTATAATTTAAAGCACGGTTTTCAGGCATGATACGTTGTTTGTTGATAATCGCTTGATAAGCATCTTCAATTTTATTTTGCCCTAAATAAACATCAGTTTGAATAATATGCAACAAAGTATGATCAGGATTTATTTTCTTTGCTGTATTTAAATAGCCCTGTGCTTTGGCATAATCACCTTGCTGTGCATTAAATTCACTTGCAGCTAAAAGTCCAGCAAAACTATTTTGTTGAATTAAACCCTCTAATTGTTGTTGTGACGTCTGTCCCGAAACTGCCGCTGTATACCACTTAATCAGCTCAAATTCTTGTTGATTATTATTTATTTGCACTCGTGGAAATTGGTTGGCACGTAAACGAGCCTCACTCATTCGCTCACTCGTTAAGGGATGAGTCAACCAAAAATCAGGTAAAAAACTTAAACGACTAGTGGTACGGTGCATAGTTTCAAAAAAATCAGCCATGCTTTGTGGATTATAGCCCGCACCATACATCAATTGCATACCAATACGATCAGCTTCACGCTCTTGATTACGACTATAAATAAGCTGTTGATCCATCAATGCGGCTTGAGAGCCCAGCATAACTGCACTCCCCACATCGCCATCTGCCTTAGATGCTAAAGCAGCCCCCACAATAATGCCAGCAAGTGCCAATAAGCCCTGTCCCTTAAATGCTTCTTGCGAACGGCTATAATGACGCTGTGTCACATGGGCAATTTCATGTGCCATCACCCCTACCACTTCATCCATATTCTTTGAAGAAGTGACCATTCCCGTATTTAAAGCAAATAATCCACCAGGTACAGCAAAGGCATTAATTTGCGGATCCTTCACAATCACTAAACCAATCGGAGAGCCCATTTGGGTTTGACTTAAAATACGGGAAAAGACCAGCATAAATTGGTCTTCTAACCAAGGATTTTGCACAATGGGCAGTTGGTGCTGTACCTCTCGATACACTTTTTCACCAATTATTTTTTCTTTTTGTTGATCAATTAAGCCGATACCACTACCAATCTCAGGAATTTCCACTTGTGGTGTATGCATTGGGTAAAAGTCTTGTATTGCATGCACAGTACAGCTCAAACTTAAACCCAATGTCAGCAAAATCTTTTTCAATGCCATACTCTAACAGATATTTCCTACCACTATAGCATTGGAATTAGCACAAATTCGAGGCAAAATGTAGCAGTTTTTTAACGACATTTTAGCTAGAAAAATTTTCATTGACCAAATAACGGGGTACACGATCTTCAAGTGCATCAACAAGATTTTGATAAGCCAACTTCACCATTTTTTGTCGTGTTTCAGCCGTTGCTGACCCAATATGAGGCAACGTCACCACATTTTCTAAGTCAAATAATGGCGACTGTTGTAATGGTTCTTTTTGATAGACATCCAAACCTGCAGCAAAAATTTTGTGCTGTTGCAAGGCATCAATTAAAGCCTGTTCATCTACGACTGAGCCGCGAGAGATATTCACAAAGACCGCATGTTTTTGCATCAAATCAAATGCTTCTGCATTGATCAATGCTTTAGATTCTGCATTTAAGTCTACAGCAACCACGACAAAATCAGACTGTTGCAATAAATCTTTTAGACTACGGTATTGTGCATTGAGTGGTTGTGCCAATTCTAATTTTTCACGCCGATTATGATACAAAATATTCATATTAAAACCATGAAAACCCCGCCGTGCAATGGCTTCACCAATATGACCTAAACCAACAATTCCAAGTGTTTTACCAAAAATTTCTTGCCCAAACTGCGCCCCACTGACTGTACGCTTCCACTCACCTTGCTTCGTCCACTGATCCAAACTTGGGACTTTTCGTGCAGCACTCATCAGCAACGTAAATGCTAAATCTGCTGTAGTTTCAGTCAGTACATGTGGTGTATTACTCAGCCAAATTTTCTTTTGATTTAAATAAGCCACATCATAATTATCATAGCCGACACTCACCGATGAAATAATTTTTAATTTTTGTGCAGGTGCTAAATTAGTTTCATTTAACAAACGCCCTGCACCAATCATTGCATCGGCATCCACAACATGTTGACGAATTTGCTCATTCACATCACCCATCTTAGGATTAATCACAACCACGTGATACTGTGCTTGCAATGTTGCTAAAACATCAGCATCAATTTGGCTAAATACGATCACTTTTTTCTGCATCACCTATCCCTGTTGTGCCTTCTTTTCTTAAATGTTTAATCTACTGCGATTGTTGCATAAATTGCCATAAACGACGTTTTAATTTTGGTTGTTGCAACATCTCTTGCAAACTTGCCAACTGAATAATATCCGCATTATGCAAATGTGGAATCTCACCTAAACTCAGGACAACTTTATCTTGTCTGAGCGCATCCAAAAAGCCTTGAATATACATCGAAACACCACGACCATCTTGAAATTGCAAGATTGGAAATGGCCACTTCAACTCAAAATACTCACCGAGTAATACATTCTGAATATTCAACCAAAGTTTTTGTTGCGCTGCATTTATCTGTGTTGCATCGATGATCATCACACAACTTTTCAAGCAAAAAGCCTGTAACTCAAATGCTGCGATTGTTTGCGCTTCAACTATTTCATTAACAATATTTTTTTGTGCTGTTTCAACAACTGTAACAGTTTGACCTGTTGTTAAAGATGCATCTTGAATCGAATCCACTCGAGCAGATTGCGCTTGAGTAGCGAATTGCTGAAGGTCTAAGACAGGATTTAACGGTGCTTTTGGTGTTTCAGATGTGGCACGATCAACATTAAATTGGAGATTTGAAGTGATCTCTTGCGCCGCAACATCACGGTATAATTGGTTTTGTACGTGACGTACAGACACATCTTTCTTGGGAATCCAAAGATCAATCCCCATTGCAGCCAAAATACTTCGCTGGTGTTCCTGTACGTTCACATTCATCACATTATTCAACTTTCTATTCGATGCATATTCTACCGAGCTTTGCATATTTTTGTTGTGTTTTATATTTGCCTGCACATTTAAACAGCAATACTTTTAAGCCTTCATATTGTCACTACAGATCAAATTTTAAAATCAGAAAATTTAGATAATCATCACACTATTTTTCTTTTGCATCTGATCCACAATTTCTTCAGTTTCAAAACCTAAACGCCAATACAAGAGTTCTAAAACATCCAATTCATCTTGGGTAATAATGCGGTCATTCCACAAACACACTTCTGCAACACCCAAAATACTCAACCGATCTCGCAATAACAATCCCGCAATATCATTTAGAATCTCACTGAGATCAATGGGTTCATCTGAAATTTCACGGAATAATTCAAGTTCTTCTTTACTCAGAACACGCTGTAAAATGTGATAGCGTGCTTCCAGTTGATTTTCACTATTAATCTGCTGTACATGGAGTAAAGCATCAATCAAACGTACAATCTGCGGTTTAACAATCTCTAAAGAGGAAGGTGTATGAATAGGTAAGAGATGCAGTTCTGCTTTAACTCGCTCAATCAGCAAAGCATCCAGTAAACCAATCTCCCCATCTTCTTGAATAATTTTAGCCAGTTTAGTCACAAATTGACGTGCGCTCGTTGCAGGCATATTGCCCAAATTGGCACATGCATCATGAAAAATTTGGATATGTACCCGCCCATCCAAATGTAAAAGCGCATCTACAATTGCACGGCTCACCTCCGCATTAGATGGAATAAATTCTCGATATTGTCGAATCATCAAAATGGCCACCATCACTTCACGTGAACCTGTGGGGGTTTGCATCGCCCGTTGCAACAAATCTGGGCGTTGCATTTGTCGTCGAACTTCAGAATTTAATGGTTTAATCGCATCGTTCAATGCAAAACTAATCGGAGATAAACGAATTAAAGGCAAAGGCTGTGGCGAAATCCACGGTGTATAAATTTCTGTATTTAATTCTTCTAAAGGACGCATCAACACAAATAAAGGCTGACTACGTAATTTTTTCAAATTTTCAATTTGTAAATCTTGTAATAATGTGGGATTCAACTCATAAATGCGATCTTCAATACTAGGGTGAATATTCAACCAACTTTGTGGACTGAGTGAGTTTGCAAAACACATGTGCGCAATTGATTCTGAATATTCACTATGAATCTGTGACCCTGCATGATGTACATAGATTCGCAACAATGTTTGTATATTGGCATTATTTAACATCAAGCGTTTGGTTTTATAATCGTTATAAAACGTTCGCCCACCCAAAGTAAAATATTTAATCAAACGAGAAATCAAAATCCCCATACTACCAATGAGCCAAATCACCCCCCCAATTGCAACAAAACTTGTTTCAAACTTGTGGCGGCGACCTTTCTCATACACAGCAAAACCTTGTTTGGCAATTTTACTGCCAATCTGACTAAAAGACGTTAAGCCACTATACAAAATTTTCAGACGAGTATTTTCTTTAGCTTCACCTGATAAAATTTGGTTGAACTCATGCCCCAATAAACCATAAAGCTCTAATTCATCAAGGTTTTGTAACGCCCCCCAAGTTAAAATAATTACAGTATCTCGTGGATGAAATCCCGCTGTTAAAGCATTTACACCAATTTCATCAGGTAAAACATATACAGTTGGACTATCAATATCAAAATTTTGTGCTAATTTTTCCGTAATTTTTAAGGCAATATTTTCTTCTGGCGTACTTTCTATTAAATTTAAGCGTCGTGCTTTAAGCTGTTTCGCTAATGAATGTCCACCTGCACGAAAAATATAAAACTCATAAACGATTGAGCCTAAAATCACGATCAGCAACAAACTCACGCAAAATGGACTAAGAACGTGCCAAAAAATTGATTCCGAAGGATGTACATAATGAACCAACAACCCTAAAACAGTATTTAAAATAAAAATAGTAATGAGCACTGCAACAGAACAAATACTTGCAGACCAAAGTATATTCTTGTTTTTTATTAAATAATGACTGACATCTTTCAATGTAAGCATCCTCATTACATTGTTAGGATATTGAAATAAAAAATCATATCATCAGATTTTTTGATGAAAAATATCATAGCGCAAAAAAGCGGGAATGCCCCGCTTTTTTAACAGTTTAATTCTACTTTAAGAATTAAGAACTTTCTTTAATACCACTGAGATCGACTGATGCTGCATCAATATTGACATCAATATAACCATCTTTTTGCTTTTTCGCTAAGTCGTTACGACTCATCGCCAAATCATCTAAATATGCGGTATCAATATCACCTGTGACATAAACTCCATCAAATACAGAACAATCAAAGTCTTGTACTTCAGGCACTTTGCTGGTTTTTACCGCAGTTTTTAAATCTTCCAAATCTTGGAAAATTAAGCGATCTGCACCAATAATCTCTTGAATTTCTTCAACACTACGATTCGATGCGATCAACTCCGACTTCACAGGCATATCAATACCGTACACATTTGGATATTTCACCATCGGCGCAGCAGAAGCAAAATACACTTTCTTCGCACCAGCATCACGTGCCATTTGAATGATTTCATTACACGTTGTACCACGAACGATTGAGTCATCGACCAAGAGTACATTTTTACCTTTAAACTCAAGCTCTACAGGGTTGAGTTTTTGACGTACAGACTTTTTACGTTGTTGCTGTCCTGGCATGATAAAGGTACGACCGATATAACGGTTTTTCATAAACCCTTCACGGAATTTCACACCTAAAGCATTTGCCAACTCTAATGCAGAAGTACGGCTTGTATCTGGAATCGGAATAACAACATCAATATCGTGTTGCTCACCCCAGTCACGTAAAATTTTCTGCGCTAAAGTCTCACCCATTTTCAAACGCGCTTTATACACTGAAATACCATCAATGATGGCGTCTGGACGTGCAAAATAAACATATTCAAAAATACATGGGCGATAACGTGAATTGTCTGCACACTGTTGGGTAAATAGTTGACCCTGTGCGTCAATAAACACCGCCTCACCTGGGGCAATATCACGCTCTACTTTAAAACCAAGTGCAGTAATTGCCACTGATTCAGACGCAATGATATATTCTTTTTCACCCGTCTCAAGCTCACGTGAACCATAAATCAATGGACGAATCCCATTCGGATCACGAAAACCCACGATCCCATGCCCAGTAATCATGGCAACCACACCATAAGCACCCTTACAGCGCTCATGCACACGTTTTACTGTGTGGAAAATATCTTCAGGTTTTGGCTCTAAAGTACCGCATTTTTGCAACTCATGCGCAAACACGTTAAGTAAAACTTCTGAATCAGAATCTGTATTCATATGACGCAAGTCAGTTTTGAATAAATCATCATGAATATCAGCTGCATTGGTCAAATTACCATTATGTGCAAGCGTAATTCCATACGGCGAGTTCACATAAAATGGCTGTGCTTCAGCACTACTTGATGAACCTGCCGTTGGATAACGTACATGCCCAATTCCATAGTTACCTAATAATGCACGCATATGACGAGTATGGAATACATCGCGCACCATACCATTGTCTTTTCTGAGAAATAATCGACCGTTATGACAAGTTACAATCCCAGCTGCATCCTGTCCTCGATGTTGTAACATCGTTAACGCATCAAATAACATTTGGTTAACAGGTGACTTACCGGCTATACCAACGACTCCACACATAGCTACCTCGCAGACCAGCTAGGATTAATAAAATGGGTTCTTAGTTGAGTGTATTGAGCGATCTTCTGACGAGGAAGACTGACTCGAAGACTCCGTTTTTGAAGCATCCTTAGGATAATCTTCAGAATGAATATGATTCAACGCTTCATTTGCCGCATCTTTAGACAGAGCTGTTGCTAAAGGCGCATAAGGCAAAAGTGTTTGAATAACTTTAGACTGTTTCCATACAGGTGAACTTTCCACCCAAGGTCCTAAACCTTGCATTGTTATGAGGACGATGAACAAACCTTTCAAGGTACCTAATGTGCCACCCGCTAAACGATTGAGTGGTCCAAGCTTAAACGTCTTTAAAATTTTATTCAGTAATGCAGTTACGATCCATGTCAATACCACAATAATTAAGACAATAAATGCAAATGCAGCAATTTTTTGTACTACAGGATCTTGACTGAGTACGCTCATGGTGGGCGCGAAAATAGCTGAATATTTTGCTGCAACAATGAGTGCAAAAACCCAACCCACTAAGTTCGCAAAGGCATTAACAAATCCTTTTCGCAAACCGTTTAGCCCTCCAATGAGCAAGAGTATAAGTACAATAATATCTACGGTGTTCATTTTAGGTCATAGCGTCAACGCAATCTTTAATTAAAACCGGACCTGTATAAATCATACCACTGTAAATTTGTACTAGACTTGCACCTGCTTGTTGTTTAGCAACCGCTTGTTCACCTGATAAAATTCCACCCACACCAATAAGCGGAATCTGATCTTTTAAGATCTTTGCAAATGCTGCCAAACATGCTGTACTTTTTTCAAAAACTGGTGCACCTGACAAACCACCTGCTTCATCACCAAAAGGTAAACCTTCAACTCCTTCACGTGACAAAGTGGTATTGGTGACAATTAAACCGTCTATTTTAAATTCTAATAACTGTGAAGCAATAAACTGAATATCACTTTGTTCTAAATCTGGCGCAACTTTTAAGACCAAAGGGACATAATGCTGATGTTCTTGAGCAAGTTCAAGTTGACGCTTTTTCAACGTTTCAAGTAATTCAGTCAGTGCATGACCACTTTGTAATGAGCGTAAATTTTTGGTATTTGGTGATGAGATATTGACCGTAATATATGATGCATACGCATATACTTTTTCAAGGCAAATCAGGTAATCTGAGACAGCGTCTTCAACAGGTGTTGTGGCATTTTTACCAATATTGATGCCTAAAACGCCCTTAAATTTTGCAGCTTTTACATTTTCGACTAATTGATCGACACCATCATTATTAAAACCCATACGGTTTATAATGGCTTTGGCTTCTGGAATACGAAATAAGCGCGGTTGCGGATTACCTGCTTGTGGTTTTGGTGTGATTGTACCGATTTCGATAAAACCAAAACCTAACGCTGCTAAAGCATCAATATATGCACCATTTTTATCCAAGCCTGCTGCAAGACCGACTGGATTTGGAAACTCAATGCCCATACAAGTGACAGGTTTAGGCGCAATTTTCTGACGCATTGCACCGACTTTATGCGCTGATTTTAACAACGATAATGTCAGTTCATGTGCACGCTCCGGTGCTAAAGAAAACAACAATGGGCGAGCAAGTGAATACATCATAGCTACAAAAGTCTACTGCTTTTTAAGTTGCCGTATTATAGGCACAGTATAGAAAAAAGGCTATGCTTCTCACTGCTTTATTTTCACTGCTTAATGCACTGTCGCTGTTAATTTAATCTGTCCATCCGCTTTCGCTAATTCCATTTTTTCAATACTGACACCCATTTGCGCAATTTGTGTCAAAAAATTTGCCAAGATGGCATAATTTTCATGTTGCCCAACAATTTGAAACTGCTCTCCGACTTGCTGACTCGCAATCGAAAGACCTTGTTGTTGAGCCACACGCTGGATTTTATCAGGTACAGTCAGTGACAAATCATCTGCGGGTTTCATCGTAACCACATTACTTTGCATCCAAACCACGAGGTCTTTAAGCTCATTTAAACGCTTTTGTTGATTTTCTGCTGCCCGATGCGTATACCACAATGCTGAACCAATGATTGCGACGGTCACAAAAATCGTGGTGAAAATCACCATTACACGCTCACGCACTGTCATTTTATCAAGCTGATCTGAGATTTGATCTGCTAAAGCATCAAACTTATTTTGGATATTTTCAAATGCTTTCATTATTGTATTTTCACCAAGCCAACCACTGAAGCACCTTGCGTTTGAATCGCACCAAGTTCTGCTTTAAAACCTTGTTGATTCAACTGCTGCACCAAAGTCTGTAATTTATCCGAACTATTCGCAACCAAATCCATATTTAAAATCGCAGTATCATAATTGACTTTATTCGCCACAATTTGGTGCTGCATCAAAATCGGTCCAACACGGCTCAGTAACTGTAAAGCCTGAGTATTCGCACTTTGACTTAAACGCAAATTACTTTCAAATTGACTTTTAATATTTTGCTCAGTCACCCGACTATTTGCACCAAACCAAGATTTATACTGATCTATAGCAATCACTGCTGTCTGATCTGCGACCTTTTTCAGCTTTACCCAGCGCAACGCATCAAAACTCAATTGCACAGCAATCAAAGCCACACATAGCAGTGCACATGCCTTCCAATAACCTGACACAGCACCATTTGACTCTTTGGCTTTTGGCAAAACATTAAAGGGATGATTTTTCGCTTTTTTCGGTACAAAAAATTGATAATTAAACGGCTCTAAGCAATCCGAAGTGGTCATTGCAGACACACTTTCTAACTGTTCTGCTGTGAGTTGCGCATATTTATAATGACGCTCTTTTGCTGCATACTCTAAATACACACCTAAATCATCTATAGAATTGCCCGCCCATTCATTTTCACGCACCAATAAACGACCATTTAAATGAGCAAGCACAGTTTGATGCTCAGTTGGTACAGGTAAAATCAAGAAGTCCGGTAATAATGAAACAATTTTTACAGGCAATAATGACAATGAATGCTGCATCGTAGTGACAGCGTGCTGATTGATCCCCAAGATAGTCACTTGATTCGGTGCTTGAAAATGTGAAAACACCTTCATCTGATCAATTGGAACAATGACATATTCTTCTAGTAAATATTTTAAGCCATCTTGACCTAATTTTTTATACTGCTCTTTGCTTAATTCTTGTTGAAGAATTTGCACTTCACGACTTGGAAAATAAACAACTGCTTCTTGTGCTTGATGTTCTTTCAACACTTGAATCACTTGCTCAAGCGTTGCAGCCGTTTTCCATTCTTCACCACGAGACCATTGCCAAACTCCATCGGCTTCTGGCATCCATAAATACAACATTGCTTGTGTTCTGCCGTGTAATTTGTTTTTAAAAGACTTTTATACTGTTGGAATAAAGGCTTTTTGTTGTGTAGATAATCCTTGTGCAATGACGCTTTGCTCATAGATTCGAGCTTCTGCCAATGCATATGGATGAAAATTTTCATGGGTTAATTGCTCTGCAATATGAGCAACCACATTCATGTGACACACAACCACAATATTTTCAAAAGGTAATTGCGCCAACCAATCAATGGCTTGTTTGGCATCATCATCTGGTTTGATCTTATCACAGATCAACACATTTACATCGTGAAAGTGTTTTTGAAGATGTGCTAAGGTTTCCTGCGCACGCAACAATGGACTCACCACAAAAATATCAGGTTTCACTATATCTTTTAAGAAATCTGCTGTTTGTTGAGCTTGTGCATGACCACGCTCAGTGAGTGGACGTTTATAATCATTTCCATTCAAAGGTGGTGCTGCTTCACCATGACGCACTAAAGTCAGTTGCATAAAATTTCCTTATGGCTTTGCAATGAATTATACCCATTCTTTATGACAACACTATCTCCGTTTCGCATTTTTTAAACCGCATGATGCGGCAATACAAACTCAACATCACTGCGATGTCCATTTTTCATTAAAGAAACCGCAATATTTAACGGTGGTGCACCTTCAAAAATCACTTCATGCAGTGCTGTGGTAATTGGCATATATACATCCAATTCTTTTGCACGAGTATTCACTTGCATAATCGTATTAATCCCTTCAGCAGTTTGCCCGAGCTCTTTGGTTGCTTGTTGCAAGGTTTTTCCCGAACCTAACGCAAAACCCACTTGATAATTACGACTGAGTGGACTGTTACAAGTGGCGAATAAATCCCCCACACCAGACAAACCTAAAAATGTTAATGGATTGGCACCCAGTTTGACTGCAAAACGACTCATTTCCGCCAAAGCACGAGTCAAAATCATACTTTTGGTATTTTCACCCACCTTATAAGCTGCTGCCATACCCATTGCCACAGCATAAATATTTTTCAGCGCACCACCGAGCTCAACCCCATGCACATCATCACTGGCAAAAACACGGAACAAAGCACTATGTAAGGCTTGCTGCACGGCATAGCGCACTAACTCAGAATCACTAGCGATCACAGTTCCAGCTGGCTGCCCTGCCATAATTTCTTTGGCTAAATTTGGTCCCGATAGCACACCATAAGGTACTTCTGGTAATTCTTCACAAATAATATCACTCATAAAGCAAAAGCTTTTTGCTTCAATCCCTTTGGTCAAAGACACCACAGCTTGTGAACTAATAAAAGGCTTAATTTGCTTTAAAACATCACGAAAAGAATGACTTGGAATCGCCACTAAAATAATATCACGATCACGAACTGCTTTTTCTAAATTGGATTCTGCTTTCAAGCCCATTTCTAAAGGATAATCAGGCAAATAACGTTTATTCACATGCGTTGCATTCATTTCTGCTGCAACATTTTCATCACGAATCCAAATGATTGTATCACAGCCATTACGGGTGGCTGTATTTGCCATCGCAGTTCCAAAACTACCACCACCTAGAACAGTGACACGCAATGCAGTTTTTTGATTCAACACTACGGGTTCAACCAAATCCGTAAATTTAAGCTCTGACATTATTGTTATCCTGATTTATCACTATTGAGATTAACACTGATTTCTATCTTTATATTTTAGCTTTGATCTACCTGCCAAGTACTCACATAATTATGTGTACTTTGTTCAGCACGTGGTCCGATGACTTTCGCAGCAGTTCCCACATAAATAATTCCTGAAATCAGATCATGCACATTTAAACCTAATTTTGTTTTTAATAATGCAGACTCTACCACAGCACCACTACGCCACATGCTTGCAAAACCTTGCGCTTGTAAAGAAAGTAGTAAATTCTGCACCGCTGCACCAGTACTTAAAATTTGTTCAAATTCGGGAACCTTTTGATGCTCTACAATTTTAGTCACTGCCAAGATTAATAAAGGTGCACGAAATGGATGATGCTTCACGCGCTCTACTTGCGCAGCATCGACCTCACCCAAGTCTTGGATCGCTTGTGCTAGCAATTCACCAAAAGCTTGACGTTGCTCTCCTGCCACCACAATAAAACGTGTTGGTTTGAGGCGATGATGGTCAGGCGCAGTCAAAGCAGCTTGAAATGCCATCTCCAATTGCGCTGCATTTGGTGCAGGCTCAATCAAATGCCCAACGGACTGACGTTGATGAATATTTTGATGCACAATTTGAAGATTTGAATCCATCATTAACCATGTTCTACAAAAACCTTTTCCAACAAGATTAGCATAAACTTTCAGAAAATCATGCTATTTACTGAATTTACCTTGCACAATTCTTCGTATTTCACAGGATTACCATACAAAGCATCATTTTTAATACATATTTGGACATTTTTATTTGCATTCCTATGCTGCAATATCATCATCTTTCTATTTAAGATTTTTAGGGCGGATTTATGAAAAAAACTCTTGTAATCGCATCTATGTTATCCAGCGCTGTTTTGTTTACAGCGTGTAGCTCAAACCCCACACAAACTCAAGCGATTCAAAAACCCAATAATCAATATGAAGTAACAGGTTTGGGTAAAAGCCAAATTATTTCTAAAAATAATGCCATTACCGCAGCAAATAATGCCTGTGGTAAAAAAGCAGCACCTGTTGTTGTAGACGAAAAAGTTGAATTTAATGGTGCATTAAAAGGTGTATTTGACGAACAAACCGGCAAAATGATTACCGCAGCAGCAGGTGTTTTAGGTTCAGTCATTGGTAAAGGAGGTATTGAAAAAGACACAGATTACCAAACCACGCTCACCTTTAGCTGCCAATCAAAACTTTAAAATTCTAATTTAAAACAAAAAACCGCTCAAATTTGAGCGGTTTTCAGCAAGAATCATTCACACGATTTGACGTATTTAATCAGCAATGAATTAACAATAACCCTCTAAACGAGTTAAAGGTAATTTTTGACCAATCGCTTTTTCAATCTCAGGTAAATAAAAAGCATCATCTTCAGACAAGAAACTAATACTAACGCCTTGTGTACCCGCACGACCTGTACGACCAATACGATGCACATAATCATCAGACTGTTCAGGCAACGTAAAATTAATCACATGTGACACACCATCAACATGAATCCCACGACCTGCCACATCGGTTGCGATCATGATATTGTGTTGCCCATTTTTAAATTGGTCTAACATTTTCAAGCGTTTGTCCTGCGCAATCTCACCTGATAACATCACGACCTTATAATGATCCCGTTTTAAGTGGTCATATAATTTACGTACTTGATCACGACGATTTGCAAAGATCATTACTTTTTCAATCGGTTCATCACTTAATATTTCACGTAATAATTTATACTTATCACGATTTTCAACCACATAAACACGTTGCTCTACATCTGCATTGGTTTTCTTTTCAGGTTCAATTTCAACTGTGACAGGCTCATACAACCATTGTTGTGCTAGATTCAACACATCATAACTAAAGGTTGCAGAAAATAATAAAGTTTGACGTTGTTCTTTTCGTGGTGAATATCGCACAATGCGCTTTACCGATGGAATAAAACCCATATCCAACAACCGGTCAGCCTCATCAATGACCAAAAATTCAATTTGATCCAACCAAACTTCTTTTTGTTCTGTAAAATCAATCAAACGTCCAGGTGTTGCAACAAGAATATCAACGAATGCTTCATCTAGTTGCTTACGTTGTTTGTCAAAATCTACACCACCGACCAAAGTTAGCACGTTTAAATTTGAAAACTTAACCAATTCACGCGCATCATTTTCGATTTGAATCGCCAACTCACGTGTTGGTGCAAGAATTAAAGCTCGTGGCTCACCACGAAAACGCTTTTCTTTAATTGGATTATTGAGTAAATCATTAATAATACTGACTAAAAATGCAGCTGTTTTTCCTGTTCCTGTTTGCGCACGCCCAATCGCATCATGTCCTGCCAAAGTATATTTCAATACTTTTTGCTGAATGGGGGTCATTTCTTTAAACCCTAAACTATCAATCGCTTGCTTCAGTTGTGGATGTAAATTTAGGGTTTCAAAACCTGATGACATATATACGTGCTCTAACTATTAACGACTGAAATAATGTGGTTATTATAAACAAAGATGACCATAAACAAAAACGCCCCAATTCATTAAAATTGGAGCGCCACTTAAGTTTCTACAAACTTAAGAATTAGTCTAAAGGCTGAACTTCTTCAGCTTGAAAACCTTTTTGACCTTGAACAACGCTAAATTCAACACGTTGACCGTCACGTAGTGAACGGTGACCGTCGCCTTGAATTGCACGGAAGTGTACGAATACGTCATCGCCACCAGCGCGTTGAATAAAGCCAAAACCTTTAGTATCATTGAACCATTTAACAACGCCTTGTTCACGAGCTGTCATAAGTTAATCCTCAGTTATTTAGAAAAAAGGACCACCCGGTGTTGCAAACAGCAGAGCAAACAAAGTTTAAAATTTCTTGTAATTTCAAAGCTTGTAATCATTCTGTAAGACTATTAACAAAATCCCGGTTACATCCACTTGTAATAAAGGAGAGCAAACAGTTTTCACCGTCCCTCTCTTAAAGTACGCAACGAGCTTAACATGGGTGAATCACAATTAATAGAATTTTTTTAGATAATTATAAGATAAATATTTTCACATTTTTATCACTTAATCCCACAAGTCTCTATAAACGCTGATTTATGGAAGTAAATAAATTAATACTTTGGGCAAATCCGTTTTCTTTGTTACACTCAAATATTGTTGATAGATAAATGTTATTGCTCAAAAAATGTCTGAAAATTTTGACTCTTCTGTGATCAGTGTCGATGCCATGGGTAAGCCTTGTCCTATGCCACTGTTGTTGCTTAAAAAGCAATTAAAAAGTTTACAAAATAATCAAAATATTTTGTTAAAAGCCTCTGATCCACACAGTGAAATTGATGTTTTGCGGTATTGTGAGCTGCATCAATTACAATGCCAATTCAAACAAATTTCAGAAAATGAGTTTCATTTTTTAATCAGAGTTTAAGTCTTTTCATTTTTAATTCATAAATATTCAATATTTTGCGTTAATACTTGTATAATTGAATAAAAGTTTACATTTCTATACCCAATTTTCCTTAATTATGAATGCAAATACAATTAAGATGAAAGCCATGGTATTACCACTATTATCCTATAAGGAGAACTCATGAGTGACAGCAGCAATCAATTGATGCCCCTGTCCTTATCTGCGCCAGGTGTAAATCTGGGTGCTTATATCAGCACTGTCAACCAAATTCCAATTTTGACAGCCGAACAAGAAAAAGAGTTGGCTGAGCGTTATTTTTATGATCAAGATTTAGATGCAGCCAAAATGTTAGTGATGTCACACTTACGTTTTGTCGTCCATATTGCCCGTAGCTATGCAGGCTATGGCTTGCCACAAGGTGACCTGATTCAAGAAGGTAACTTAGGTTTAATGAAAGCTGTTAAACGCTTCGACCCGAATATGGGAGTGCGTTTAGTTTCTTTTGCAGTGCATTGGATTAAAGCTGAAATTCACGAATATGTTATTCGTAATTGGCGTATTGTCAAAATAGCAACAACCAAGGCACAACGTAAACTCTTTTTCAATTTACGTAGCTTAAAAAAATCGAGTAAAAAACTCACGCTAGAAGAGGCAAAATCCATTGCCAATGACTTGAATGTTACGCCAGAACAAGTCCTAGAAATGGAAGGTCGTTTAACGGCATACGATGCTGCTTTTGAAGCACAAGGTGATGACGACGATGAAGGTTCAACCCATGTTGCTCCAGCGCTTTATCTTGAAGATAACCGTTATGATCCTGCCCGTTTGATCGAAGAAGAAGATTATGAAGAACAAAGCACATCTGCATTACATGATGCGATGGAACAGCTTGATGATCGTTCACGTAATATCTTACAACGCCGTTGGTTAGATGACGATAAATCAACCTTGCATGAACTTGCTGCCGAATATAATGTTTCTGCGGAACGTATTCGTCAGTTAGAAAAAAATGCCATGGAAAAAATCAAAGTGGCAATGTCATCAAATTAAAGTAACCATCAATAAAAAGGGCGAATTGCCCTTTTTATTTTGCCTATGATTTCAACTAAAAATAGTCTTTGTACTGTATTTTAAGCGCAATTCTCTTGCTAAATTATGTTAAGGTAACGTGCAAATTCTTTGAGATGACCTTGGTTTATGTGGATCGCAATTTCAGCACTCAATCTTGCTATTGCTGTCATGCTAGGTGCATTTGGAGCGCATGGTTTAAAAAAAATCGCCTCGCCTGAACAATTGGCTTGGTGGCAAACGGCAACTGATTATTTTTTCTATCATGCACTTGGCTTATTGGCTTTAGGTATAATCAGCAAAGTGCTTCCTGCCCTACCCATTAAAATGAGCTTTATTCTCATTCAAGTTGGGATTTTTTTCTTTTGTGGTTCACTGTATGTTATGGCTTTGGGCTTACCCCGTATTTTAGGTGCAATTACTCCCATTGGTGGCGCACTCATGATCGCAGGTTGGTTGCTACTGGCATGGCATGCGCTCAAACATGGAAATTAAGCACATCTCGTTGAAATAAAATAGATATGGACGCATCATGCAAATATTTTTAAATGGCGAAGCGCAACAGACAAATTGTGAAAATTTACAGCAACTCATTCAAGCGCTCGCACTTGAAGGTAAACGTTTTGCCGTAGAAAAAAATGAAATGATCATTGCTAAAAGCAAACTTGAGCAAACCCCCATCGCTGATCAAGATCGAATTGAAATTATTCACGCTGTCGGTGGCGGCTAATTCGGAGCATCCCCATGCAAGACTCTCCCCTTATTATTGGTTCTCGTACATTTAATTCTCGCCTTTTGGTCGGCACAGGCAAATATAAAGATTTAAATGAAACAGATTTAGCCATTCAAGCCAGTGGTGCAGAAATCGTGACGGTAGCGATTCGCCGCGTCAATATTGGTCAAGATCCTAACCAACCCAATTTACTGTCTGTGATTCCACCTGAAAAATATACCATTTTACCCAACACTGCAGGTTGTTTTGATGCTAACAGCGCTGTGCGTACCTGTATGCTTGCACGCGAACTGCTTGATGGTCACAATTTGGTTAAACTTGAAGTTCTAGGTGATGAAAAAACACTTTATCCCAATGTAACTGCAACGCTTGAAGCTGCCCGCACTTTAGTTGAAGATGGTTTTGAAGTCATGGTCTATACTTCTGATGATCCTATTGTAGCGCAAGAACTTGAAAGCATGGGCTGTGTTGCCATTATGCCTTTAGGCAGCTTGATTGGTTCAGGTTTAGGGATCTTAAACCCACACACCATTTCCATCATCAAAGAAAATGCCAAAGTACCTGTTTTAGTCGATGCTGGTGTCGGTACTGCTAGTGATGCTGCGATTGCCATGGAATTAGGTTGTGATGGTGTGCTCATGAACACAGCGATTGCTGCAGCGCAGAATCCGATCTTAATGGCATCTGCGATGAAAAAAGCGGTTGAGGCAGGTCGTGAAGCCTATCTTGCAGGTCGTATGCCACGTAAACGTATGGCAAATGCTAGCTCGCCTGAAACGGGTTATTTCTTTAAATAAAAGACTAAATAAGATGCTTGAAAGCATTATAAATTTTAGCAAAACGATTAAGGTTACTTTGGTAGCCTTTTTTAATTTATTCAAATCATTCTATCTATTTAAAATTTTCACTAACTGTTAAAATATCATATACATATCATTATATTATTAATTTAAAATTCACAATCGGGGGATCAAGTGAGTTCAATTAAATATGCAATTTTTGGCATTTCATTACTCATTCCAGCACTTTCTTATGCAAATGATTGGATACGCATAACCTCAAGTGATGAAAGCCATTTATATCTGAATGTACCAAGCATCAAAGAAAAGAAACAATATAATCAAACCCTTGTACAAGGATGGCTTAAGTCAGTTATTTTTAATGATCTCACCCAAGATGGTCTTGCAGTCGGCGACTATTATATGACGCTTTATCAAGCAGATTGTAATGAACAAAAATTTGGTACTATCACACAAACTAAATATAAAAAAGACAAAGTTTTTGGTCAAAGCTATCAACCTTATTCAGTCAATATGCAATATGCAATTCCTGAAACAATTGGAGAAAGCATTCTCGAATCTCTGTGTCTCGCCAATGAGATTAAACAAGGTCGCATGAACCCAAATGATGAATAGTCAGTCTTCATCATCTAATCATAAATAAAAAAACAGCCTGTTTAGGCTGTTTTTTTTATTTTTTGTATGGATTAATCAAGGAATTAAACCTTCATCACGCATCGCAATTTGTACTGATTGACGTTCAGCAACTAAGTTGCGTAGTGCAACGATATTTTTAAATGGTGTTAAGTCATGATGAATCACATTCGACCAATTGGTTAGGACAAATAAATAAGCATCCGCAGGTCCAAAACGATCATTCACCAAATAATCGTACTCAGAATCACCCAAATAATCATCAATATATTTCAACATTTTATCTAGGGTTGCATAACCACGCTGTTTTTCCTCTTCAGACACAGCCGGATTAAAAAACACTGCATATTCATCATGTAATTCTGAGTTTAGATACCCCAACCACTCCAAAACTTTCGCACGCCCCAAACCTGAGGGTGGAATCAAATCTTGCCCTGCATCATGTTGTGCAATAAAAGGAAGAATGGCGACATTTTCAGTTAAGATCAAGCCGGGATTAATTTCTAATGCTGGAACATAGCCTTTAGGATTAATTTCGTAATAATCTGCACCTTTTTCAGTCGTGTGTGTTTTTAAATCAACACGTACTAGATCAAAATCAACATTAATTTCATTGAGTAAAATATGAGCAGCTAAAGAACACGCACCTGGAGAATAATACAACTTCATATCTAATCCTTGTTATATGATTGTTTCAGTTTTAAAAGGCTTATACCGCAATTTCAAGGGATAAAACATGAAAATTGCAAATAAGCGTAAATTTTATAAATTCGGCTACACTTTGAATATTCAGCAAAATGAAGTTTTTTTCAAGTCAAAGTTTGCCGTATTAGACTAATCGATGTTTTAACATACGTTTCTTTAAAATTAATGAAATACTTTGAAGTTCTAGAAAGGTCGATCATAAAAAAGCAGAATCATTTAAATTCTGCTTTTTTATATCTTGAGGAGACATGAAACGCTAATTCAATCAGGATTTAATTTTGCCACTGCGCCAAAGTGACACGGTCATTTCCACCATAGTCTTTCACGGTACGGATTTCTTTAAATCCATATTTTTGGAAAATGCCTTGTACCGCCTCAGCTTGATCATAACCATGTTCTAAAGCAATCCAACCTTGATGAGTTAACCAATTTTTGCCCTGTTTAATGATAAGCTCGATATCTGCTAAGCCTTGGTTTGCTGCGACCAAAGCACGCTCAGGTTCTGATGCTAAATCACGCATATGCACATCATCTGCATCAATATAAGGCGGATTCGATACAATCACATCAAAATATTGACGATTAAGCGCTTCAAACCAATTGCCTAAATAAAATTTCACATGTGTTAAATCATGCTTTTTCGCATTAGACAATGCAACCTCTAAAGTTGCCTCATAGATATCTGTCGCAATCACAGACCATTCAGGTCGTTCACTCGCTAAAGATAAAGCAATTGCGCCCGTTCCTGTGCCTAAATCAACAATACGTGCATCTTCAGGGACATCAAGATGTAATACCGTTTCCACCAACACTTCAGTATCAGGACGTGGCACTAAAGTATCTTTAGTCACGGTTAAATCTAAAGTCCAAAATGGCTGTGAACCTGTAACGTATGCTAAAGGCTCACCATCCGTAATACGTTTTAAACCCTCAACATATTGCTGTTCCTGCTCTGTTGTCAGTTCTTGCTCTTTTTTCATCACCAAATCAAAAGAATCAATTTTGGTAATGTGTTCAAGCAACCACGCATTTTCTTGACGCTCATAGCTTTCTGGCTCACCACGTAAAGCAAGCGCTTGTGCGATATTCATTAGCCACCGTTCTGCTGAGCAAGAAGTGCCAACTGATCTGCTTGATATTCACGATGTAAACTATCAAGTAACTCTGTCAAATCACCCTCCATTACTGCATCTAGCTTATATAAAGTTAAGTTAATACGATGATCTGTCATACGACCTTGTGGATAGTTATAAGTACGAATACGTTCAGAACGGTCACCTGAACCGACCAAGTCACGGCGCATTTCTGAGGTTGCAGCATCTGCAGCCGCACGTTTTGCATTTTCCAAACGTGAAACTAATAGAGCCATCGCTTTAGCCTTGTTCTTATGCTGTGAACGCTCATCCTGACATTCCACCACTGTACCTGTTGGAATATGGGTAATACGCACTGCAGAATCGGTTTTGTTAATGTGCTGACCACCCGCACCTGACGCACGATAGGTATCGATACGTAATTCGGATGGGTTAATTTCTACAGTCGTATCTACATCAATTTCAGGTAAAATCGCAACCGTACATGCAGACGTATGTACTCGCCCTTGAGATTCTGTCGCAGGAACACGTTGCACACGATGTGCACCACTTTCAAATTTTAAGCGACCATACACGCCTTCACCATTAATCAGGCAAATAACCTCTTTATAACCGCCATGTTCGCCTTCATTTTCAGACAAGATTTCAATACGCCAACCTTGTGTTTCAGCATATTTACTATACATACGAAATAAATCACCCGAGAAAATGGCTGCTTCATCACCACCTGTTCCCGCACGAATTTCTAAATAGGCTGAGTTGGCATCATTGGGATCTTTAGGAATCATTAAAATATTCAGATCCGCTTCTAAAGACTCAATCAATGCTTTATTTTCTTTAATTTCTTCAATTGCCATGTCTTTAAAGTCAGGATCTGAAGTCATTTCCTCAGCCGTAACAATGTCTTCTTCAGCTTGTTTATATTTTTTCCAAACATTGGTAATTTCAGTCAAATCATTATGTTCACGTGACAAGTTACGAAAACGTTTGTTGTCTGAAATCACTTCCACATCGGCAAGTAAAGCCTCTAATTCTTCGTGTCGATCACACAATTGGTCTAATCGTAAACGTAACGACTCTTTCATTTAACTAAAATCTCAAGCTTAAGCTTACCCCAATTCATTGACGATAATATGCAGTATCAGAATAAATACGGTAAGACATTTTAAAAATTGTGCCTAGTTTAACGATTCTCGCTTTTAAATGACACAGCAAACTCAACTTCTGTTTATTTTTCATAAGATAAATATTTTTATGGCCCTCCATCAAGAATACACTCTCTAAATGGAGGGTTGTAACTGAAAAAACCAAGACTCAATGCAAAGTCGATATTTATTTCATGTCTAAATCTACAGCATTTTTAAATTTGGCTTAAAATCGGACAATTTAATTCATCCTTTCTACATCATTTCGCAAAATATGCCATTTTAAAGCACAATTTTAATAGAAAGCATACATTCAGATACTAAACACCTTCATAAAGGGAAATCTTCTCCATATTTTCCATGTCGCCTTTTGTTACATTTACCTCATCGAATAGAGATATAGAGCTGTCCACCTCAGGACATGGAGCAAGACATGAAATTAAATGCATTATTATTAAGTTCTGCTTTAGCAGTAACCTCAGTTTTTACAGTAAGTGCCCATGCTGACAACTCAACTCGTATTGCTGCAACTTCTGCATTAGGTAGCGTGGCAGGAACTGCTATTGGTAAACAAATGGGCGGTAATACGGGTGCAATGATTGGTTCTGCACTCGGTGGTGCAGGCGGTGCTGCCGTAGCAACCAATAAGCGTGACCGTACTGCTGCTGCAATCGGTGGTGGTTTAGGCGGTGTAGGTGGCTATACTGTTGGTAAAAATGTGGGTGGCTCAACAGGCGGTTATATTGGTTCGGCTTTAGGTGCTGCGGGCGGTTCTGTTCTAGGTAAAAAAGTATCAGAAGACCGCCATTATGATGATCGTAAATACAACCGTAAATATCGTAGACATCATCGCTAAGCCTGTAGAATTAAGTTATAAGCACCTAAGTTTAGGTGCTTTTTTTATTGTCTTAAAATATTACACAGATCATCTCGGTTTATTGCAAAAATTTTATTATATCTAAATATTTAGAAATTATTTCCCTAGCCATACTCTGCAAAGTTAAACAGTTTAATCTTAAAATATTTTGATGCTTAAGCTCCCCCATTGCTAAAAATTAACGATGAATGAATAAAAGTTACAAATTGTTTACGCTTTGCATCCATTTCATTACAACGACATTCATAATCACACCGCAGTTGTTCGGTAAATTAAGCTCAAGTTAAAAATTTAGATAAGCTTCGAGAAGGAGTTTGAACATGAAATTACATGCAATGATTGGTGCAACTGTACTTGCAGCAACCTTAATGACCACCGCACATGCAGACAATGGCACACGGGTTGCCCTTTCTTCTGGCCTAGGTAGTGTCGTTGGTGCTGCAATCGGTAACCAAATGGGTGGTAGCACAGGTGCAATGATTGGTTCTGCACTCGGTGGTGCAGGCGGTGCGGCAGCATCAAGTAACCGCCGTGACCGTACAGGCGCTGCCATTGGTGGTGCATTAGGTGGTGCAGGTGGTTATAGTGTTGGTCGTAATGTGGCAGGTTCAACAGGTGGCTATGTTGGTGCAGGTTTAGGCGCAGCAGGTGGTTCAACTTTAGGACGTAAAGTCAGTGAAGACCGCCGTTATGATGACCGATACGATAATGATCGTTATGATCGCCGTTACAACGATCGAGGCTATCGTGGTAGCAACTACCGTTATAATGACCGAAACTACCGCCATGACAATGGTCGTCATTTAGGTCATTACAAACATAAACATCGCGACTAATCAAATCATCCATCATACATTTTATTTTTAAAAACACGTTTTAAGTTTTCACCTAGAAAATTGGATCACAAGCCGATTTTCTAGGTTTTTTATTTATAGGCATCTCACTTTAGATTTTGTAAATATTTTTTAATATCGAATATTTTCGATATGCAAACTGTTTTTTATATCGTATTATTTCGATATATCCTGTTTTGAGTATGCCAATGCGATCTTTAAAAAATACCCAATTTTCCATCTTAGAATTAGCCCCTGTTCGTGAAAATCAGGACGTGGCTTTTTCACTTCATCATGCACTTGAACTGGCACAGCATGCAGAAAAATTGGGATATGATCGTTTATGGCTCGCAGAACATCATAATATGGATGGGATCGCTAGCTCTGCAACAGCAGTATTATTAGGTTATCTCCTTGCAAATACCCACAGCTTAAAAGTGGGTTCAGGAGGCATTATGCTCCCTAACCATGCCCCCTTAGTCGTCGCTGAACAGTTTGGAACATTAGCAACACTCTATCCCAACCGCATTGAGCTGGGTTTAGGTCGTGCGCCAGGTTCAGACCAAGTTACTATGCGTGCTTTACGCCGTGGTCGCCAAGAAACTGAAGAACAATTCCCCAATGATGTGGTGGAAATTTTAAGTTATTTTGCTGATGCTCAACCTCATCAACGCATCACAGCAACTCCTGGACAAGGGACGCATGTGCCTGTTTGGTTATTAGGCTCAAGTTTATTTAGCGCACAACTTGCTGCACGACTAGGACTGCCCTACTCTTTTGCTTCACACTTTGCACCACGTATGTTAGGACAAGCGATTGCACTATATCGAGATAATTTCCAAGCATCGGCTTATCTAGATCAACCTTATGTATCGATGGGTGTACCGACGGTGGTCGCTGAAACAGATGCTGAAGCAGAATATTTGGCAACCAGTGTTTACCAACGTATTCAAAATCTTGTGACAGGTGCACCGAGCATTAAACTCAAACCACCTGTAGAAAGTATGGAAGGTCGTTGGTCTGTTGCAGAAAAAATGGCTGTCCAAAACTTTTTAGCAATGGCACAAATTGGCTCACCCACTACAGTCAAACAAGGCTTAGAAAATTTACTAGAACAGTATGAGGTCGATGAGTTTATTTTTACTTGTGACATCTATGACACACAAAAACGTTTAGACAACTTCAGTTTATTGATGAACATAAAAACATCTTTATAGATGATACTGATCTTTTAGGTTTAGACTCAAAATAGCCATCATTGTATGGCTATTTTTATATCCATGTTTTAAAAGCTGAAAAATAAAATCGTAAACAAAAAATTGAGCCGTTTATTTTTAAATTTCATGCCCTTTTATTTGAAACAATTTGCCATCCCTTTTCCTTTTAGCATAATGAATGATATAAAACAGTAAAAGCGATAAGGAAAATAACAATGGATCAATTCATCAATAAACCAACCCCAGCTTTTATTGCTGCAAGTTGGGTTGCCTTACTTGCAGGTGCGGTTGCCTATATGGTGGGATTATTTAATGCAGATATGTTACTGAATGAAAAAGGTTATTATTTAATTCTGATTTTATATGGTTTGTTTTCAGCAGTTTCATTACAAAAAATTATCCGTGATCGACTTGAAGGTATGCACGTCACACCTATTTATTTTGGATTATGTTGGGCATCGGTGATCATTTGCATTGTACTTTTAGCCATGGGTTTATGGAATGCAAATCTACTCTTAAGTGAAAAAGGTTTTTATATTATGGCTTTTTTACTGAGCTTATTTGGTGCTGTGGCGGTACAAAAAAATATTCGAGATTTAGAATATATTCGTAATAAAAATGCACCCGAACTCACCACGAAAATTTTAGAGGAAAATCATAAGGCCATTGAATCTACAAAAGATATTTATAGTGATGAAAAGTTTTAACGCTAAATAAGAGGTGCTTTTCGCACCTCTTATTGAATCCATTTATGCTTTTTTCAACTCATAATCAGACAATACACCTTCATCATCATAATGCAGTACGATACTTTTAGATTTTTGAATTTTTGATAATTCATCTGTACTGATTAAAAAGTCCTCTGCCAAAGTAGACTGAGTCACATTTAACACTTTAGGATCTTTAGTTTTGCGATAGCGTAACCAATTATAACTTGCCCACAGCAACAAAGAGGCACAGCACAGCATAACAATCAATGCCAACCAAGCAAAATTGTATAATTGCACATAAATTTGTTCAGCAAAAATATAATTTTTAATCAATTTAACCTGATAAACCCATAAAATGGCCGTGACCAAAGGCAATAATAGCAGCGTCCAGAGCATCCACCCCATCATTTGCAAGGTATAATGCATTGCTTTATTTTTCACATAATGAGGTTGGTCAATATATTCAGGAATATCGAGCTTAGACTCATCTGTAATTATATTTGATTGGAAATCACTCATACATCATCTCCTCTAAAACCACGATCTGGACTGACCCATCTCGCTCTCTTTTTTTGCGCAAATAATGCCTTTGGTACAGCAGCAATTGTGGTTGCTGCCCCTAAAAGCCAGAAAAATAAGGGATACCAGATCACCCAAAAATAATTTCTAAAAAACCGACGATCATCGTAGCGTTTATCAATATATAAACTGATGAAGAATTGGATCAGACAGGTAATGGCTAGAATCACGCCATACCATTGTGGAAGTAATGATTTTATATACCATGCTTCAGGCAAACTGAAGAATAAACCTACAAAAAACACAATAATAATAAGCAAAATAACATAAGCCCAAACCATACTCATCAATGCTTCCAAAGCCACAGGCCACATCTTTAATGCACTGATTTTAAAAAGTTTCGGGAAATAACTACGCAGTACTTCAACACCACCTTGCGCCCAACGTACACGCTGTTTCCATAAGCCCGTAAACGTTTCAGGCATATAGATATAGCACAGCGCATTTGGCACATAATGAATATCCCATTGTGCTAATTGGATTTTCCAAGAAATATCTATATCTTCCGTGATCTTATCATCTGACCAAAAACCCACCTGTTCTAATGCTGTTTTACGAAAGCCTGCAATCACCCCTGACACTGTGAAAATACGTCCATAGGTTCGTTGCGCACGTTTAATCAAACCAATAATGGATGAAAACTCACCTACTTGTAGTTTTCCTAAAATGCTAGAACGATTTAGAATACGTGGATTACCTGTAACAGCACCCACACGATTGAATTTGGTCAAATGGTACATCATCCAAATTGCAGCATGTGGATGCAACAATGCATCACCATCAATACAAATTAAATACTCAAACTGACTGACCATCATGCCTGAACGTAAAGCAAACGCTTTACCTTGATTTTCAGCGAGATGTACCACACGCAAACTCGGATATTGCTGTGCTAACTCATCTAAAATTTCTGCGGTACGATCAGAACTACCATCATTCACCGCAATCACTTCAAATTTTGGATATTGTGTTTGTAAAGCATAGCGAATGGTTTCTCGAACTTGGGCTTCCTCATTAAAACATGGAATAATAATGCTACAGCCTTGTTGGGAAATCTCAGGTAATTGGTTTTGTTTGTATTCTCGTTTAAAGAAAAACCATAAGCCACCAATCATCCACGTCCAAGCCATCACGAGAGGATATAAAAAAGCAAAAAGAAATAAATACTCAATGATGGTCATGGCGACTTCCCTTTCGTTGTATAAATAAAGGGATTGCGATAGGTCAATGGACTTTGGTTCAAACTTAATGGTGTATATAAATAGGTTTGAATTTTGGCTGCGTTATTTAAGTCATAACGATTTACTGCCAACTTTTGAATACCTATCCGTTGCAATACTAAAAAGTTGGCTTGAATATTCTGCCAATTTTGTTCTGTTTGTACTGAATCCAACACCAAAGTCACCATTATTTTGGCTTTTTGCTCTGCATTCAACGACTGAACTTGCTGTATAAATTGTTTAAAAGTTTGTGGTTGACGAATACTGTCTAATTCAAAATTAAATAGCTCAACCTGATCATGATATTGATTAAGAAATGCCAACAATTTGTCCGACTTCAGTTCAGACAGTTGCACTTGCAAGCCCAATTTAAATGGATTACTGATATTAGAATAACGAGCAGCATTTTGATTTAAATGTTTTAAAGTCTGTAACAGATGCTTTTGTTGCTCAGCACAAGACGATGTCTCCACACGCTGAAAAACGCATTGCACTGCTGTATCTGTATTTAAAATAATGCCATCTAAACCTGTATTATTTTTCAACAATTCTGTGGCTAGTTGCACTGAAAACTGCGCTTTCTGCTGTTCCAAAGCATAGGGTAATTGTGCATAAACACTATTAAAAATTCTTGTTTTTGCTTGCCAAACTGTTCGATTTAGCACATCTGCTTTGACAGGCAAATCGTGATTTGGGAAATAGGCTGAATCATATACGCCATCTCGGTCCTGGTCTTCCACGACATTTAATAACAACGCATTACTTTTTAAAGCATTGGTTAAATCTAAAATTTGTCCCAATTGCTGATCGGCTTGCGCATAGTTTTGTGAAAACTGACCTAAATCTAAACTCAGCGCACGAATTGGCTCATACAGCGTAAAAGCTTTGTAGTGAATAGAATCCGTCATTTGTTCATACAAATCTTCTGAATTTGGATTATTCACTGCCAACCCCCGTTGGAAAGTGCCATCTTGCACATGATTAACTGCATCTGTCCCTAGACTAAAAGACAATGGCAACCCCGCTTGCTGCGCTAATTTTTCAGTTTCAACATTCACTGCACCATAAGGCCAAATGATGGCCATAGGAGCAACCCCAACTTCTTTAGTCAAAATTTCTCTGGATTTTCTTAAATCTTGCAGAAGACGTTGCTCATATTCTTGCTGTGTTTCATAACGTTTTGATGCGGCTAAATATTGTCGTGTAATTGCCGCAGGTTGTTGATTATTTTGCGGATTAGCTAAAATACCTTGATGTAAATCATGTGAATGACTGGCAAACTCAACCCATCCTGATTTTTGCATTTCTCGTACTTGATCCCATGTCATTGCATTGCCTTGACCATAGGCTTCATAAATGGCTTTGGTATTGCCATTCATCCAACTGGTCACCAATGCAAAGACCACGGGAATTTTATATTCCTTCACCAAAGGAAATACTCGACTATAATGACTTAAAGCACCATCATCAAAGCTAATAAGCACTGCATTTTTAGGTAAAGCTGTACCTCCCTGGCGTGCCTGCATAATCTGTTTCAAACTCACAGGATGCCAATCCGAACGTTTTAACCACTCAAAAAATTGCACCAAATTTTGTGTGCTTATTGCATAAGGATCTCGATCTCCAACTTTCAGGACATCATCTCGCACATCATGAAAAGTTAAACTGACAAAATGCTGCTGATCAAAAAAGACCTTTTGTTCAGCTTTAACCATTAACTGCGCTAAGGGTTGATCTGCAAAAGCAGATCCACATATCACTAAACAGGCACTCATCAATACTGATTTTGAAAGCTGTTTCGAAAATTGCTTGAAATTTTTCATTAGAAACGCCCCTCAAAACCTAAATTGCCATAGACTTGTTTTTCATATTCACCATCGTAAGCGTGAATGCCATAACCTATGCCATAACGTAAAGCCCATGTCCTCGACAATTTCCATATATGTTGATATTGCAAATCAGCGATTGGTTTACTGTCAAAGTTTTGTTGTTGAAAAACACCTACACCGAAGCCAAAGCGTTGAGTCAATGAGCGTTCATATTCACGCCAAGTTAACCAATCATGAGTTAGATTCACGCCCACACTAGCACTTTGTTTTGGGCTAAAATAAGACACATTATTCAGTCGATTTTTCCCATAATATGCATTTAGACCTGCAGTTGTGGTGTGATGTGGACGAAGAAAAATACGCTGAGAATAATCCACAGAAAACTCTTGCCTTAAATTACCATCATCAATATCGGTCATGTTGTAGCCAAAGCCCGCTTGGCGAGATTCGTTTTGTTTCCAACGAATACCCCCACCAAAAGAATATCCTTCTTTATCTAGTTCAACAGCTTGTAATGGAATATCCGCTTGGCTATTGGCATTTAAATAATATTGCCAATGATCATTCAATTGATGCGTCCATTCAGCTTCTATCCCTTGCTGCTCTGCATGACTATTTTGCGATGCGGTCACAGTGAGCGATTTGCGTTGATCTTGCCATTGCACCCCGACACCATAACGTTGCTGCTCTAAATCACCTTGACGATATTTTCCCCAAATATCACGATGCTCAATAAAAGCACGATAATTATCAGCAAACCACGGCGTATAAATGGTGGTATTCAACTCGCGATCACGAGACCCTTTTAAACCTTCTGAAATATTACTTTGGTCTGCATGACTACGAGAAAAACGACTGCTGTGTTGAATCGTGGCATGATCACGATCTTCTAACTCTTTGCGACTTTTCAGCACACCTGTATCATTTGGATAATCTTGGCTCAATTGCACATTAAGCTGTCGCCAATCTTGGATATTGCCCAAAGCCTGTGCATTTTGCATCTGATTAATTCGAGTTTGCTTGGTCACAGGTAATAAACCATTTAAACGAGCCAAGGTCTGGGCAGCTTGCTCAGGTTTATCACGCCAACGCTGAATTTGGGAAAGCTGATTTAACCCATCATCCGTATTTGAAGTCTTTTCCACCAATCCTTCAAAGTAGGGCTCAGCGATATCCAAACGATTACTATATGCCCAGTTTAAGCCGCGCAAACCAATATATTGCGTACGATCAGTATGTACGGATTTATCCACACCTTTGGCTTGACTATACTGAAATGTTGGCAATAAATGATCAATCTCATGAATCAATTGATTGGCTTGATCATATTTTTCTTGTTCAATCAATGAATAATAAAAAGCACTATAAACCGACATATCTGAATAATTTTTTTCAGTAATCAAGGTACGATATAACTGCTCTGCTGATGCAGCCTGACGTTGTGCCAAATACGCATCTGCAATGGCTTGACGCACATAAGGAGGCATAGTTGTTACAGGAGGCAAATTCACATGACTTAAAATATGTAATACTTGTTGCGAACGCCCCCGATAACTCAACGCATATAAATAGTCATAATAAAAACGATTAAAAAAAGGCTGCACCCATGTATTCTGCTGTGCAATCTGATCTGCTTCAACCAAAATCCGATCTAACTTTTCATAACTGACTGCATCACTTTCACCACGACCAGACAAATATTGATGACGCTTCACCGCAGCATTCATTTCTTGTGCCAAATGTCCAAGCTGAATTTGCTGACTTAAATGACTTTCCCATAGTGTGTTCGGATATTGCTTCATCAAGGCATCAGCACGCTGATAACTGCCCAATGCCATTAAACTGTTGACATATTCTTTTTGAATATTTTGATCTAATGGCTTTTTTTCATACGCATATTGAATTGCATGCAGTGCCTCAGCAGGATGGTTAATCATTCGATAACTATAAGCAATCTGCATCAGTTGATCTGCAGTTAACGCTTTTAAATCTATTGTTTTTAAAATTTCATAAGCTTGTGGTGCTTGTTTATTTTCACTATATAAAATTGCTTTTAAAATATTTACTTGCTTCTGATTTTGCTTTTGATCAGACTCAAATTGCTGCAATAAAGAAAGTGCTTGGCTAAATTGTTTTTGATCTCGTAATAATTTTACCACGGTCAACTGAGCATACTCAGGAAACTGTTTTGGCTGAATCCGCTGTGTTAAATTCAATAAGGTCACAACATCCAATTGATGAATCGGGGCAACCACCATTAAATAATCAGCAATCATCTTTTGATTATCAGGATATTGTTTTAATAATTCTGTCAGTGCTACTAATCCTTGTTGTGTTTGACCATTTTTTATTTGTAGTACCGCCTGCTCTCTTAACATATCAGGTGTGTTTGCTGCATAAGTTATACTGACACCTAAATAAAAAAACATACCCAAAGGAAAAAAATAACGTGGCTTATGCATAATAGATCTAATTAAAATGTGAACTGTTTATCGTTTTAATTCTATAAAGATATAAATCATATGCTGTTAACTTATGTTCACACTATTTTTTTGTCGATTTAAAAAAATTAATTACATATCAAGATGCTATGATTATTTAGCTTTTAAGGGAAAATTTATTTTATATTTTCACGTAATTCTTATCTATATATTTGTATAAAAAATTTTAAATAATACTTAATAAATACTTCACAATAAAGCTAAAAAATTAGCCCTTCAAAAGAAGTATCACCATAACCAAGACAAACACATTTTATGATAACAGAATTACAATATGTATTTCATAATAAAAAACAAACTTTTATAAATTATTTTGTGCAAATCAAGCACAAAAAAATTTTACCTATCGGTATATTTTTGGTAAATATTTACAATATATTTACCGTATTGATATGTTACAAAAATTAATAACCAAGTGAGAACCTCAGATTAATTATTCGCTTTTTCGGCAGAAATTAAAAATTTACTTAGGCTATTTAACCCAATGGTAATGCTGTAGTCAGCTTGATTTTCTGCAAAGGAATTTCAGTTTTCACATTTTGAATCCCTGAGATTTTATTTAAACGTTGAATTTGAAATTTACGATATGCATCTAAATCTGTAACAACAATACGCAAAAAGAAATCACAATCACCTGCCATCAATTGGCATTCCACAATTTCGGGAATATCCATCACAGAATCAATAAAATGATTGACAGTTTTTTCATCCTGCCCTTTGAGCCAAATACGTGCAAACACAGTTAAACCTAGATTGACTTTTTGTGGGTCGATTAATGCTGCATAGTGATGAATCACGCCAGCATCCTCAAGTTGTTTGACACGGCGTAAACAGGGTGATGCAGATAACCCAACCCGTTCAGCGAGTTCATTGTTTGTTAATTTTCCATCCTGTTGCAAAGTCTGCAAAATCCTTCGATCAATCGCATCCAACTTCATCAAGCTTCACTTTTTAAAATATTATTGCTTATACTTTATTTTCTAAAGCAATATATTTCAATCTTTAAAAATATTTTAGAAAATTTAGCGAAAAATTTCATATTTACTAGCATAAAATAATGCATTGAAAATTATTTCTGCTTTGTCTTGCTTGAGTCATTACCATGTTCACGTTCAAAAACACATCGAAAACATTGAGTTATTCACCTCATTTCCGGGAGTTTTTACGTGGTCTAAAAGTCTCAATCCCGCTCTTACTTGGCATTATTCCTTTTGCTTTAGTGCTCGGTGCACAAGCTACACAAAAAGGTTTTTCAGTCCTTGAAGTACCTTTACTTACAGGTTTAAATTTTGCAGGTGGGTCTGAATTTGCCATTTTGGAAGTTTGGACTAATCCACCGAATATTATTATGTTGATGTTTATTACTTTTTTAATTAATAGTCGACATTTATTAATGGGGGCAAGCTTCGTTCCTTATTTACGCCATTTACCCAATAAAACTGCCTTTTCAGCCCTATTTTTCATGTGTGATGAAAGTTGGGCTTTGGGCTTGGCAGATGCACAAAAAAAGCAAAAGAGCCTGGGGGTTCAACAGGCATTTAGTCTAATGTTTTACGCAGGTCTTTGTTTTGCTTTGTATGTGATGTGGATCGGATTTACCACTTTAGGGGCATGGATCGGCCCCATGTTTGGTGACATTAGTCGTTTTGGTTTCGATATGGCATTTCCTGCGGTATTTTTAGTTTTACTACGTGGCATGTGGAAAGGCATACGTGCGGCGCGTCCGTGGTTGGTTAGTTTAATTGCAGCAGCATTGGCCTATCATTTTTTACCTTCAAGTTGGTATATTCCCGTCGGTGCAATCAGCGGCATTATTTCCGCTTTCTTTTTGATTGGAGATGATGAATGATTCACTCAGCAACATTAATTGCAATCTTATTTATTGCAGCCACCACCTATTTAACACGTATTTTAGGCTACGTGCTGTTAAAAAATAAAACCTTGACCCATAAGCAACGTAAAATTATGGAAGTTGTTCCCGGCTGTGTCCTCATCTCCGTCATTGCACCTTATTTTGTACGTCATCATCCCGCCGATCTGATGGCAATCATGATTACATTGTTGGCTGCATCACGCTTTTCGTTATTGCCTACAGTTATTATCAGTATGTTTTCAGCGGCGTTATTGCGACTGATATGGGTTTAGTTCTGACCTACACGCTCTTTAAATAAATATATTTAAGGCACTTTATGGTTTAATCACTTTAGCAATTAAATCCACCAAATCACGATTTTGCCCTTCCAAATTTTTTACTTTACTGGTGGTCTGCTCTAATAACTCACTTTGACCATGCACATTATTGGCTAAATCATGCATAATTTTCAAAGTTTTAGCCAAATGCTCCTCATGATGAATCAAGCGTTTTTCTTGTGCAGCCAATACTTTTTCCGTCTCAAGTGCTTGCTTTTTTAAACTAATTACTTGCCATAACAATACAAGGATTGCCAAATATGCCAACCCCACACTGATTAAAAGAATCCCCATACATTCCCCCTAAATTGTGTAGTTATTTTAAAAAGCATGAAGCCTTTATTTAAAATAAAAAGACTCACATAAATCTAATAAGCGATTTGCATAACCCCATTCGTTGTCATACCAAGCAAATACTTTGGCTTGATGCCCAACCACCATCGTTTGCGTTAAGTCCACCACCAAAGAATATGGTGAATGATTAAAATCACTCGACACCAATGGCTCATCGGTCACTGCCATAATTTCTGCATAATCATATTTTGCAGCAGCCGTAAGCTTTTGATTAATTAATTCAGCGCTTAAGTCTGAAGGTGTGGTAAAGGTCAAATCAATTGCTGCCACATTAATGGTCGGTACACGAATCGAATAACCATCAATACGATTCTCCATTTTCGGCATCACTTGTTTTAATGCCCCCAAAGCCGAAGATGTCGTCGGAATAATATTTTGTCCTGAAGCTCTTGCACGACGTAAATCACGATGTGCTCGATCCAATACAGATTGATCTGCAGTAACCGCATGAATTTCAGTCATTAGTGCGGTGTCAATGCCAAATTCATCATCTAAAATTTTCACCAAAGGCACAAGTGCCTGCGTAGTACATGAGACACTTGAAATGATTTGATCAGTTTTTTTCACATCATGATGGTTTACACCATAGACAATGGCGGCATCCACCGTATCAAATGGTGCAGCGCCAATGATCACACGTTTCGCACCTGCGCGAATGTGCTGAGTTGCTGCTTCACGCGAGCGGAATAAACCAGTACATTCCAACACAACATCTATGTTTAAATTATGCCACGGTAAATTTTCAGGCTTGGCTTGTTGTAAAATTTGTACTCTAAGCTTGGTTTGACGTGCGTCTATACATAGAAAAACATTGTCATTTTCTTGCTCAACATTCACCGCACCATCAAAGCGCCCATGCGTGGAATCATATTTAAAAAGATGGACTAAGGTTTCAACATCGGCAACATCATTGATCGCAACAATTTCAAAATGAAAAGGTTTTGGATTTTCAAACCACGCTCTTAACACATTTCGTCCGATTCGCCCAAATCCATTAATTGCCACACGTTGCATCGTTTTTCCTTCGGATTGAAAACCTTTGTATCCGCCTTATGTTAATGGATTTTCGCTACGCTTAGATATAGCGAAATACAAACAATCCCATTTAAAATCAATTTAAACCTTAAATAATACGTGTACTTTAAGCCAAAGATAAGGATCTCGTAAAATGAAAATAACCACTCCTCTTGTCATGACCATAGCATTCAGTTGCTGCTCAGCACTTTATGCACAAACACATTATCAACGATGTAGCACTCTTGAAATAAATCAGTTCATCAGCATCTCACGTATCCAAAAACTTATCTTAATCAAAAAGAAGTTGCCCGTTTTAATCCAGATTTTCAAGATTGTTTAATTATAAATTCAAAGCATGCTTTGCTTGTGCTCTAAGTCAAGCACTAGATCAAGCTTCAGATAACGCTGGAAATTATCAACTTGATTTATTTCTAATCCAGCGTCGAAAACAAAAACTCATTCAACATTATCATCATCCCGAAATACTTATCCCGCAAACACGCTTGCAAAATATCAAATTTGATGTGAATGCTTTTTCAAATATTCAAAATCAGCATGTGATTGGCTTAGCATTCAATGATATTCATATCGGCGGTGTAAATAGCTCAACGCGAACTTTACAATTATTCCACGTACAACCGACACAACCCATCACATGGGTTCTACAAGACTTCATCACTGATCAGTCAGCAAGTTCAGCACCTTATCAATGCGATGATGCTCAGCGTTCTGAACTCAAAAGAAAATTCATTTTACTGCGCTCCAAAACACACGGTTTAGCTGATCTCCGAATCAATGAAAATATAGAAAATATTCATGTGGATATGCAAAACTGTCATGTCAAAAACATTCAATAAAAACAATCGAAAATTTTAAAATTTGATGGCAAAAAATATTATTTTAAAGCTAAAAATTTGTTGCAAATCGATATTTAACACTGAACCAATGAGTTGACTATCACGCCTTACCTTGGACATGTATGTGATAAATTTTGCTCAATCGTTGATTTTAACTATAAATCACACTTATTCCCCTGAAAATCATTGGTGGATCAAGCTTTTTCCGTTATAATTTGGCGTTTTAAAAAATTAAGCCCGTGTATAGTGAAGCATAAAAGTTAGACTTTACTACACACTTTTAGCCAATACGAAATTGAGGAGTGACTTGGTTGTGAGTACTCGTTTTATGACAACTGCTGAAATACGTGAAGCATTTTTGCGTTACTTTGAATCGCAAGGACATACACGTGTCGCGTCGAGTTCACTTGTACCCGCCAACGACCCTACTTTGCTTTTCACCAATGCAGGGATGAACCAATTCAAAGACTGTTTCTTAGGTCTTGAAAAACGTGACTATGTACGCGCAACAACATCACAAAAATGTGTACGTGCAGGCGGTAAACATAACGATTTAGACAACGTCGGTTATACAGCACGTCACCATACTTTCTTTGAAATGCTAGGTAACTTCTCTTTTGGTGATTATTTTAAGCGTGATGCCATCCGTTTTGCTTGGGATTTCCTCACAGGCGAAGAATGGTTAGCACTGCCTAAAGATAAATTGTATGCCACTGTTTACCATACAGATGACGAAGCATTTGACATTTGGAACAAAGAAATTGGTCTAGATGCAAGCCGTATTATCCGTATTGGTGACAATAAAGGCGAAAAATACGCATCAGATAATTTCTGGGCAATGGGTGATACAGGTCCATGTGGTCCATGTTCAGAAATCTTCTTTGACCACGGTGACCACATTTGGGGTGGTTTACCTGGTACACCTGAAGAAGATGGCGACCGTTATATCGAAATTTGGAACAACGTATTCATGCAGTTTAACCGTACTGCTGATGGCGTTTTACATGACCTTCCAGCTCCATCTGTCGATACAGGGATGGGCTTAGAGCGTATTTCTGCGGTTTTACAACATGTAAATTCAAACTACGAAATCGATTTATTCCAAAACTTACTTAAAGATGCTGCTGAAATTATCGGCGTCGATATGACAGAAGCTGTTGCAACAGCGCAAGCAAATAATACCCCTGTAGAGTATCCTGCTTCGCTTAAAGTTGTTGCTGACCATGCACGTTCATGCTGTTTCTTAATTGCTGATGGCGTGAATCCTTCTAACGAAGGTCGTGGCTATGTACTCCGTCGTATTATCCGCCGTGCAGTACGTCACGGTAATAAAATGGGCGCGACAGGCACATTCTTCTACAAAATGTTGCAACCATTGATCAATGTCATGGGTGAAGCCTACCCTGAATTGGTTGAACGTCGTCAAGTCATCGAAACTGCGCTCATCCGCGAAGAAGAATTATTTGCTAAAACACTTGAGCAAGGTTTGAAATTGCTTGAAGGTGAACTTGCAAACCTTAAAGGTAAAGTCATCCCGGGTGCAACAGTATTTAAACTTTATGATACTTACGGCTTCCCAACGGATTTAACTGCAGACATCGCACGTGAACGTGAATTAGAAATTGACGAAGCTGGTTTTGAAGTTGAAATGGCTGCACAACGTCAACGCGCACGTGATGCAGGCAAATTCGCCGTTGACTATAACAGCATTGTGAAAGTTGAAGGTGAAACTCAATTTGACGGTTATGATGCAACTCAAGGTCAAGGTCAAATCGTTGCGATCTATAAAGACGGCGTACAAGTTGATGAAGTGGTTGAAGGCGACGAAGCTTTAATCGTACTCAACCAAACACCTTTCTATGCAGAAAGCGGTGGTCAAATCGGTGATACAGGTATTTTCAAAAACGATACCGGTATTTTCGAAGTTCAAGATACTAAAAAATCGGGTGGCGCATTTGTACACCAAGGTATCGTGACCATGGGTAGCTTAAAAGCAACTCAAGCAGTTGAAGCAATTGTAAAAGCCGATATTCGTGATGCCACTGCACGTAACCACTCAGCGACTCACCTTTTACACGCTGCTTTACGCCAAGTTTTGGGCGAACATGTACAACAAAAAGGTTCATTGGTTGCGTCTGACATTTTACGTTTTGACTTTGCCAACGACCAACCTGTTTCATTTGCACAAATTCAGCAGATTGAACGTATTGTCAATGCTGAAGTGATTGCTAATACTGCTGTTTCTACTGAACTGCTTGACATCGAAGCTGCGAAAGAAAAAGGCGCAATGATGTTGTTCGGTGAAAAATATGGCGACGAAGTTCGTGTACTTTCTATGGGTACAAGCAAAGATGAGAAAAACTTCTCAATCGAACTTTGTGGTGGGATCCATGTAAAACGTACAGGTGATATTGGTCTTTTCAAAATCACGTCTGAAGGCGGTGTTGCTGCGGGTGTACGTCGTATCGAAGCTGTGACAGGTACCAAAGCACTTGAAGTTGTACAAAAACTGGATGCGGATATTGTTCACATCAATGACTTATTAAAAGCGCAAAAAGACCAAACGGTTGAGAAAATTGAGCATTTAGCTGCTAATGCTTCAAGTTTGCAAAAGCAAATTGAGCAATTGAATCAAAAATTGGCAAACTTCCAAGCAGATGAATTGCTTAATCAAGTGCAAGAAATCGCAGGTCGTAAAACTTTAATTACTACTGTACAAAATACTGATGCAAAAGCATTACGTAATTTACATGATGGTGTGAAATCTAAACTCGATCATGCCATTATTGTCATTGCTGGTATTGATGCTGATAAAGTGAGCCTAATCGCTTCTGTCGCAAAAGAATTCACTTCAACTGTAAAAGCAGGCGACATCATTAAACACCTAGGTCAAGAGCTTGGTGGTAAAGGTGGTGGTAAACCTGATCTGGCACAAGGTGGTGCGCCATACAGTGATCAATTAGCAACTGTAATGACAAATTTAAGTACTTGGATTGCAGAAAAATAATCGGTTGAATATTTCATAATTTAATAAGGCTTTGTATATGCTTTTACATTCAAAGCCTTATATAAACTGAAAATACTTTTTTCAATATGAAATTTACCTTTTAACTATGTCGATAAAAATGATTGTAATCTTTGCAGCTTATAATCAAATCAACATAAAACAACCTGTAAAACTAGAATTTCTTTTGAATTCACAGCCATTAACAGGATGAAAATAGCGAAGTTGAAAAAGTGATATCAATCTCTGTTCACTTTTCAACATTCGATATCTGTATAGACTTCAGCATTCATCTTAACTGAAGTGTACGTACGACGTGGTATTTTGGAGTTTGTGTATTTTTTCCGACTTCAAATATGTGTAAGTGTTAAGTCTTTTGACTTATTTACTTGGTAAGGATAGTTATGGCACTAATCGTTCAAAAATATGGCGGTACTTCAATGGGTACTCCAGAGCGCATTTTAAATGTTGCTCGTCGTGTAAAGCGTTGGCATGATCATGGCCACAAGGTGGTTGTGGTTGTATCAGCAATGAGTGGTGAAACTAACCGCTTATTGGCTTTAGCGAAAGCCATTACCGAAACCCCTGATCCACGTGAATTAGACCAAATGGTGTCTACAGGTGAACAGGTAACGATTGCAATGTTGTCTATGGCTCTTAACTCCATTGGAGTTGAAGCAAAATCACTTACGGGTCGCCAAGTTGGTATTAAAACTGACAGTGCATTCACCAAAGCACGTATCGACTCAATTGATACGGATGTCATGACGGGTCATCTCGATGCAGGACGTGTAATTGTTGTTGCAGGTTTCCAAGGCTTTGATGCTGAAGGCAATACCACAACATTAGGTCGTGGTGGTTCAGACACTTCAGGTGTTGCACTTGCTGCTGCATTAAAAGCAGATGAATGCCAAATTTATACAGATGTAGATGGTGTTTATACCACTGACCCACGTGTCGCACCAAAAGCCAAAAAAGTTGATCGCATTTCATTTGAAGAAATGCTTGAAATGGCATCACTTGGTTCTAAAGTTTTGCAAATTCGTTCTGTTGAATTTGCAGGAAAATACCAAGTGCCTTTACGCGTATTATCAAGTTTTGATAATGACGATGATGGCGCATTCGACGAAGATTTTAAAAAGAACGTTGGAACACTAATCACCACTGAAGCGGAAGACAACATGGAAAATCCTATTATTTCAGGTATCGCATTTAACCGTGACGAAGCAAAATTAACCATTTTAGGTGTGCCTGATGAACCAGGTATCGCCTCTAAAATTTTGTCACCGATTGGTGCTGCAAATGTTGAAGTGGATATGATTATCCAAAACGTTGAAGAAGATGGTACAACGGACTTTACATTTACAGTAAACCGTGGCGAACTTAAAAAAGCCAAAACAATTTTAGAAGATACTGCAAAAGCAATTAACGCACGTGAAGTCGCAACGCGTGATGACATCGTAAAAGTGTCAATCGTCGGTGTAGGTATGCGCTCACATGCAGGTGTTGCGAGTAAAATGTTTACTGCACTTGCAGATGAAGGTATTAATATCTTAATGATTTCAACTTCTGAAATTAAAATTTCAGTGATTATTGAAGAAAATTATTTAGAACTTGCTGTTCGTACATTACATACAGCATTTGGCTTAGATCGTGAACATGGCGAATCTAGCACGCGCGCTTAAAATTTAATCAAAATTAACCTATTATTGGCAATTTTGACCTAGAAAATGATAGAGCCACTATAGTTTTTTATAGTGGCTCTGTTATATTAAGTGCTGAGGTTGTAAAAAAATTTCGCCAGAGTGATTTAAAGTGAAAACTTGATCACATTATTCTGTTAAAATGCTCTCTGTTTTCGAGGTTGCTTTCTAAAGAAATTCATTGCAGGTTTAGCGTTTTGCAAGGAGATAAACATGCTGATTCTGACCCGTCGTGTCGGAGAAACATTAATGATTGGTGATCAAGTCAGTGTTACTGTGCTTGGTGTCAAAGGTAATCAAGTTCGTATTGGGGTAAATGCACCGAAAGAAGTTTCTGTCCATCGTGAAGAAATTTATCAACGCATTCAACATGAACGTGCGATGCACGAACATTTGCAACACATTGATCAAGATTATCAACCTTCATTTGAAGAAGATAATTATGCCCAAAATAATGATAACTTTAACCGTTAAGTTATTGTTAGTTGGGAAAGTATAAAGCGGCTCAAGAGGCCGCTTTAAATTTATCTATGCACAGCAAAATACAACTTATTTAGAAGACTATTCAAATAATTTTAATGCTTTTTTGACAGGAGCATAGCTTCGGCGATGCTGCTCAATGACACCATGCGCTTCAATGGCTGCAAAATGTGCTTTGGTTGGATAACCTTTATGTTTGGCAAATCCGTATTGTGGATAAATAGCATCAAGTTCAACCATCTCACGATCACGCGTCACTTTAGCTAAAATACTTGCTGCACTGATTTCTGGGTGCAGTGCATCCCCACCGACTACAGCATCGCAACTCATCTGCAATCCTTGGGGGACTTTATTGCCATCCACACGAACATGCTCAGGTACAAGTGCTAATGCCTCTACTGCACGACGCATTGCCAATAAAGATGCTTGTAAAATATTGAGTTCGTCAATCTCGGTATGTGATGCTTCTGCAATTGCCCAAGCTAACGCTTTTTCTTGGATTTCTTTAAATAACTTTTCACGTTTTTTTTCAGTGAGTTTTTTAGAATCATTCAAACCTTCTATTGGATTGTTTGGATCTAAAATCACAGCCGCAGCCACAACAGCCCCGACTAAAGGCCCTCTGCCCGCTTCATCAACACCCGCAATTAACATCTGCTTTTCACCCATAAAAAAAGAGGCTGAACCTGTCAGCCTCTGCGCATTATAACACAAATTATTTTACAGCTTCTGCCACACATGCATTGATGGTTTTGGTCACTGCATTTGATACAATCGTTGCACGGGCATTTGGATCAATTGCAGCCGTTGCTAAATCTACCGCCGTTACGCTTTGTGGTGCTTTGTCGCTTACACAACCACAAATTTCACCTTGAACATTGTTTTTTTGCTCAGTAGTCATTAATTTGGTTGCAGTTTGCCACGCAGGTAAATTATTCAGTTCTGTTGTACATTTTGCATTAATTGCAATTTTTAATGCTGCTGTGCCAAGTTGTTGCGTCGTTGACGCAGCTGTAGAAGTACCAGTTGTACCTGAAGTCGATGCGCAAGCTGTCAATATAAGCGCGATTGGCGCAAGCACTGCAATTAATTTTTTCACAATATTTTCCTTGTTATGAAAATTCAGTGTGCGTATTGTGCCGAAAGTGCTATAGAGTTTAAACCTGTAATTTTCTATAAAAATGTAATTTGCTAAAATTTGTACTATTTTCAAGCATTTTATATTCACTTTAGCTGAGCGTTGCAAATACAAAACAATTCGTTGAATTTTTAATAGTGATCTTGTATTGAAAAATAAATATGATACTTCTAAATAGATCTATGGAACATGGTTCAATGCCACAACAATCAAAATATTACACAAGAACAGCCCAATGCCTACATTGGATTATGGCAATTATTTTCATTAGTGCTTGGTTCATTGGTTTTTATAGTGGTAATTTTTTAAGCTATGAAACTGATGGTAGCTTTAAAGGGGATATGATTACTTTACATAAAAATATTGCATCAACGATTCTTTTCTTAGTGGTTATTCGTATCTTTTGGCGTTATACGCACCCTGCACCTGCACTACCCAATACCATGTCACCTGCAATGAAAACATTCGCGCATTTAGGACATTTAGCACTTTATTTTATGTTGTTGGCTCTTCCTATTACAGGTTGTTTGTTTAGTTGGAGCGCAGGACATCCTGTGCCTGTTTTATATTTATTTGAAATCCCAAGATTAGTTCAGGACAACCCCGACTTAATGGACATTGTAAAACCATTGCATATTTATCTTTCATGGGCAGCGGGTTTACTCTTAGTTGGGCATATTGCCGCAGCGTTAAAACATCATTTTATTGATAAAGATAATGTATTACGCAGTATGACACGTCAAAGTGACTAAGCTCGATAAAGCACAATTTGTTTAAAACATCAAAGCACATCATTAGATGTGCTTTTTAGTGCAAAAAATAATGAAATTATACAGTTACATCTACAATTATTATTTAAAAATCTCAGCAGCACATCCTTTCAAACTATTCACCACTGCTTTTTCAATCAATTTATTTTTTGCAGATTCATTCACTGAAGCAACCAATAACTCCTTAGTGCCCACATTATTTAAAGCATTTTCGCTGACACAGCCACAAATTTTATGCTGCGCATTGCTTTGTTGTGTCGTGCTCCAAAATAATGATGATGTCTGCCAAACTTTTGAGTTTTTGAGTTCAGTTGCACATTGTTGCTCAATTAATGGCTTTAACATTTTTTGTGTCACTGATTTAGAATCCGAATCGGCACATGCCACCGTAATTGGTACAATCATCAATAATGTTAAAGCAGTAAAAATTTTCACATTCAATTCCTCATAAAAAAGCAGTGTAAATACACTGCTTTCTTGTTAATGCTTAGGATAAACCGAGTTTTATACCAATGCATCGATTTGATTGTTCCACTTTTGCTTTTCTGCATCAGAAATAAATGATGCTGCAAAAGAATTTTGTGCAAGCTGTTTCAGCTCTGCATGACTTAAATCTAGCGCATCTGCAATCGCAAAGAAATTATCATTCATATACCCACCAAAATAAGATGGATCATCTGAATTGACCGTTACATGCACGCCCTGCTGTAATAAACGTTGAATGTTATGCTGTGTCATATCATCAACAACACACAGTTTTAAATTACTCAGTGGGCAAACAGTCAAAGGCATTTTTTCTGCAATGAGGCGTTGCATAAGCTGAGGATCTTCTTCAGAACGTACACCGTGATCGATGCGATTCACTTTGAGTAAATCCAAAGCTTGCCACACATAATCCGCAGGACCTTCTTCACCTGCATGAGCTACAATCAAAAAGCCTACTTCACGTGCTTTAGCAAAAACACGCTCAAACTTAGACGGTGGATGCCCTACTTCACTTGAATCCAAACCCACACCGATAATTTGCTCTTTATAAGGCATAGCTTGTTCTAAAGTTGCAAATGCCGCCTCTTCACTTAAATGTCGTAAAAAACACATAATTAAATGTGAACTAATATTTAATTTTTCACGTGCATCATCACAAGCACGTTGCAAACCATTGATCACGGTTGCAAATGCTATACCACGATCAGTATGAGTCTGTGGATCAAAGAAGATTTCTGTATGTACAACATTGTCTTGCGCACATTTTTCAAAATATGCCCAAGCCAAATCATAAAAATCTTGTTCATGAATCAGAACAGCCGCACCCGCATAATAAATATCTAGAAAAGACTGTAAATTATGAAAATTATAGGCTTGTTTCACTTCCTCAACGGATTTATAAGGAATGTCGATGTGATTACGCTGAGCAATCGCAAACATGAGTTCTGGCTCAAACGTTCCTTCAATATGCACATGTAATTCTGCCTTTGGCAAAGCACGTATGAGTTCATTTCTATTCATGTTTTATCCTCAAATTTCACAATAAGATTTACATTTATTTCAAAATAAAAAAGGGTGCAAACTGAGTTTACACCCTTTTCTGAATACCGAAAATTAGCCGCCAAATGCAACGAACTTAATCACCCAAAGTACAGCAATAATCCATACCATATATGGAACAGTTGCAGCTTTACCTGTGAATAATTTCACCAATGCATAACTAATAAAGCCCATCGCAATACCATCTGCAATCGAATAGGTAAATGGCATAAATACAATAGTTAAAAATGCAGGAACAGCTTCAGTAATGTCATCCCATTCAATATTGGTGATTCCTTGAATCATCAACACACCAACGAATAACAATGCTGGTGCAGTGGCAAAACCAGGAACTGACTGTGCCAAAGGTGCTAAGAATAAACAGGCAATAAATAGCAAGCCTACGACAACTGCCGTTAAACCTGTACGTCCACCTGCTGCCACACCTGCGGAAGATTCGATATAAGGTGTAGTTGATGAAGTACCAAGTGCAGCACCCGCAACAATAGCTGTCGAATCGGCAAATAAGGCTTTTTTCAAACGAGGTAATTTACCATCTTTGAGTAAACCAGCACGATGTGAAACACCAACCAACGTTCCTGTAGAGTCAAATAGATCCACCAAGAAAAATACAAAAATGACGCCAATCAAACTCGCAGTAAACAGACCTTCAAAATCCATTTGCATAAACGTTGGCGCAATCGATGGAATCGAACCAACTACACCTTTAAACTCGTTATAACCCAATACCGTAGATAATGCTGTAATCACTAAAATACTGATGATGATCGCACCGCGTACTTTAAAATGGTGCATAATCACGACAAGGAAAAAGCCAAATAATGCTAACAATACAGTCGGTTGCTTTAAATCGCCCAAACCTACAAGCGTCGCTTGATTATCAACAATAATGCCTGCATTTTTGAGCGCAACCAATGCAAGGAACAAACCAATCCCACCACCGATGGCAAACTTTAACGACATCGGAATCGCATTGACAATCGCTTCACGAATTTTGAACATGCTGATCGCAATAAAAATGAGACCTGACATAAACACTGCTGCTAAAGCTGTTTGCCAAGGCACGCCCATACCGATACAGACTGAATAAGTAAAGTACGCATTTAGCCCCATGCCGGGTGCAAGTGCGATAGGATAATTTGCCACGATTCCCATCACTAAACAACCAATTGCAGCAGCTAAGCAGGTTGCGACAAATACAGCCCCATGGTCCATCCCCGTTTCAGAGAGAATTAAGGGGTTCACAATGATGATGTAACACATGGTCAAAAATGTAGTTACACCAGCAAGAATTTCAGTTCTAAACGTAGTTTTGTTCTCACTGAGTTTGAATAAGCGTTCAAGCAAACCCGCAGAAGGATTTGGAGTCGTCATTGGTGAGCCCCTATAAAAATTGAGCTATGTGTTGATAAGGTTTTGTGCATAAATCGAAATGTTCTCAAAAAACTAAGAAATACATTCAATTTACATACCAAAAAGATAGAAATAATAAAGATTTTTTGAACTAAAAAAGCTGCAAAAAATGCAGCCTTTTATCCATTTTCAAGCTCACTTCAGTGCTCGCCTGTTCTTTATCTAAAATACGGTTGGCAAATTATACCATATTGTTTATTTATTTTTTAAAAATCGCCAACCATACACCATAATTTGAAGATTACTTTGTTAACGCATATTATTATGGGGATTATTTTCTACCGTTAAAATAGTTTTATTGGCTTCTTGAATCAATTTAAGCATATTTTGCTCTTTACGCTTATTTGTATCGATATATGTCCAATATCCGACTGCAAAAATGGTCGTAATGAAAAATAATGCGGCAATCTTAAACATAAGCTTCTTAGTTATAGTGAATTTCATCTATTTTAACACCAAAATTGTGACAATGTTTGCATTTTTTAAAATTTTCTAAAGAATCTTGTTAGATCTACAAATCAATCTCAAAGCAATAAACTTTAAGCTACTGATCTGATTTCATCCAACATCTTCCTCTAGTTATAAAAGCGGTCTATGAAAAATATATTTACACGCGAATTATTCAAGATATAAAGTATAAAAACAAATCAGACAATAACAAAAAAAATCATTCAAACAATAATTTAGTTATACCAAAATAAAAAATTGTGCTAAAAACGGGACATTACATTTTAATTTTTCTTAATAAAATGGTGAATCTAGCAATTGCGAATAGCGATTTACCGAGATATACAAAAAATCAAACTTCAGAATGAAGATACACTTGCGGATATCGATGAATTGCATGATTAAAAATAGGATTTTCCCAAATATTGCGCATGGGTATTTTTACATCTAAAGCTAACGGTAATTTTTTGGGGTTAAATTGCATTTCACTTAAGTCTTTGCCCCATGCAATCAAATCAATATCTAAAGAAATTTGGTGTGAAGGTCTGACTCGCCCTGAGTCCTGTTCCATTTTTTTTAAAATCTTCTGTATTTCATCTAAAGATAAGGTACTTTTTAATAAACAAGCTGCATTCCAATATTCTGCACCAACACCATCACGACAAGGAATAACGTAAATATTGGAAAAGATCACCTCGCCCAAAGTTGAAATTTGAGCAAAAGTATTTTGAAAATAGTGCTTAGGTTGATGATTACTGGCGAGTGCTAGGGCGAAAATCATTTCGGTGGCGTTCAAGACGAATTCCTACAGAATTTGCTTGCGGGATAATGGCAGGCTTACGAACCACAATGATAATAGATTCGATTGCAGAAAAGGTAGTAAAAAGTGCATTCAACACTAATTTTGCGGCATGTTCGATTAATTTTGGGGCAGCCTCTTGAATAACATGCGCTGAAATTTCACAAATCTCTGCATAATTCAGCGTATCCACTAACTCATCTGACTCTGCTGCTTGTTGTAAAGATGTATGTATCGTCAAATCTAGCATCAAAGGTTGAATAATCTGTCGCTCCCAATTAAAACAGCCGACAACTGTATCAACTTTCAAACCTTCAATAATAATTGCATCCATGACACTCAAATTCTCTATTTCAATTTTAAAAAATATCTCCTTTAAAAAAGGAGATATTTAAGGGAATTTTCTAATAAAAAACTCCCTTATCACTTCCATTTTAAAAGAAGGAACACTCAATCACTGCTTCAATAAAGTTGCAGGATCTAGATGTTGTACCATTTGCAAACGTTGATCTGCATAAATATCAGTATATGGCGCAAGAACACGCATAAAACGATCAAAATACAACATTTGCTTAAATAATAAAGCAAAATCACGTGGGAAACGAATGCCATGGCGCTCACCGACTGCCACCATATCCAACATAATGTCATTGAGGTCAGACGGATTTGAGGTCATGATTTGCTGCGGATCTGCCAATAATACACCACTAAATAAACGCTCCAAATCATCGGCAAGCACTTTAGTGTCAATTTGTTGATCTGTCATGCCCATTTTCAGCATATTTTCAGCCATTAAAATATAGTCAGTACGTTGTAAAGCATCCATAAATGCCATACATGCTGTCCATACTTGTGGGTTTAACTGACCTACAATGCCAAAATCAATAAAACCTATACGACCATCTTCAAGTAACATCAGGTTACCTGCATGCAAATCGGCATGGAAACTTTCACACATCATTAAACTACCAAACCATGTATTCATTGCGGTAATTAATACTTGTGATGGGTCTTTTGCCACTTTTTTAACAACTTCAAAGTCAGTCAGTGGCACACCATATAAACGCTGCATGGTTAAGACACGGCGTGTTGAATATTGGTGATAAACTTTCGGTGCAGTTGCGGCCTGATTTTGTGAAACATTTAAATAATTCACAAAATCATCTAAGTTTTTGGCCTCTTCAATAAAATCAACCTCACGTACCATACGTGTTTTGATTTCATCCACAATGTCCGCCAATGAAGCAAATTTTACTTTAGGCACCGCTTTTTCAAGCAGTTTTGTTGCCCAATGCAGTACATTTAAATCGGTATAAAGAATGGTTTCTACACCTGGTTTTTGTACTTTAATAACAACATCTTCGCCACTGACCAGTTTTGCTGCGTGTACTTGGGCAATAGAGGCTGAAGCTAAAGGCTTTTCTTCAATAGAAGCAAAAATCTCAGTCAAATCACGACCCGCAAATTCTTCAGCTAACACAGTTTTCACATAGCTAAAAGGTAAATAAGGCGTTTGATCTAGACAGCCTTGAAACTCTTCCACATATTCACGTGGAAATAATGAAGGTGTACTCGCAACAAATTGTCCTAGTTTAATATAGGTTGAGCCTAAAGACTCGAAAGTCTCTCGCATCAATTTTGCATGACTTGGTTTTTCAGTGGCATATTTAATGCCCGCTTTTGCTGCAATCACTGCCGTTTCACCGACACGGGCAACGGAGCGCAGTCCATCTAAGAAAATTTTGTTTTTCATCATGTCTAAGTACAAGCAAAGAATAAGAATAATGGGATTGAGTTTAACAAATTAAATGACATTTGCAGTATGGCTTGCCTGACAGTTTGCACAATCTTGATCTTTTTCAAAGCTTAAAATTCGTTGTTTCATTGTTAAGCCATCCCAAAGTAAGAGTTTTTGTTTCAATGCCATCCGATTTAAACCTAAATATAAAAGTGCATGATGTGCTTGCAAACTTGCCATTACATTCGGTGTCGTTGCCAGAACACCTGTATCAGCACAACGTAAGCTTTCATTGGCATGTTGTTCTTTGGGAAATAGACATTCATAACATGCCGAATGCTCTGCCACCATAAACAATTGCCCTTGGAAACCAATCGCAGACGCACTAATCAAAGTAATATTATGTTGAGTACATATTTGATTGACCAAATAGCGAGTTTCAAAGTTATCACAACCATCTAATACTAAATCTTGAGCATGAATGAGTTGCTCAGCATTTTTTGATGTGAGTTTTTCTGTAATACTTTCAACCTGTATAAAAGGGTTAATTTGTTGCAGTCGTTTCGCCAAAATTTCGGCTTTATAAAAACCAATATCTTGCTGACTATACGCAATTTGTCGTTGTAAATTACTCATTTCTATTGTATCTGCATCAATCAGGGTAATTTTCCCTACACCTGCACGTGCAAGTAATTCAGCAGTGGTACAACCAATTCCGCCACATCCCACAATAAGCACATTGGCAAGTTTTAATTTTTCCTGCGCTTCAATATCCCAACCATCAAGCAGTATTTGACGTGAATAAAGATGCATTTCTGCATCACTGAGTTCCAAATCTAGCGCAAGTTCTGTTACCACTGGAATATCCTTTTCAGATGAATCTTGATCAGTTGAGGTATTATTATAGTTGATCTACTGTGATTAGGAGATTTAACTTTAAATACTTATTTCAACACTTGTTAAATTAAATTTAAATTATTGAAATTTGACAATATTTTTAAATAATGTAGAATAATTTCTTAAGCAGCCTAATTTATTCAAATCAGCTTCATTCGCTCAATGAATTTAGGTCATTTTTATCTTTTTATAAAAGGAGTAAATGGCAAATGTTTAAAGCGTTTAAACAATTATTTTGTAAACATCACTTCGTTCAATATGAGATGCAACATTTACATATTGCTGAATGTGTCAAATGTGGTGTGCAATTTCCGCATTAAATGGTCAACCTGTAAAAACCGTTTTACGACTTGAATCAAAGGGTAGATTCAGAAATCAAAGCACCCATTTCGGGTGCTTAGAGAAATTCTGAAACACTTAAACGGCTTGTTGCATCATCTGTAACTTTGCAATTTCTTGTTGTTTCAATAAATTACGCTGAATTTTTCCACTCGATGTTTTTGGTAAACGCTCTACAAACTCGATCTCACGTGGATATGAATGCTTAGATAAACGAGAACGCACATAATCTTGTAATTGAATGGCTAACGCAGCCGATGCCGCAACTTGAGGTTTTAAAACCACAAAGGCTTTGACAATTTCAGTACGCTCTACATCAGGTTTACCAATGACTGCTGACTCTAATACTTCTACACATTCTAAAAGTGTACTTTCAACATCAAAAGGACCTACACGATAGCCTGATGTTGTAATCACATCATCAGCACGACCCACAAAATCAATCCCACCTAATTCATTGAGTTTGACCGTATCGCCTGTTAAATAATAATGCCCAACAAATGATTTACGGTTATTACCGCCATAACCTTTAAACCATGTTAGGGGAGATTTTGAAAAGTCGATTGCCAATGTTCCAATCTCACCACGCTCGACTTCTTCATGATTTTGGTTAAGTACAGCAAAACGATGTCCAGGATTTGCAAAACCTGCTGAACCGATCTTGATTGGATGCTGCAAAGCATGATGATTACCAATCACCATTCCCAATTCAGTTTGCCCATACTGATCAAAAATATTGACCTTTAAATCTTGATTAAACCAATGAATCACTTCAGGTGTTAAGGGTTCACCTGCACTACTGACCACACGCAAATGCGTTTGAATTGAAGCATCAAATTTTTCTTTAAAGCCAAAGAACATACGAAAAGCGGTTGGTGAACCTGTTAAATTACTGACTTTGTATTTTTTGATTATTTCTAAGGCATTATCTACACTAAATGCACGTTCATCCATAATGATGCTATGCCCTAATGCCAATGGACCTGTAATACCATAATACAAACCATATGCCCAACCAGGGTCAGCTAAATTCCAAAACGAATCTTCTTCAGTTAATCCAACTGCATGCAACATATATTCTTTAAATGCCAAAACTGCCTTTAAAGGAACAGGAACAGATTTTGCCAAACCTGTCGTTCCTGAGGTAAACATCATTAAAAAATCATCATCAAAACCAAGTTGCACAGCTTCAAATGCTGCATCTTGTTGCCCCACTTCTTGCCAAAAATCTGGGTCAATTCTTTTCTCATGTTGATCTGTATAAACCGTTAAAATTTGTGCAACTTCAATATGATTTAATTTACTTCGTTGCTCTAAATTGGTCACAACCAATTGAGTATTGGCAGTATCAAGGCGATGCTCTATCGCTTTCGACTCAAAAGCAGTAAATAAAGGCTGATAAATTGCCCCCATTCGCCATGTTGCCAAAATAGTGATTAATAACTCAGGCGTACGCGGCAATAAACCTGCAATACAATCCCCAGTTTGAATCCCCACATGCTGAAAGTAATTGGCTAATTTTCCTGAAGCTTCCGCAAGTTGCTCAAACGTCCATTGTTCAGATCTACCATCTTTCGCTTGCCAAATCAGCGCAACTTTATCTGAGCCAACATAACGTTCACAGCATTCTATGTACGCATTCAGTGCTTGTGGTGTACCCACTAAACTTTTTGAAATCAATGCTTCATAATCAAAATCTTGATGCGCTTGCTCTAATGTCTTCATGACAATATCCTTTTAATCCTTGTACAAACATCATAATTTTTATGACATTTTTCGCATATTTTTATTTTGAAAGCTCATTCATTGAGCATTTCTAAAGATAGGAATAGATAATCATGAATATAAATATTGAACAATTTCCAAACACCGCAAAGATCATGCAGTTTTTGGATATTTAACAATAAACTCGATTTTATTATTTTTTACAAAAATGTGAGTTAATCAATTCTTCATCCATAAGCGATTACTCACATCAACCATAGGCTAAAACAGTCTGATTCAAATTTTAAAAATTTGGTCGATAATCAAAATTTTTCAACAAAATTGGATCTGAAAATGGACGTATTGCCTTTTTTGATAAGGTCAGTGTATTAATTAAATTGTTGGGAAAAACTTGAATTGTATTGTTAAATGCTTCAACATTTCGATTAAAAATCGTAATGGCTGCGCCCACATTTTCATTCTGCTCTTGAATCTCATCCATCATTTTTAGATAAATCTGATCTGCTTTGAGCTCAGGATAATTTTCGACCACGACATTTAAATTTTTTATCAAATCTTGACTGAGCTTTTCAATATGTTGCAATTGAGAAACATCTGTATGATTCAAATTGAGATTTAAAATTTGTTGACGTAATTCAGTGACTTTTTCTAAAGTCGATTTTTCAAACTCAGTATATTTTGTCAAAACTTGTTCTAGATTGCCTAAAATTTTGGCTTTTTGTACTTCAAAATTTGCCACTTCAGCCCAAGCTCGTTTGGTCGCATTAAAATAACGAACAATATTATTACGAATAGCAATTCCCCAAATAAACATAAGGACAAAAATTGCAATAAAAATAAACCAGCCCATATTGTTTTCCTTATTGATTATGAAATTAAGTTTAGCATGTGTTGCTGAAAGCGTTCATATTCAGCCATACGCAAAGTACGTAAATGTCCTCTTAATTGCGAAACATCTCGAATTTTTTCGATATTTTGACGATGTTGCAACAAATTTTGATCCCCCATATAGCACAGCATATCTTCTTCAAAATGAAATACAACTTCACCTGAATAATCTTGAAAAAAATCACTCAATTTTAAAGTCATCATTGGGCTAATATGACGTGCAAGTTGATTCTGATCATGTCCAAAGATGTTTAGATTTTCATTCACTAAAATATCACTGGTTGACCATTTTTGTGTATAGGGTTCAAAAAATGCGTGACGCTGATTACTTGCTGCAAAGCCCAAACGGGGTGTAGCAAATACAAAAGCGCCCCACTGATCTTTACGTATCCCTTGCGTTTTATTCTGATCTTTATTGAACTGACTCATTGGCAATTCATTGATGTAATAATAATGAAACAATAAGACTGGATATTTTTTATGTTCAAATTCCCATGTTGTAGCAATGTATTGAGTAATTTCATTTATCGCATTTCCTTTTGAAAATAAAGGAAAAGATTGCTTTAATTTACTCATAACCAAAAGCGAGTTGCTACTTTGCGGCAAAAAAGATGGTACACGATTGAACTGTAAATCATATTTTAACATCAACATGCGTTTTTCTAAAAACTGTATTACTTCTTCAATCGGTGAACGAGGTTCATAAATTAAATAAGCAAAAAATAAACACAACATAGCGACCAAGAAAGTCAAAGCAAAGGGAATATAAACATCAATCATCCAACCAAAAATCAGAATAAAAACACCTAAAACTATGAATAAATGGGCAATAAAATTGTGGAAATATAAATCTTTACACTCTCCCCACGGGTGTAAAGCATCTAAAATCTCTTGGGGATCGCGTGCTTTTTCACCAATATTCCATAAACGAGCAACATTACGCATCACCTGCTGATTTTTTTGCGTGGTTAAATGTAGCCAGGTTTCAACGGTCTTTATTGGCATAAATACTTTAAATTTAAATGATTAAAACAAGTGTTTAACAATATCACGATGCATGATCGCTTTAAAATAAAAAATAAAATCATCAATAAATGATCAATGCTTTTTTAAAATACACAAGCATAAAAAACCGAGCGAATAAATTCACTCGGTTTTTCCAAACTGCTTAACGTATTGCAAAGAATGCTTCCATAAAACAATGTCGGGGAAATATTAACCACAAAGCGATAACTTTTATTTAGCGAGAAATACCGACCTCATGCATGATTGCGGCTTTCTTGCGGTATTTCGCCATATACATAAAGCCTAAAAATACCAACCACACAGGAATCATTACCACGGCGATGCGCATATCTGGTGTAAAACTCATCACAATTAAGATAAAGAATACAAAAGCAATCGTGAGATAATTTGACCACGGTGCGAACAAACTGTTAAATGCAGTCTGCTCACCTGTACTTAACATCACTTTTCTAAATTTTAAATGTGTAATCGAAATCATTAACCAGTTAATCACTAATGCAGAGACCACCAACATCATTAAAAGCTCAAACGCTTTGCTTGGCATGATGTAATTGATCAAAACACAAAGTGCTGTCACAGCCGATGACAATAGAACAGCATTCACAGGAATGCCACGTTTATTTACTTTCTTAAGAAATTTAGGTGCATTCCCCTGTTCCGCCAAACCATGTAACATTCGTGTATTACAATAAATACAACTGTTATAAACTGAGATCGCGGCAATCAACACCACAAAATTTAAAACATTGGCCACGCCACCACTATTTAAAGATTGGAAAATTAATACAAATGGGCTGCCACCTTGTGCAACCTGATTCCATGGATATAGACAAAGTAAAATCCCAATTGCACCCACATAAAAAATCAGCACGCGGTATACAATTTGATTAACTGCTTTCGGAATGGTTTTCTGAGGATTTTTGGTTTCTGCCGCCGTGATTCCAATCAACTCAAGCCCACCAAAAGCAAACATAATCATTGCCATTGCCATGATAAAACCATGTGCACCATTGGGGAAAAAACCACCGAATTGCCAAAGATTACTCACGCTTGCCTGTGGACCTGCCTGTCCACTTAATAATAAATAAGCACCAAAACCAATCATGCTTAAAATCGCTATGATTTTAATCATTGAAAATAAAAATTCAGATTCACCAAAAAACTTCACATCAATGAGGTTAATCCCATTGATCAAAATAAAAAAGAACAGTGCTGTTAACCATGTTGGAATTTCGGGCCACCAAAAATGTATAAATGTACCAATCGCAGAAAGCTCTGCCATACTGACCAAAACATACAACACCCAATAATTCCAACCTGACATAAAGCCAGCCATTTTACCTAAATATTTATTGGCAAAATAACTAAAAGAACCACTGACAGGCTCATGTACGACCATTTCACCGAGTTGTCGCATGATCAAAAATGCGATCACACCCGCCAAAGCATAACCTAATAATACTGAAGGTCCTGCAAGCTTAATGGTTTGAGAAAGTCCAAGAAATAAACCTGTTCCGATTGCACCACCAAGTGCAATCAATTGAATATGACGATTGGAAAGCTCTTTTTTTAGCGTATTTTTTTCCTGAATTTCCATATTAACTCCTGTGTTGTCATATCCGTGACAACTTTTTTAGAAGAAATGATCTTTAACAGCTCATACCTTAAAGATCACAGTTTGATTAGCATCACATTTTAGAAATAACTTGAATTGGAAAATAAAAAAGAAGAGGAAATGTAGCGCTGCTACTACATTTCCTCTTTGCGTCAAAACGAAATCGCATCCTGACATTTCACATATGGTTCAGACATTTTTAGTTTTTGGTAAGCATGATCACCATAATCATAACGAGCTACAACATCGGCAAATTTTTGTAGGCTAAGTGGCGCATCCATCGCGGGGAGTTTTAATTCAATAAATGATAAATGCTGATGATCATTAATTTTTTCTAAGGCTTGCTCAAGCTCTAAGACTGTTTCCACGGTACATGTTTCATAGGTATTTTTCCCATTAAATACATGAACCATTTCGGTATATTTCCAGTTTTGAATGTCGTTATAAGCTGCCTTTTCTCCTAAGATCAAACGCTCAATGGTATAACCGCCATTATTAATGACAAAAATAATCGGCTTAAGATCATGTCGAATAATCGTTGAAAGTTCTTGCATGGTCAGTTGTATAGAACCATCACCAATAAACAAAACATGACGACGTTTTGGTGCTGCTTTCATTGCCCCTAATAATGCGGGTAAGGTATAACCAATCGAACCCCAGATTGGCTGAGCGATGTATTTTGCTGTTTTCGGCAATCTAATGCCTGATAGAGCAGAATTTGAAGTACCGACTTCACCAATGATTACATCATTTTCTTTTAAAAATGCACCCATATATTTCCACAAAATATCATGTGAAAGCTTTCGTGAAGCTTGAATGCTTTGTGGCACAAAAGGCGTTGCCTCTAATACAGGTTTGAGAACTTTTCGAGTCGGTAAAGCATGACAGAGTGCAGTCAATAATTCAGATAATTCAATTGCAGGAAAATTTTGACCAAAAATATTTAAATCATACTGCTTAATATCTACAAACGTTTTGGGGTTAATTTGATGGCTAAAATAACCAGAACCCACATCTGTAAATCGTGCACCAATTGCAATTAAACAATCTGAATTTTCAACCAATTGGCGGACGATTGGCTGACTTGCTACGCCCACATATACACCTGCGAACAATTGCGAGGATTCATCAACAATATTTTTCGCCGTACTTAAACACACATAAGGAATTGCATATTGGTTTGCTAATTTTTCCACAAGCTGCGTCACTTGGAAGATTTGCGCTTCATTATCAATCAAAAGCACTGGACTTTTTGCATGCACAATTGCATTCGCCAGTGTTTCAATTGCATTTTCAAGTAATTCAGGATCACTTTTTGGCATAACAAAATTTAAAGGCTGCTCTTCCACCTGTATTTTGACATGCGTAATGTCTGATGGAAGTTGGATGTGCACAGGTCTTTTTTCGATAAAACATTGTTGCAATACACGGTCTATTTCTTTGGCTGCATTTGCAGGCGTTAAACGTGTCTGCGCCACTGTAAACTCTCGCATACAGTTCATGATATTGTCATAATTACCATCAACCAAGGTATGGTGTAAAAGTGCACCATTTTTTACTGCATGCAAAGGTGGAATCCCGGAGATATGAACCACCGCAACATTTTCAGTATAAGCACCTGCAATCCCATTGATCGCACTTAAGTCTCCTACACCATATGTGGTTGCAAGCGCAGAAAAACCGTTGATTCGTGCATAACCATCAGCAGCATAAGCGGCATTGAGCTCGTTGCAATTACCAACAAAATCAAGCTGTTTCTCTTCTTCAATCTGCTCTAAATAAGATAAATTAAAATCACCAGGTACACCAAAAACATGTTTAATTCCAAGCTCTTGTAAACGTTTATTCAGGTACTTACCAATTTCTATTAACATATTCACTTTCCTTTACATTATTATTCCCTTTATAAAAATAATATTGCATTTTATTTTTATATTTCATGCATAATAGAAACAGATTTTTTGCAATATGCATGATCTGTGTATCATAAAAGGATTTTATGCAATGGATAAGTTTGATTGGCAAATCATACAAGCATTACAACGCAATGGACGTTTAACCAATCAAGAAATTGGCGACACGATTGGATTATCAGCTTCACAATGTTCTAGACGTCGACAGATCTTAGAACAAAAAGGCATTATTTTAGGTTATAGCGCCCGAATTCTTCCACAAGCACTCGGAATAAACGTTATGGCAATGGTTCATGTTAATTTAAGTACGCATGGTGCTGTATCAAAACAGGCTTTTCAAGATTTAATTGAATGTGAAGATCAAATTCAGGAGGCTTTTTCTTTAAGTGGAGATGCAGACTATATGCTCAAGGTTGTTGCTGAAAATTTGGAACAACTTTCACATTTTGTCACAGAGCGTTTGTTGTCTTGTGACTTTATTGGACACATAAAGTCTTACATTGTTTTAAAAAATTTTAAAGAACAGAATCAGATCATGATGAAATCTAAATTTACTTAATGAGAAATACACGATTTAATCAAACTTTTATTTTCAAATCAAAAAACCCAGTGCTAAAACTGGGTTTTTCTTTGATAAATACAATGATTAATCAATTGCAGGCGTATAACTACCATCCGCAATAGCATCTTTAATACGATCAGCTTCTGCAAGCACTAAAGCAAGTAAATTCTGTACGTTTTCTAAAGTTGCCACTGGACTTAAAGTGGTCATTTTCAATGATTGAACATTGCCCACTTTGGTCACACCAATATTGGCTTCACCACGTGCAAACAATTCATCTGCCACGTTTTGATTCAGAGAGTCCAATAATTCCACAGGATAACCTTCAGGAATCACACGGAACAACACAGACGCAAATTGTGGATCGACCAACATTTCTAGACCGTCTGTTGCATTGATATAATCCGCAACTTCACGTGTAAGTTTCACACCGTGATCGATCATTGAACCATAAAGCTCTTCACCCAAGTTCTCAATCGTCATCCACAATTTCAATGCATCAAAACGACGAGTTGTTTGTAATGATTTAGACACTAAGTTTGGAACACCATGCTCTTCATCATAAGCAGAGTTTAAATACTCAGCTTCGTAGTGCATGAAACGATAGTTCGCTTCATCTTTTAACAAGAATGCACCACATGAAATGCTTTGGAAATAATGCTTATGGAAATCCAATGTGATCGAATCAGACAATTCAATACCATCTAACATTGAACGGTAGTCATTTGAAAGAATCAACGCACCACCCCATGCCGCATCGATATGCATCCACGCGCCATATTTGGTAGTAATTTCACGAATTTGTTTCAGTGGATCAATGGCACCCGCATCGGTTGTGCCCGCAGTTGCCACCACACATGCCACGATTTTGCCTTCAGCTTGCAAATGCGCCATGGTTTTTTCCAGTGCATCCACATCCATCTGAGCATTTTCATTGACAGGAACTGTCACGACTGATTGGAAACCCATGCCCATCATTGCCATGTTCTTTTGCACAGAGAAATGCGCATTTTCAGAACAAATGACTTTGACATTACGCATTGCTTCATTTGGCACGCCATCGCGCTGAACCGACCACGGATTACCGTTTTCGTCTTTCCAGTTTTTTGCGATACACCAGTCACGAGCAAGTAGTACGCCCATCAAGTTAGATTGTGTACCACCAGAAGTGAACACGCCTGCTTGACCTGCACCATAACCCACTTTTTGACGTAACCAATCGATCAATTGAACTTCCATCAAAGAACCCGCAGGGCTTTGATCCCATGAGTCCATCGACTGGTTCGTTGCATTAATCAACACTTCAGCGATTTGACTTGTCACCATGGTTGGGCAATGCAAATGTGCTAAAGAATGTGGGTGATGTACTTTTAAGCTTTTGTTTAAGAATAACTCAACCATACGCTCAAGCGATTGGTGAAGACCTAAACCTTGTTTAGATGGGTTAAAAGAAATCGCTTGGCGAAGTTCTTTAATGCTACCACCTGTGTACATTTTGTCGTTTTGCAACCATGCTGCGACCGCTTTGGTCGCCTCACCCATTGCTGACTCATAGTCAGCAATAGATTGAGCATCATTGCAGAGTAACGCTTTACGATGTTCTGCAAAATCTACCATAAATTACGCGCCTCGAACTGCAACAAGCGCTTCTGCAACAGCTTTCTTAAAGCGTGCAATAGCTTCTTCACATTCTTCTTGAGTGATGATCAATGGGCAAAGCAGACGAATCACTGTGCCGCTACGACCACCTTTTTCAAGCAATAATTTATTGTTGAAACAAGCAGTTTGGATTGCAGCAGCCAATTGCGAATCTGCAGGAAGAGAACCCATGTGATCCGCTTGCTTACGTTCATCTACGATTTCAATACCGATCATTAAACCACGACCACGAACATTACCAATACATGGGAATTCTTGCGCTAATTTTTTCAATTCAGCTTGTAAGAAATCACCACGTTCTTGCGCATTTTGAGCAAGATTTTGTTCTTTAATTGTTTTAATGGTTGCAAGACCAGTACCCATAGCAAGTTGGTTACCACGGAAAGTACCCGTGTGACCTGCAGGTTGCCAAGCATCAAACTTACGTTTAATTCCTAATACAGCCAATGGTAGGCTACCACCCACTGCTTTCGACATCACAACGACATCAGGTTCGATACCCGCATGCTCAAAGGCAAACATTTTACCTGAACGCGCAAAGCCCGCTTGAACTTCGTCTAAAATCAATACGATGTTGTGACGCTCTGTCACTTCACGGATTTTTTGCAACCATTTTACAGGTGCAGTCACCACACCACCTTCACCTTGAATTGCTTCAAGAATTACAGCAGCTGGTTTAGTGACACCACTTTCTACATCTTCAATGAAGTTTTCGAAGTAATACGTTAAAGCATCTACACCTGCTTCACCGCCAATGCCTAATGGGCAACGGTATTCATGCGGATATGGCATAAATTGTACGCCTGGCATTAAGCCATTGACCGCATTTTTAGCAGATAAGTTACCTGTCATCGCCAATGCACCGTGGGTCATCCCGTGGTAACCACCAGAAAAACTGATGACTGTGCTACGACCTGTATAGGTTTTCGCTAATTTAATTGCTGCTTCTGTACCATCTGCACCAGATGGACCACAGAACTGTAAGCAATATTCTTCTTGACCACCTGGAAGCTGTTCAAGAAGTGCTTCAGTAAAAACATCTTTTAAAGGCGTTGTTAAATCTAAAGTATGCAGAGGAAGACCACTTGCTAAAGTGTCCTGAATACTTTTAATCACCGCAGGATGATTATGGCCTAAAGCCAATGTTCCTGCCCCAGCTAAACAATCGAGGTACTTTGTACCTTCAACATCGGTAACCCAACAACCATGTGCTTCCGCTATCGCTAACGGTAATTTACGTGGATAACTACGAACATTCGATTCCATCTGACTTTGGCGAGTCAAGTAGTATTCGTTTGTGGAAGTGGCAGCAGGATTTACAGAAGTAACGCTCATATCGAATTACCATCTCTGATATGGGTTGAAAGAAATAAGTCGGGTGACTTGCGGTCCTTTGACTCGGTGCTTTATAGAATCTAGTTAGAGCGATTTTGAATATTCATAACTAGGAGCGCGATAATACAGTTTTTTTCAAGAAAATAAATATCTTTTATGTACTTATCGCCTATTCGTTTATCGAAAAAAACGCTCATTAACATCTATACTATAATTATCATCATACTCTGTGACAAAGCAAAGAAAAGTCGATGATTTGCTCGTTTTTAATTTCTACAATATTTTAATCTATTTATTTTTTACAAAACACAAATAACACACTAATTTATATCATATTTTAATTTATTATTTGTTGCAAACTTGGTATAAATTATTACAAATGCACCACAAATTATGCAAAAGCTCTCCCTGACTTGTGCTTAATATCAAATAAAGAATTTCAATGAATACTTCTAAGGAAAAACTATGCGTTATTTAGCTTTAACCACTTTACTTTTAGGAACAACACTGAGTACCCTAACTATGGCAGCAGAAAATGACGCATTGAACTATAATGTTGTCAATGTACAAGCAGATGCAACCCGTCAAGTCTCTAATGATGAGATGCATGCTGTCTTATTTATTGAAAAAACCAACAAACAACCTGCTGAATTGTCTGCCCAAATCACACAGCTCATGAATCAAGCCATGAGCATTGCCAAAAAATATCCACAAGTTAAAGTTGAAACAGGCTCTCAAACCACTTACCCAGTCTATGACAATGACAACCAAAAATTAAAAGAATGGCGTGGTCGTGCCGAAGTTCAAATTGAAAGCAAAGACTTTAAAGCCGCGAGCCAGTTGATCAGCGAGTTACAACAAAGCTTCCAAACTCAATCAATTAATTTTACAGTATCTGATGAGCAACGAAAAAAAGTTGAAAATGAACTCATGGTTGAAGCCTCCAAAAACTTTCAGCAACGTGCACAAATTTTGACACAGGCATGGAATAAATCGGCATATAACTTGGTGAGCTTAAATATCAACACCAATAATTCTTATCCTCAGCCGCTCTATGCAGCGCGCGCTAGCATGGCAAAATTTGAAGCAGCCGATGCAGGTGGGCAAAACATGGCTTCTGGTGAATCTAAAATCACTGTCAACGCCAATGGATCTATCCAATTTAAATAAGTCTTCTTATTTTTGAAACACACATACCTTATAAAACAGTAGATCAAGCCATGGTTCTACTGTTTTTTATTCAATAATCGCAAAATACGTCTCAAATTTTGAGTTACATTGTTGGCTTTAGGTGAGCACTATATTTCATTTTAATGACAAGATGCTTACAGTAGCCTACCGTCGCTTTACTTGAACTTTCCTCTAATGTCGATTGAAAATTTAAATTTTGCTATATTTAATCTTTTAAATGCGCCCGAACATGCATCATCCTTTATGGTGCACTATGCGATTTTCATTGCTAATGATTTATTGTATTTAATGATTGTTGTATTTGCCATCCTGTGGTTTCGTGGCGATGAACAAGTCAAAAAACAAATTTTAAAAGCATTCATTTTTACTTGTGTGACGCTGTCAATGAGTCAGTTAATTTCACATTTTTTTTATTCTCCACGACCTTTTGTCATGGAAGTCGGTCAAACCCTCATTCAACATCAACCGACAGGTTCATTTCCAAGTAATCACATGACGATTTTTAGTAGTATCGCCTTTGCTTACTATTTTTCATCACAACGTGAATTGGGTAAATTGCTGATTTTGGTCGCGTGGTTAGTGGCATGGTCTCGTATTTATGTGGGTGTGCATTTTCCACTCGATATGATTGGTGCTTTTTTGTTGGCATTATTGGTCAATTTTTCTGGACTCATGTTATGGCACAAATATAAAGACTTGATTTTAAATCTGGTCTTATCAATTTATTATCGTATTTTTAGACCTTTCATTGATAAAGGGTATATAAAATAAGCATCGCCTTACACATTAGATCAACCAAGTCTCAAATCATGAGACTTGAGTAATTTTATGACTTTCATTGTAAATACTTCTAGCATAAACTCGCAACATCTCCTTTAAATATCAGCGCTGACCATGGAATATCAAACCCTTTTAATGGGTCTCGGCTTTTTCGCATTCTGTGGTGGGCTGATTGATGCAGCAGTAGGTGGTGGTGGTTTAGTCCAATTACCTGCCCTCATGCATGCTTTGCCAAAACACAGTTTAGCCACTGTTTTCGGTACCAATAAAATGATTGCAATGGCAGGTACATTGTCTTCTGCACTTGCTTACTTTAAGAAAGTAACTATCAATTGGAAGTTAATCTTACCGACCATGGTTGCTGCATTTATATTTTCTTTCTTTGGAGCAATGTCAGTTTCGCTCATTCCCAAAGAACTCATGCGTTATATCGTGTTCTTTTTGCTGATTGCAATTGCCATTTATACATTTGCCAAAAAAGATCTTGGCCAAGTTCATACCGTTTTACAAGCAGGGAAAAGGGAAATTGCGCTCGGCATTTTGTTTGGCGCATGTATTGGTTTTTATGATGGTATTTTTGGTCCCGGAACAGGCAGTTTTTTATTATTCTTATTTGTCAAAGTCTTTGCTTTTGACTTTTTAAATGCCTCTGCTTCGGCAAAACTCGTCAATGTTGCGACCAATGCAGCCGCAATGTTTTTCTTTATTCCAACAGGTCATGTGATTTGGCTCGCAGCCGTTGTCCTTGCTGTATGTAATATTTTGGGAGCTATTACAGGTACGGCGTTGGCAATGAAATATGGCAGTGGTTTCATTCGTATTTTCTTTTTGATTTTATTGGTCTTTTTAATTGGGCGAATGGGTTATGATCTATTCTCTTTGTCTTTATTTTAATGCTTTTTTCAATCTTCAATGCTCATACTGAGCACAGTCAATTTATCGTCTTAATCATCATGACAACACTCAAACTTATTCCCAATAAAAAAACCGCTCTAAAGCGGTTTTATTTCAAAATGAATGCTGATTATTTTTTAAATGGAAAAGCATATTTGACAATACGTCCAAGTACCTGACCATACTGTTTGAATAAGCTTGCATTGTTATAGTTCAAACCATATTTTTCACATACAGCCTGTACTTTCGGTGCCATTTTACGATAACGACGTGCAGGAATTTCAGGAAATAAATGATGCTCAATTTGATGGCTTAAATGACCCGTCAGAATATGGAATGCTTCTGAACCCGTTAAGTTCGAAGAACCACGAATTTGACGCATATACCAATGTCCACGGCTTTCATTTTGTAATACTGTTTTAGGAAAAACTTCTACATCTTTAGTGAAATGACCACAAAAGATAATACTAAATGTCCAAACGTTACGAATGCCATTTGCAACTAAATTGCCCGTGAACACAGGCAACGCCGCAGGTCCTGCAATTAAAGGAAAAAATACATAATCTTTAAAAAATTGCTTACCTATTTTTTTCTGCGTCGGTTTCCATTCTTCTTTAAATTGTGCCCAAGTTTTACGCTTATAAAAAACTTTACCAATTTCAAGATTTTGGATTGCAACACCCCATTGGAATAACAAACAAAATGGAATGCTGTATAAAGGCTGTAATAAATAGCCTGGTTTCCAACGCTGTTCAGGGAAAAGACGCAATAAACCATAACCAATATCATCATCCATACCTTTAATATTGGTATAGGTATGGTGTTTATAGTTATGGGTCTGACGCCAATTATCAGAAGTGCCGACAATATCCCACTCGTAATCAGTACCCTTAAAACGTGGATCATTCATCCAATCATATTGTCCATGCATGACATTATGACCTAGCTCCATGTTTTCCATGATTTTGGCAAAGCCAAGTAAACCTGTGCCTAACAACCATGCTGGTGGGAACCAACCCGCAAAAAGACACGCGCGCCCTAAAATACTGCTATAGCGAATCGCTGCATAAACCTTTTTAATGTATTTCGCATCTTTCTCGCCAATATCATCAAGAACTTCTTGCTTAATTGCATCAAGTTCACGGGCAAGTTCATCTAACTCAAACTGAGTTAACTCACGGTTTTTAGGATTGGTAAAATATTGAATTTTAACTGGCATATTCATGATAAAACTCGCTTAAATGTCGATAACTAAATCAGTTTGTGCAGTATTTACACAAATTCTAAGTAAATTGTTAGGTTCAGCGTTTTCTTGACCATTGACCATATTTTTGGTTGCACCTTGGGCTTTATTACATGCACACTTATTGCAAATTCCCATACGGCAGCCATGCTGTGGTTTAATGTTTTGTTGTTCTAAACTCACCAAAATAGACTGACCTTTTGGAATCGCCAGCACCTTATTCGACTGAGTTAAAGTCACATTTACAAAGCCTGTTTCATCAGAAATGATCGGCGTAAGGCTAAAGGCTTCACTTTTAAAATCATGTGCAGACTGAAATAAACTTTCCCCAGTGCGGACAAAACCTGATGGACCACAAGCATAAACTGTACTTTGTGTAAGGTCTTTCACCAAATGTAAATATTCAACATTTAAACGTGCATCTTTAGGCGTATCTTGTGTATAAAAAACATCAAATTTAAAGTTTGGATATTGTACTGCCCATTGTTCAAACTGCTGTTTAAATGCAACATCGGCATGTTTTTTTACCCAATACAGCAGATGTACGGTTTGCTCTTTATTTTTTTTGTTTTGAAGCAAATCCTTCACCAAGCTATACATTGGTGTAATGCCGCTTCCCGCAGCCAATAATACAAGTGGCTGGGTTGTGTTTGGCAGTTGCATTTCACCATAAGGCTGACCAAACTCAAGAATATCTCCGACTTTTGCTTGTTCATTCAACCACTGACTAACGATACCTTTTTCAACTTTTTTTACTGTTAATACAACATGTTGTTTATCAAGTTGAGTCAAACTGTAAGTACGCTCATAGCGACGACCATTGATTTCAATCGTGATGGGATGATGTTGCCCTGCTTGCCCATGTTTAAAATTACGATTTACTTGAATGGTCAAACTCACCATATCAACAGCGGTTTGTTCTTTTTGGACAATTTTTCCAAGTGCTTGTTGAATTGACCATAAAGGATTAATTTTTTGTAGCCAGAAGTTGCTTGCATGAGTGCCCAATACAACTTCAAATATTGAATTTATAGGAGATTTTTGCTTTTCAATAGCATGCATCAGAGGCGTACCACTCAATAGAATTTAAATTATTATACATATGTATATATATTTGTATATACACTTGTATTGTATCTAGACATTTCATTTATGTAATCGCAACGGCTATAATAGTTAAATAACTTAATTTACTTGATATTTATGAAGCAAAGCTCTGCACTCTCTGAAAATTCTATTTCCGTTCAAGACACAGATTCTGCTCTTGAAAAAGTATCTGTGCGTTCAGTAGGCAGAAAAGCAACCATTACTAAAGAAGAGCTTTTTCAAGCTGCATTAAATTTAATTAGCCCACAAAAAAGTATTTCTTCTTTAAGTTTAAGAGAAGTTGCACGTGAAGCAGGCATTGCACCCAATAGTTTTTATCGACACTTTAAAGATATTGATGAACTTGCAATTGAGTTAATTGACCGTGCAGGCGGTGTTTTACGTCAAATTTTGCATCAAGCACGTTTACAAGCAACTAAAAATGGCAGCATTATTCGAAGTTCTGTTGAAGTATTCATTGAACAATTAGATGCTGACGAAGGAAATTTAAGTCTATTATTACGTGAAGGTTATACAGGTTCAATCCAATATAAACATGCGGTAGATCAACAATTGGCTTTTTTTCAACAAGAGTTACAAGAAGATTTAATTCGCTTAGAAAAACTGAATCGGCATAAACTCATTCATCCTGAGCTTGTCGCTAAAGCCATTACACAATTGGTCTTTAACATGGGAGCAAAAGTATTGGATCTGCCAAATCATGAACGTAAAGAAGTAGCTGAACAAACGATGATTATGATTCGTATGCTGCTAGAAGGTGCGCGTCATATGAATGAAGCAACTATTCCTTAAATCTTAAAATTACCTATGCATAAAAGCTTATTATTTACTAAATAATAAGCTTTTATTTTGTACAACATGAATGACTTTAGTACGAGAGTTTACTTCAAGTTTTTGATCAATATTTTTGATATGAACATCCACTGTGTATTTCATAATCACAAGTTAATGATTCATTCAAATTCAATTCAATAGCAAATTAAAAGCAATCGCCCACATTATCAAAGCAATCATCATATCCAAAATTTTCCATGCTTGAGGTCTTTGAAAAATCGGTTGCAAAAATCTTGCACCAAACCCTAAGAAAAAGAAAAATATAAATGAAGCTGTCATTGCACCGAAAGCAAAATACATTTTGTTTGCTGCATACTGTGTAGAAATTGAACCCAACAAAATCACTGTATCTAAATAAACATGCGGATTTAACCATGTTAATGCAGCGCAAATGGCTAAAATCTTCCACACATTTTCTGCTTGAGTATCACTTGCAGATAAGCTTTGATTTTGCGTTACAGCAGCATAAAAATGTTGTGCACCATAAATAAATAAAAAAGCAGCACCAAAATATTTTGCGATGCTCAAAATTAGCGGATAATTTTGAATGACTTGGGCAAAACCTGTTACCCCTAGCGCAATTAAAATTGCATCAGAAGTGGCACAAAGTAAACATACCCAAAATACATATTGTCTTTTTAAACCTTGTTTGAGAACAAAGGCATTTTGTGCCCCAATAGCCACGATCAGACTCATACCAATCGCAAATCCATGAATAAATGATTGCATTTTAACTATACGATAACATCACTGAATGTCGTCATTATCTCGTTTTCCATTCAAAAATAAATTATTCTTAGAAAATCTCATCCAAACTAAATTTTTCTTAGCCAAATAAAGCCCAAATGAGCCATAAATATGTTACGAAGCAAACAAAGTGAAGCATTTTTAGCCATTGCTGAAACAGGAAGTTTTGAACTCGCTGCAATCCAACTCAATATCACAGCTTCAGCAGTCACATTACGGCTACAAACATTAGAAAAACAATTAGGACAAGTATTAATTTTACGAGAGCGTCCTTGCCGTGTCACACCAATGGGAAAAACGCTATTACAACATCTACAACATATTCGCTTAATGGAAAGTGACCTATTACAAAATTTTCAAGGTAAACATCCGGCATCTACTTTTTATAAATTAAAAATCGCAACCAATGCAGACTCTTTAGCCACATGGTTATTGGCTGCACTACAACAATCTGTACAACAACAGAACATTTTATTAGATTTAAAAATTGATGATCAAACTCAAACCCATCATTTACTCGAAGCAGGTTTGGTCAATGCCTGTATTTCTACCGAAAAAACAGCTATGCATGGTTGTCACACACATGCTTTAGGAAAAATGACCTATCGTATGGTGGCAAGTCAAGCTTTTTATCAACAATATTTTAAAAATGATATTTCACGTGAAATTTTAAAAAATACACCTGCTGTAATTTTCAATGAAAAAGACCAACTACATCAGCAAATTTTAACGCAACATTTTGGCTTAACTCAAACTATGTTTCCTTATCATAGTGTCCCATCTTCAACGGCTTTTGCAGAAGCAATTTTATTGAGCTTTGGTTATGGTCTACTGCCTGACTTTCAAATTGAGAATCGCGTTCAGAATGGTCAACTCATTGAAATAATGCCTTTTGCCCAAATACAGATCCCTTTATATTGGCATCATTGGAAGCGACAATCGCCTCAACTCGAAGCTTTGACACAGCATCTGATTCAACAGAGTAAATATCTATTTGAATCAGAATAATGTATATATTTAAAATTTTCGATTAAAGCTCAATATTCGATGTATCTTGAGCTGCAAATTTAGCTTTGAGTTGCTGATAATGATCAGTGTGTTGAAATTTTTGTAAAAACTCCACTGTTCCAAGCGGAAATTCAGCCTGTTTAATTTCACCCTGAAAGTATGCTTCCCTTAGTGGTGTTGCTGAAATTGACCCTTTCAAACTATCTAACTCAACCATTTTCCATTCAGGAAAAAGCTGTAAATAATAAGAAGATTCATCCTTAAAGTGACCAATTAAACCGACTCGGTCATCAGGCTTAACCACTTCATTGACCAAAGACTTCACTAATTTTACCCATTTCACATCATTATAAACATCAATAACATGCACAAAATGGATACGTTTTTGATTTTCAGCTGAAAAGTTAGAGAGAATCATATTTTCACGTTCTTCAGCACTAAAAGGATTTTTAATATTACGCTCATTTTGTGCCGAACCTAATGCCAAAATTATATTTTGACTTTGCGCTAATGCAATGTTTATAGTTTGCATATGTGCCAAATGAAAAGGCTGAAAACGACCTATATAAACCAGATAATCAAAACAATATTGCATCATAGTCCTCATTTTTATGAACTGACCAGTTTGCGTCTACACATAAAATATGCGACATAATGGCGTTATAAAAATCCAATGAATTTTAAAGCAAGGATAGTACGATGACCCTCAGTTGTATTCAACAGCCACATCCACATTTAAATGCAAATTTAGACAACGGCACACTCACTTTAGCGATTAATCGTCCTGAAGCAAAAAATGCACTTTATGGCGAGTTATATTTATGGATTGCGCAAGCATTGGATGAAGCCGATCATGATGATGCTGTACGCAATATCATTCTCCGCGGTCAAGACAATGACTTTACGGCTGGTAATGATATGCAAGACTTCTTGGCTTTTGCACAAAAGCCTCTAGATCGTAAAGCAGGTATGAATCCGCCATTTGTGTTATTAAAGTCGGCTGCTCGTTTTTCTAAACCATTGATTGTCGCTGTGCGCGGCGTAGCCATTGGAATTGGTGTCACTATTTTATTACATGCAGATTTGGTTTATAGCGACAATACAGCATTATTCCAAATGCCGTTTGTTAGTCTAGGTCTATCTCCTGAAGGTGCCGCAACACAGCTTTTGGTACAACAAGCAGGTTATCATAAAGCGGCTGAGCTTATTTTTACTGCACAAAAATTTAATGCAGAAAAAGCTTTCGCTACAGGCTTAGTCAACGAAATTGTAGAAGATGCTTATACACATGCTGAAGCACAAGCACGCCATTTATCTTCACTTCCATTGGCTTCATTAAAACAAAGTAAAGCCTTAATGAAACACAATTTACAACAAATCATTGAGTGTGTAGATCATGAAGCTGAAATATTTATGAGCCGTGTCAAATCACCTGAAATGGCAGAAGCTGTTTCAGCATTTATGCAAAAACGTAAACCCGATTTTTCTCAATTTAACTAATTGAGTATATGATGAGCCAAAGCCACTGAAGTCATAATATTCAGTGGCTTTTTCATTTTAAATGCTAATTTATTTTTCATCTTAGGCAAATCTTATGTCACAAGAAAATTCAACTAAACAACGTTATTATGAACCTGCTCCACAAGATATTGATGTTGATAACTTTAAGCTTGTTCTGCAAAGCCGCCGCTCTGTACGTAAATTTACAGAAAAGCAAATTCCAAACGACATTTTAGAGCAATGCTTAGATTTAGCTTTGCTTGCACCGAACTCTTCTAATTTACAGCCTTGGACATTTTATGTTGTGCAAAATCAAGCGAAGAAAACACAATTGGTCAAAGCTTGCTTAGGTCAATTGGCTGCAAAAACAGCTGCTGAACTGATTGTTTGTGTCGCACGTACCGATCGTGTCAATGAAATGTCAAAACGTAATATCAGTGAATTTCCATTTCCTGAAGTACCACCAGCGGTGCAAAAATATTACAAATATATTCCGTATAACTATAAAACGGGTTATTTCAATACTTTGGGTAATTTTAAAAAGGTGGCATTTAAAATTGCCCGTAGTATGAATAAGCAATTGCCTGTAACTGCTTTTAATCCTGCTGATGCCCAGCTTTGGGCCGCAAAAACCACTGCATTGGCTTGCGAAAATTTTGTCTTGGCTTTGCGCGCGTATGGTTTTGATAGTTGCATGATGGAAGGCTTTGATGAACCTATGCTACGTCAAATTTTAAATTTGAATGATCAACAATATCCCGTTATGGTGATTGCCGCGGGTGAACGTGCCAAAGATGGCGTATTCTTCCCACAGTATCGTTTTGATCGTGATTTATTTATTGAAAAGGTTTAAAAATAAAGTCCTCTCTCCCGTTGAGGGATGAGAAATACTGTTTCGTAAAGAGAGGATACTTTTGAACTGACTTATGTCAATTAATGTCAATTAATCTCAACCATCTGAATAAACTCAAAAGCAGGCTCTTCATAAGGATGGCTTGCTTTTAAAGCTTTTGCCACTTTTTTCGCTTTATCTTCAGGAACAATCGTTTCCACACGCCATTCAGGGATTTGCTCTAAAACATCCAACTCACCAATAAATGGATGTGCGCCTTGCACAGGTTTAAATTGCCCTGTGCCTAACACTTGCCATGCACAATGTTCATAATTTCCAATTCCACCTGCACCTGCTGCAAATATTGCTGTTTTTGTCGTCTCTAAATGTGACTCGGGAACATAATAAATTAATTTTAACATCTCAGTTTATTTCCAATAAAATAGCATAGGGTTTCAATTTTTTTGCAAATATAATACTCAAGCTATTTTAAATTCTAAAATACCCTAAACTCAACTTGAAGCCATATCCAAATAAATTTGTAAAATATAAAATAAACAACAAAAATTAATCCTAAAATATAGATTATTATTGAAGAAATATTGTTTTTATAATTTTTCAAACAACTGAATAAAGATGCAATACAAATGCTAGAAGCAATAATAAAAATTAAAATGAGTGAAAATACATACATGTTTTTTGTATAACGGATTTTATTGTATCTTTTAAAATTTGGATCTGCATTTTTAAAATAGATACGTGCTTCTTGTCCCTCACTAATCACCGTTGCTTTGCTGAGGCTTTGTTGCACAAACCTATCTGTAAAGGCTTTTTCAGCGATATAATTTTCAAATGAAGAAGCCTACACACAAAAT